>DATEXG010000107.1:0-9806 GCA_035257225.1 Candidatus Limnocylindrales bacterium
GCCCGCGGCCGCCGGCCCTCCCGCGGCCGCCGGCCCTCCCGTGGGAGCGATTGCTTCGGCGCCGAGCGCATCCTCCTCGGCGGCCCTCTCATGGGCCACGAGCCGCTTGTGGTAGGCCTCCGGTCGTCGCCGCATCACCGAACCCAGCGCAACGCGGCTGGCCCGCAGGTCCCAGCTCGAGATCCCCGCCCCTTCCGCCAGGTCCACCACCACGGTCTGACCCGGAGCCGTGACCAGAACTTCGTCGATGGCGTCCAGGTCCGTGTCGGCCAGGCTGACGCCATACGGGTGTGCCCCGGTCTCCGCCCCGGCCTCCGCCGCAGCGGCGTCGGCCAGATCCTCCGCCGCGATGAGATGGCCCAGGGTGGCCAATCGCATGTGGACGATGTAGATCCCGCCGAACAGCCCGTGCCAGTAGCAGTCGTTCGACTGGCCCTGATAGAGGTGGTCTAGAGCCCGTGAGGCTGTCGGCCCGTCGGGCATGGCGGCCACCTTGTCGGAGACCCGCAGCATCTGCTTGTGCAGCTCGTTGATCTCACGGTAGCGGGCCGCGTAGTTGCGCCAGAAGCCGCCGCGCAGGAATCGCGCTGCGGGATCCCCGCGCTCGCGGGCCGTTTCCAGTAGCTGGGTGAAGACCGGGGTCTCGTCCGGGGGCAGGGCCCATTCGGTCATCTCCACGTACGAGGCCGTGGGGAAGTACGCTCGGGTCGTGGGCGGCTGCCGGTCAAGCCATTCGGATGGAGTGACCGTGGCCAGCCAGTCGGCGTTGGACTCGATGGCCTCGAAGCAGCGGTCCACCCAGCGCTCGCGGCCCCAGCAGTACTCGTACGTGCCCGGCCAGGCTCCGAACTTCTCGCCGTCGTCGCCCATCGTCCCCACGAACCTGCCGTCCGGCGTGGCCCGCTCGCGCATGTAGGAGATCAGGTCCTCGACGGGCTTGAACGGAATCAGATAGCGCAACCCCTGCTCCGTGCCGAACACCGTGATCCGCTTGCCGCGGTCGTCTGTCGTGAAGGTCGTCCACATGCCGTCCTCGCGGATGGATGCGGCCCGCAGGTGGTTGTCGTCGAGGACGGTCCAGCGATAGCCCGCCGTCGCGACGTCGTAGACCAACCCCGGCTCCCAGACTCTCTCCGCCAGCCACGCCCCGGCCGGCCGGCGGCCGAACAACGCCTCGAGCTCCTCGCGCATCCGCTCCAGCTGACCCTGACGGTCGCGGTCCGGCAGCGTGACCAGGATCGGCTCGTAGTAGGCGCCGCCGACGATCTCGACTTGGCCTCGAGAGACCAGGGCCCGGATCCGGGCGATCGCTTCGGGCCGGTTGGCGGCCATCCACTGCAACAGCGGGCCCGAGTAGTGAAGGCCCAGGCGGATGCCTGGATGGCGCTCCAGGGCGAGGAGCATCGGCGAGTAGGCGTGCTCGTAGACGTCTTCAATGACCCAGTCGAAGTTGCCGACCGGCTGATGGTTGTGGATTACCAGAGCCAGCGAGACGCGGCCGCCCAATCCGGCCTCAGCCCGCGTCTTTGGGGACGCGACTGCCGGCAGCACGACCCGGAGGCCGACCCGGGGTTCGACCCGGAGTTCGGCCCGGACGCGGGCCCGGAGGCTGCTCGGGATCGATCCCGGCTGCCGGGAGGTACATCTCCTCGACATACTCGTGAAGCATCCGGATCGTCGAGAAGCGCCAGATGGTGCTGGCGATAGAGCGCCGCATCTCGGCCGTCCAGCCCCTCGGAACGTCGTTCTTCCTCTGCCCGTAGTAGAGCGGCACAACCTCCTCCTCGAGGAGCCGGTACAGGTCCTGCGAGTCGTTGAGGTCCTGCTGGTGGTCATTCGGATCCGGATCGCGCCCGCCGATGGCCCAGCCGTTGCCGCCTACCCAGCCCTCGTCCCACCAGCCGTCCAGGACGGAGAGGTTCACGACGCCGTTGCACGAGGCCTTCATGCCGCTGGTCCCCGAGGCCTCCTGCGGCCGGCGCGGGTTGTTCAGCCACACGTCCACGCCCTGAACCATGAAGCGGGCGACGCGCATGTCGTAGTCCTCGAGAACGAAGACCCGACCGCGCAGCTCCGGCGATCGGGACTTGGTGAAGATCTCCTGAATCACGGCCTGGCCGGGACGGTCGGCCGGATGGGCCTTGCCGGCAAAGATGATCTGGACCGGGCGATCCTCGTTCCAGAGCAGTTTCGTAATCCGATCCATGTCGGTGAAGATCAGGCCGGTTCGCTTGTAGATCGCGAATCGGCGGGCGAATCCGATCGTCAGCGTGCCGGGGTCCAGCACGTTTTCGAGCTCCTCCAGCACGCTGGGGGCCTCGCCATTGCGGGCGAACTGATGGCGGAGGCGGTTGCGGGCGAAGATCATCAGCTCCAGCTTCTGGCGCTGGTGAGCCTCCCAGAGCTTCGTGTCGGGGATCTGGTCCGTGCGTTCCCAGAAGCGGTTCGTGCGTTTGGCGGCGTCGACGTTGTCCAACTCGGCGCCGAGGTGGCGCGCGAAGAGGTCGCGCATGGGCTGGCCGATCCAGGTCGGCAGGTGGACACCGTTGGTCACGGCGATGATCTGTTTGTCGCCCAGACCCCGCCAGGTGTCGTTGGAGGTGACGCCGTGGAGCTGGCTGACGGCGTTGGCCGCATTGGAGAGGCGCAGCGACATCGCCGTCATGTCGAGCTGGGTGGTGTCTCCCTCCACGCCGCAGCCCAATTCCAGGATGCGATCTATCGGCACGCCGCCGGTTCCCTTGCGGCCGTCGCCTTCGTAGAGCGGTCCCGCGACTCGCCGCACCAGCTCCGATTCGAAGCGCTCGTTGCCGGCCGCGACCGGAGTGTGGATCGTAAAGATGCTGTTGGAGCGGACCCGTTTCAGGGCCTCTTCAAGAGCCACTCCCTTAGCCACCAGGGCCCTGGTGCGCTCGATGAGCAGGAAGGCGGAGTGGCCTTCGTTGAGGTGCCACACCGCGGGGGCGATGCCGAGGGCCTTGAGCGCTCGGACGCCACCGGCGCCCAGCAGCAATTCCTGGTACAGACGCGTCTCGCGTCCGCGAACGTAGAGGATGTGCGTGATCGGTCGGTCCCACTCGGCGTTGTCCGGGATGTCCGTGTCGAGGAGCAGGACCGGTACCCGCCCGACCTGAACCTGCCACACCGCTGCGTATAGATCGCGCCCGGGCACCTCCACGGACACGGTGAGTGGCTCGCCGGTCGGGTCCAGAACGCGCAGTATCGGCAGCTTGGCCAGATCGTAGTCGGGATAGGCGTGCTCCTGATGCCCTTCCGCATCGATGGCCTGGCGGAAGTAGCCGCGCTTGTACAGCAGACCCACGCCCACGAACGGCATTGCCATGTCGCTGGCGGACTTGATGTGATCGCCAGCCAGCACGCCCAGGCCACCGGAGTAGATGCCGAGACTCTCGTGGAAACCGTACTCGGCGCAGAAGTAGGCGATGGGGCCGCTCAGCGATGGGCTGTATTCGCGATTGAACCAATGCTCACGGCCGCCGGCCATGTAGCGGTCAAAGGCCGACAGGATCTCGGTGTATTCGGCCTTGAACGTCGGGTCGTCGAGCAGCTCGTGCCAGGCGATAGGCTGCGAGAGGACCTCGACAGGATTGCGGTAGCGCGACCACGAGAGAGCGTCGATTTGGCTGAAGAGCGCCCGAGCCCGCGGGTTCCAGCTCCACCACATGTTGTACGAGAGGCGCCGGAGGCCTTCGAGCTGAGGAGGCAGCCTGAACGAGGCGCCGGGAAGAGTGGGGACTTGGACCGAGAATTCCATGCCCGCGCATCATATCCGACGTGACCCCGGGCCTCGTCGGGGTCCGGCGCGGGCGCCGGGCGATCGCCAGTGCAATTCCCGCCGATCCCTGGGTGCTCTCCGGCCCGGCTTTGACTACCATGACGTCAACGTCCACCGAGTCGAGGCCGATCGCCCACAGGAGCACGTAATGCGGGTCGTTTGCATCTCCGCTGAATGCGAGCCTTGGGCCAAGACGGGCGGCCTCGGCGACGTCGTCGACGCGCTCGCAAGGGCCGTCGGTGCGAGGCGCCGGGCGGGTCAGGAGGGTGACGCCGGCACGCCCCACGTCGTGCAGTCGCAGGTTTGGGTTGGGACCGGCGCCGTCATGGGGGTGGGGGATGGCGCGTTTGCCGGCCAGGTTGAGCGGCCCGTGGACGTATTCCTGCCGAAGTACCGTGGCGTGGAGGCTCCCGCCGACGCGACGTCCAGGTCCCTTCCCGTTCCGGACCCGCTCGCCGAGAGTGGCGTGACCGTGGTCACCCTAGTTGAGTTCGAAGCTCGCGGCTATCGAGTCCGACTCGTCGACTACCCACCCGCGTTCGATCGCGACAGCTACTACGGTGACGAGAACGGTGACTACCCCGACAACGGCTGGCGCTTCGGCTTGCTGTCCCGGGCCGCTCTCGAGGCGCTCCTGGTGGACGGGCGTCCGGTCGATGTGCTGCATCTCCACGACTGGCAGGCAATGCCGGCCGTGTTGTTGCGGGACTGCGCCTATGAGGCCTACCCGCTCATCTCGCGGGCCGCGGTCATGGCCACGATCCACAACCTCGCCTACCAGGGCTGGCTGACTCGCGATCAGGCGGCCGGGCTGGCCTTCCCGGACGAGTTGAAACAGGCGATGAAGCCCCACGCAGACGGCATCCTGCTGCTGCGCGAGGGAATCGACCGGGCGGAGCTGGTCAACACGGTCAGCCCCGGTTACGCGCGGGAGGCTCTCACGCCGGCGTTCGGCATGGGTCTGGACCCGGCGCTCGCCGGCCTGGGCCACCGCTTCGGCGGGATCCTCAACGGGCTCGACATGACCGTCTGGGACCCGGCAACGGACGCAGAACTGCCGGCCAACTACTCGCGGAGCGACATGGCGGGCAAGGCCGTCTGCCGTCGGGCTTTGCTCACGGAACTGGGCTTCGACCCGGGCGACGATGGACCGATGCTGTCCATGATCGGGCGCCTCGATCCGCAGAAGGGCTTCGATCTGCTGGCCGGAGCCGCTCCCGAACTGATCGCGGCCGGGGCCCGGATCGTGGCTCTCGGCACCGGCGATCCCAAGCTGATCGCGGGCATGCGCGCCATCGCTACCCAACACCCTGAGTCCGTGGCGATCGTGGACGCCTTCGACCGCGCCCTGGCCCGGCGCATCTACGCCGGGGCGGATCTGTATCTCATGCCATCACGCTTCGAGCCGTGTGGGCAGGGCCAGATGATCGCAATGCGATACGGGACGCCGGCGGTGGTGCGCCGGACGGGCGGCCTGGCCGATACGGTCGTGGACGTTCGCGAGTGGCCGGACGAAGGCACGGGTTTCCTCTTCGACACGTCGTCGCCGAAGTCGCTGGCGAATACGTGCCGGCGGGCGATGGAGCACCAGCGGCGGGGCGGCGAGGAATGGGCGGCCATGCAGGATCGGGGCATGGCGATCGACTGGTCCTGGGAGGCAGGTCCGGCGGAGCAGTACGCGGCGTCGTATCGGCGGGCCCTGTCACTTCGCCGGGATAGTTGATCGCGATGGGCCGGCCTTGGATGACCAGCTCCTGATGGGGCGGGCGCCCGGGGCCGCGGTCTTCTAGATCGGGTGGCCGATCTCGGCCTGAACGGCCGGTCGCGACTCCGCCTGGGCCAGCTGCGCGAACACGCTTCCCTTCGACCGGTAGTGGTCGACCAGCCGCCCATACTCTTCCGCGACCCAGACGTAGTCCGGATGCCCGGCCTGCCACTGGCGCAGAAAGACGACCCCGCGCAGCCGGACCTGCATCAACTCTTTGAGGCAGTTGAAGCAGGGCTGGAGGGTCGTATAGAGCATCGCCCCGTCGATGGCGACGCCGAACCGCGCCGCCGTCGCCATCGCGTTCTGCTCCGCGTGGACGCAGAGGCAGATGTCGTACAGCCTGCCCGACAGGCCGGCCTCGGGCTGCTCTCGTCGGAGGGCGCAACGGCGGCAGCCACGCTCCGTCTCGGTGCAGTTGGGGTAGCCCGCCGGCGTGCCGTTGTAGCCGCTGCCGAGGACACGGTCGTCGCGGACGATCACCGCGCCTACGTGGGAGCCGAGGCACTTGGCCCCGGACTCTACGACCTCCGCAAGGCGCATGTAGAAGTCGTGGCGAGCCCAGCCCGGGTCCGTCAGCTCAATCGTGTCAACTGCCACGGTCTCTCTCTCGCGTGCGCGTCCGATCGGCCCTGAGCCCAGTCGAGCGGCCCAGGCCGGCCGATCAGCACGTCGAGACGGTACACGAGCGGCGAGCGGCGCGCGACCCGCGCGTGCTGCATCGATGACTCGGGTGCGATCGATGACCCAGGCGCGTGCTGCGGCACTAGAATGCGGGGAGCAGGAGCCACGCCAGTCATGGGGGGCCTTCGACGGTGATCCTTCACCTGCTGGAATATCGGGTTGTTCCGGGCCACGAAGCGGAGGTCGTGGGCTTCCTTCGCCAGCAGGCGACGGTCGCGAAGGCGGACGAAGGTATCGTGATCCGATGCTTCGGCCGTCGTCTCGGCACGCAGGGGCGAGAACATCTGGCCGCCACCGTCTGGAGTGGCTGGGACGCATTCCGGCGCGGCACTGACGGGGAGGGTCTTCCGGGATTCCTCTCGGCGATCTCCGTACTGCTTGGCGTGGAGTCTTCGACCCGCTATCGTGTTGTCGCCTCGACCGATCTGCGCTGCGAAGGAGCGCGAATCCTGCGCCTTTACAGGACGACGATCGCAGCGGATGCGGTTGAGATATGGGAGCGGCGGGCCCTCGAACCCGTCGGCCAGCTCGCTTCGCGGGAGGGCCTCCTGACCGTCGTGGCGGGGGTCGGCAAGGACCAGGATGGATCGGTCGCGCAGGCGGGTGAGGCTAGCGTTGTGGTCCTGACGGCTTGGTCCGATTGGAACCTATTGCTGGCGGCGACTGGAGGCCGTCTCAACAGCGCATTGGCCGATTCTGAGCTCGCGGACATCGAACGTTCGGCCAACGCCGACCATTACGAGGTCATCGGGCCGGAGCCGGGACCGAGGTAGCGGTTTCACGGGGAGCATCCGTATGGTGAGGGGAAGCTGCGCAGGCCCGCGAGGGTCTGCCACAAGGAAGAAGTTGGCCGCCTGGGCCCAGGGAGTAACTCCAGGCTCGGTTCGTGCGTCTTGGGCGTCAGGAGCGGGCGGGGTCCAGCCGAGCCCGGCCGACGACCGGTCGGCTAACATCGCACCCCAAGGATGGAGACCATGACGGCAGGCAGGCCGGAGCAGCTCACGCACGGCCGCTTCCCGTCGCGCCTCGCTGCGGGCGTCGCTTCGTGGGGGCCCGCCCTCCTGCTGGCCGTCAGCGCTGCCGCTTCACTCGCCTACGTCTTCACGTTCCTGCGCCCCGCGACTACATGGCTCGACGGGTACCTGCCCATGGATCCCGCCGCCGGCGATCCGCTTCTGGCGGCGCTGTGGGCCATCGGCCTCGGCGCTCTGGCAGTAGGGCTCATCCGCGGCAGATCCGGTGCGTGGTGGCTCGCCATCGCCATCCTGGCGGTCACGCTGATCGGTCAGGCCCGCGAACTGTCGCATCCGTTCGGGATCCTGATCGTGGGCAGCCTGCTCGCCGTGCTCCTCGCGGACCGGCGCCGCTACGAGGTCGAGACCACGGCCAGCTGGCGCCGTCGGATCGCGGCCCTGCTGATCGTGGGAGGCCTCGCCATCGGTCTCGAGACGTCGCTGATCATCGCCGCTACCGGCACCTGGCCCACGCCTCTTGGCGCCCTCGGCGACATATCCGCGGCCCTCGGCAACGCGCTCGGCATGAGCGACGGCACGGCGACTCGCGTCCTTCACCAGACGAGCCGCGACGCGCTCGTCGGCTTCCTGATCCTGGCCTCGCGCCTGCCGATAATGCTGGCCGCTCTCGGCGTTCTCAGCCGCGTGCCGGAGCCGCCGGCCGACCCAACCAGCCGTGCCCGGGCGCGCGCCATCGGCGACAAGTACGGCTGTGGCGCATTGCTGCCGTTCCAGCTCGGCGAGGACAAGCAGGTCTTCAGCCCGCCGGACGCCGATGGCATGGTCGTATATGGCATGGCCGGCCGCACTGCCGTCGTCCTGGGCGACCTGATCGGTTCGCCTGATGCGGGACCGAAGGTGTTCTCCGAGTTCCTGGCGCGATGCCGGAAGCTCGACCGGTGGCCCATCGTCTATCAGGCGACCGCGGCCAGTCGGGCAGTGCTCGTGAACGCCGGGTTCCGCATGTTCAAGGTCGGTGAGGAGGCGATCGTGGACCTCTCGACCTTCGATCTCACGGGTCCGCGACGGGCCAACCTCCGCCACACCATCACCCGCTGCCGCAAGGACGGGGTTGCGTTCCGCTGGTTCGCTCACGGCATCCCGGCGGATGAGCCGGCCCTCCTCGACGACCTCGAAGCCATCGACGCGGTCTGGCGCAAGGGCGCCGGCCCGCAGATGGGCTTCACGATCAGCCATTTCGAACGCACCGCTCTCAGCTGGCAGCCGATCTCGGTGGCGGTGAGCACCTCCGGGCGCGCCCTCGGCTACACCACGTTCCGCAAGACCGGCGTCGACGGCGGCTGGGTCCTCGACCTCATGCGCCGGGCCCCCGACGGCCCGCCGGGTGTGGTGGAGGCGTGCATCGCCGAGGCGGCGGTGGCCTTCCGGGCCGCGGGTGCGAGCACCCTTTCGCTCGGGCTGGCTCCTCTCGCCGGTCTCGACAATGTGGCCGGAACCTGGGAAGAGCGCCTCCTCGCCAACGCTGGGCGGCTAGTCGGCCGCTGGTACGACGTTCGAGGTCTCTTCGTCTTCAAGAGGAAGTTCGACCCGTACTGGATCCCGCGCTACGGAGCCATGCGCAGGCGCCGCGATCTCATCGGGTTCATGGTCGGTCTGATGCGCGTCCACCTCTCCGGCGCCATTCACCTGCCCGGCCGCCGTCGCACAGCGCCGCTGGCTGCCGCTGCATGAAGTCGCTCCGCCGAAAAGCGGGGCCGCCTGAAAGCGGCCAGCCTGACACTGCCGGTGTGAGCGAGATCGAGGAGCTGCGCGCCGGTCGCCTGGGCACGATGCGCCAACTGCAGCCCACGGCCGGCGGCGAGCCCGACCGCAACCTCGTCGATCGCCCGGCTCAGGACCGTCGACTCGAGGCCGAGACAGCCACCGTCGGCGGGCCCGCCGAGATCGGCGTCGGTCGCCCGGGCAGGATCGGCCGGTTAGGCACGCGTGCCTTCGGGGAGATCCGCCGGGTACCCGGCGGCGCCCTCGCGGGGATCCGCGGGATACCTGGTGGCGCCCTTGCCACGATCCGCCGGATACCCATTGGCGCCCTCAGGAAGACCCCCCGGCCCCTCACGGGCCTGATCGTGGCGGCCCTGGTATTGGCGGTGGCCGTCTTCTCCGGGACCGTCGAGGAGACCGATCGCACCCTGGTGATCATGGGCTTCGATCCGGATCGGGCTCAGCTGATCACCACGCTCGTGGTTGGTGCTATAGCCGCCGTCGCCGCCACGCTCGCGATCGATCGCCCGGCCATCGGGGCGCTGCTCGGCACGTTGGCGGTGGCCGCGCTCTTCGGTCAGACGTTCATCGCCGAGACGCAGAACGCTCTTTCTGCGACCGGCGCGCTGGGGTCGTTCGATCCGACCGGCTGGATCCTCACCCTGGCCACGCTGCTAGTGATCGGATTCCTCTCGGCCTGGGCCGGCGCCACGCTGGCGGCCGCCGTCAGGCCGCCGCTGATCGCGACCGGAGCCTCGGTCGGCGAAATGGTCAAGGCGCGCCGGCCGAACCGCGGGGCCGCTCGCCGGCCGTTGGCTGCAGTCCT
>DATEXG010000108.1:0-8060 GCA_035257225.1 Candidatus Limnocylindrales bacterium
GGTCCGGGCCGCCGACGCACTGCACTATGTGGCCGGCTACACGGCGGCGAACGACGTGACGGCGCGCGACTGGCAGGGCCAGCAGAAGGCTCTCCGCCCGGGTGAGATGGGCGACGGGCAATGGCTCCGGGCCAAGAGCTCGGACACGTTCCTGCCGCTTGGTCCGGTCTTCGTCACCGCCGACGAGCTGAGCGACGGCCGCGGCCTGTACGTCCGCTCTTGGCTGACGGCCGCCGCGGGCCCGAACGCCAACCAACCGTTCCAGATGCAGAACGGCAACACAAAGGACCTGCTCTTCGGCGTCGCGGAGCTGATCTCGATCATCAGCCAGGAAGTCACCCTGACCCCCGGCGACGTCGTGATCACCGGTACGCCGAGTGGCGTGGGCGTCTTCCGCGACCCGCAGATCTTCCTGGAGCCGGGCGATCTGGTGAGCGTCGAAGTCGAGCGGATCGGCACGCTGACCAACCCGGTTGTCGACGCCGACGGCCACGTACCGGCAGGCTCTCCCGCGGCCAGGGCGATGGCGATGCGGGACGCCGGCAATGCACCGACCGTAGCTCTGCCTGCGCTTCCACGGCCATAGCCGAGGGGCCGGCTGCGCCGGCCGGCCACTGGTGCCGGTCCTCAGATCGGGAGCGAAGGGTCCGGTAAATGCGCCGGCGGCCCGCGCACGGGACAAGTGGCACAATCGGAGCGTGCTCAGCAATCGCGCCAGCGACACGGGCAACGACGCTGCCGTGGACACCACGTCCGGCGAGACCAGCTCGAATGCGGTGATCGCCACCGCTTCGGCGGTCGATCTTCGCATCCCCAAGACCATGCGCGCCCTCGTGAAGGCCACGCCGCAAGCCGGCGCCGAGCTGCGCGAGGTCCCCGTCCCGCTCCCCGGCCCCGGGGAGCTGCTGATCCGCCTCGAGGCCGTTTCCCTCTGCGGCACCGATCTGCACATCTACCGCTGGGACGAGTGGGCGCAGGGGCGCCTGGGCAAGTACCTGCCCCGCATCTTCGGCCACGAGATGGCGGGCCGCGTGGTGGCGCACGGCCCAGGCACCGGCGCCGTGCCCCTCGGCACCCGAGTCGCCGCCGAAACCCACCTCGTCGACTGGACCTGTTACCAGTGCCGGACCGGCCGCGAGCACGTCTGCGCGAACCTCCGAATCCTGGGCGTGGACGCGGACGGCGCATTTGCCGAGTACATGACCCTGCCGGAGCGCAACGCCTGGCCCTCCGAGGGACTCACGCCGGAGATCGCGGCCATCCAGGAGCCGATGGGCAACGCCGTCTTCGCCACGTTCGTGGAGGAGATCACCACGGCCACGGTCGCGGTCCTGGGCTGCGGGCCGATCGGGCTGATGGCGGTGGCGATCTGCAAATTCGCCGGCGCCTCGCGCGTCTTCGCTACGGATGTGATGCCGCACCGCCGCGAGATGGCCGCTCGAATGGGGGCCGACTGCGTCTTGGACGGCGCGGGCGACGTCGTCGAGGAGATCCGGCGCGAGACCGGCGGCACGGGCGTGGACGTGGTGCTCGAGATGAGCGGCGCCGAGGCGGCCGTCCACCAGGCCTTCCGGATCGCGACCAACGGCGGTCGCGTTTCGCTGCTCGGCGTGCCTTCGCGGCCCATCACTCTGGACTTCAGCGACGCGATCATCTTCCGCGGCCTGCGCGTGTACGGCATCACGGGCCGCGAGCTGTGGGGGACCTGGTACAAGACGGCCGCGCTGCTCCGCGAAGGCCTGGATGTCAGCCCGATCATCACCGACCGGCTGCCGCTGAGCCGGTACGAGGAAGCCTTCGATCTGCTGGCCCAGGGCGTGGCCGGCAAAGTCGTGCTGCTACCGCAGGAGGCTTGATTCGATGACGACCGAAGGCTCGAAATCGAACGCTGGCGGCCCGAAGTCGACCGCGGGCCCGAACTCGACTGCAGACCCGAAATCGAACCCGCTCGGCTTCCTGGCCGACGAGATCGAAGAGCTCAAGCGCCAGAGCCTCTACCGACCCCTGCGCGTGCTCAGCTCGCCCCAGGCGGCCGAGGTCGTGGTCGACGGCAGGGAGCTGATCAACCTCTCCTCGAACAACTACCTGGGCCTCGCCACTCACCCAAAGCTCAAGGAAGCGGCGCTCGCAGCGACCCGCGACTTCGGTGTCGGGTCGGGCGCGGTCCGGACGATCGCCGGCGACATGACGATCCACGAGCGTCTCGAGACCGAGCTGGCGGCGTTCAAGCACACCGAAGCCGTCCTGACCTTCCAGTCGGGCTTCACCGCGAACACCGGCGTCATCCCGGTCGTGACCGGCGAGGCGGACCTGATCGTGTCGGACGCGCTAAACCACGCCTCGATCATCGACGGCATGCGGATGAGCAAGGCGCCACGGGTCGTATACCCGCACAAGGACACGGCCGCGCTGCGCGAGCTGCTGCGCGAGGCACGCGAGAAGGGGCGCCCGGACGCGGGCGGGGCGCCGCACCGGCTCATTCTGGTGGTCACGGACGGCGTCTTCAGCATGGACGGCGACATCGCGCCACTGCCCGAGATCGTGGCCGCGGCCGAGGAGTTCGGTGCGGCCGTGATGGTGGACGACGCCCACGCCTCGGGAGTCCTGGGCCGCAACGGACGCGGGACGGTAGACCATTTCGACCTGCACGGCCGGGTCCACATCCAGGTGGGGACCATGTCGAAGGCGATGGGTGTGCTGGGCGGTTACGTGGCCGGGAGCCGGGCCCTGCGCGACATGCTCATCCAGCGGGCCCGCCCGTTCCTCTTCTCCACTTCCCATCCGCCGGCCGTGGCGGCGGCTTGTGTTGCCGCCATCCAAGTTCTGCTTGAGCAGCCCGAGCTGATCGACCACCTCTGGGCCAACACGATCTACTTCAAGGGCGAGCTGCGCCGGCTCGGCTTCGACACGGGCGTTTCGGAGACGCCGATCACGCCGGTCATGATGGGCGACTCGGCCCGAGCGCAGAAGTTCAGCCAGAGGTTGTTCGAGGAGGGCGTCTTCGCCCAGGCGGTCGTCTACCCGACGGTCCCGCTCGACAAGGCTCGAATTCGAACGATCGTCACGGCGGAGCATTCGACCGAACAGCTCGACCAGTGCCTGGAAGCCTTCGATAGGGTGGGCCGCGAGCTCGGCCTGGTCTCGGCGTAGTGGAAGACTCCCGCCCAAGGCAGGCGCGCGATCTGCCTTTGGACGCTCACCTGCACACCGATCTATCGCCCGATTCGATGGTCCCGCTGGAGTTGTACGCCGCCCAGGCGTTCGAGCGCGGCATCCCTGAGATCGCCATCACAGACCATCTCGACTTCATGCCCGGCGCGCCGGCCTACGAGTACGCCGACTACGGGAAGCGCGAGATGATCGTTCGCGACGCCGCCGAACGGTGGGCCGGCAGGGTCACGATCCGGTTCGGCGTAGAGCTGACGTACGAGAGCAGGTACGAGGACGCGATCCGCGAGCACCTGCGCAGCCACGCTTATGACTATGTTCTGGGCACGGTCCACGCCATGTCCGATGGGCCGTACGACCGTTCCCGGATCGCCGGTTTCGTGGCCGGCAAGACCCTCCCCGAGGTCGTGGCTCCGTACTTCGACGAGGTCGCAGGCGCGATCCACAGCCGCCTCTTCGATACGATCGGCCACCTGGACATGTGTAAGCGCTGGCTAGTGCCATGGTTCAAGGCGCCCGACTTCGCCGCCATACCGGAGGTCTACGAGCCTCTGCTGGTGGCGTTGGTGGAGAGCGGTATGGCCCTGGAAGTGAACGCGTCCGGCCTGCGCCACCCAACCGGCGAGACGTACCCGGGCGCGTGGGTCGTGCGCCGCTTCCGCGAGCTGGGTGGGCAGCGCGTCACGACGGGCTCCGACTCGCACCTGCCCAACAGCTTCGCCTTCGGGCTGGAGGAGGCCTGCGAGATCGTGGCCGCCGCGGGCTTCGACCGGCTTGCCCTGCAGCGCGGCGTGGAGCGGGGCGACCTGGTGCTGCCGGAGCGGTTCCACCGGTGAGTCGTTTGGCCGACAGACTAGCGTGCGCTCGTGCGGGTAACCTTCGACCATGGAGCTGATCGTCATCGGGGCAGGCCCCGCTTACACAGACCGCCGTGGCGCGGCCGCCGCGAGCTACCTGGTGAGGGCCGACGGTGCCGCGCTGCTACTGGACTTGGGGCAGGGCTCCTTCGCGAACCTGGCCGCCACCCTTGATCCGAGCGAGTTAGCCGCGGTCCTCGTCAGCCATCTCCACCCCGACCACTTCATCGACCTCGTGCCGCTCCGCCACTACCTGCGCTTTGAGTTCGATCCGCCGCGACGGGTGCGAGTCCTGGGTCCGGCCGGCTTGGAGGATCGCCTCGACGCTCTCCACGCCCTGCCGGGTTTCGCGGCCGCAGGGCTGGATGTCGCGCGTCTGGCGGCCATGCAACCGATCGGGCCGTTCGCGGTAATGGCTCTGCTCGTCCACCACACTGAGGAGAGCTACGCGTTTCGGGTGTCCGTGGCCGCCGGATCCGGGGCGGCCACCGGGCCGGGCCTCGTCTACTCCGGCGACTGCAGCCGTGCGGACGACCTGGTCCCGCTGATCCGCCCCGGCGACACTCTCCTCGCCGAGGCCTCGTTCGGCGCGGGTCCCGTTCGCTCAGGCGCCGAACACCTGACCGCCGCCGACGCCGCTCGCGCCGCCTCAGCCGGTAGAGCCGCCCGCTTGCTGCTGACCCACATCCAGATGGGCTACGACCGCGCCGAGGCCCTGGCGGCCGCTCAGGCCGCCTTCTCCGGCCCTGTCCAGCTCGTCACCGAGGGCGACCGCTTCGAGGTCTGAGCAGGCCGAACCGCTGGCGGGGACCTCGATCAGGTATTCGGTTCCTCTGCCTTGTACTCTGGGTCGAGGCACGTTCGCAAGTCCTCGGCCGGTAAGGGTTCAACGACAACCACTCACGACGGAGTTGCTCCGTCGTTGCCCCGGCGGACCCGGACGACCGCGAAGTCGACCTCGGCCAAGAGGGCCGGCACGGCGCGGACGGCGGCCCGATCGATCTCCTTGACGTCCGCCGGCAGATCCTCATAGGGGATCAGGTAGGGACTTTCCTTTCGGCCCTCGCTTCTGGTCGCGGCCAAACGCCACCCGGCAGCCTCGCGCTCCCTGCGCCAGCGGTCATGTTCGGCAATCGCAAGCGGCTCGATCTCGTCGGTGGTGAATACCAGCGGCTCGGCGTCCCAGTCGGTCATGGGCACGATCTCGCACCCGATCGCCTCGAGCTTGCGACAGATGTCGGTGGCCTGCTGCCGGTTCGACTCCTTGAGCGACTCCGGTAGGCGCTCCCAGTCGACCATTGAAGGATTCGTCTCGACCGACTCTCCCTCTCGCCGTCGGCTCGATACGTAGTTCCCGTGGATGGCCCGAGCCAGGACCTCGTTTTGGCCTGCCAGTAGCACGTCCGGCCTGCAGACATGGTTCAGGAGCCCGAAGACGCTGAGGTTGCCGAACGTGCCGCGGTCTTCGCCGCCCAGCAGCGCGGCCACGCCTTCCTCTTGCGTGGTGCGCACCACGATTGGAACGTTGCGGTCTCCCAGGCGGTGGCGCAGGTGCAGGGCGGCCCTGAGCCCAACGGCGTCTTCGCCCACGCACACATACACCCCGGTGACGTCCGACTTGCCGCGGCGGCCGAACAGGAAGTCGGCACGCTCGAACTCGGCCGAGTCGAGATCCATGCGACAGGGCCTCAGCTCGCACACGTCCGCCAGCCGAGGCTGACGTTCGTTCAGCAGGGCGACGCGGGCGTCGGCCTCAAGGTCGACGGCAGTGATCCTCAGCTTCTTGCCGCGGACGCCTGGAATGGACCTCCAGCGGCGAGCGGCATGCGCGACGAGCCTCGTCCCCATCTCGCCAAGACCGACGACAACCAGGTGCGGCGGGCCCAGAGGAGTGTTGCCCTGGTCGTCGAAGGCCGGGTAGTCGGCCAGCAGCGTCGGTGCGCCCAGCTCCGCCACATTGAAGTACTCGATGCGGAGCCCGCCTCCACGACGAGAAAGCCCAACTTGACGGAGCACGTCGCTGAGCTTGTCGTCAATGACGTGAACGAAGCAGGTGAGCGGTGACCCGCTTCGCCCATCTGCAAGCTCTGTGGCGCCGATTGCGATGTCCGAGTTCCTGCCATCGTCCCCGGCCACGGCGAACAGGTACCGGGCCCGGTGCGCTCTGGCCTTGCGCAGCATCTCGGGGTACGTCCCGTCGCCCACCAGGACTACGATGCCATCCTCGCGGCACCTGGAGATCGCACCGCTCTGCGCGTCCGACTCGATGCCTACGACGTCGTATCCCGCGTCGCGGAGTGTCCGAGCAAGCAGGGAGCCGAGGCGCCCCAGCCCGCAGACCACCACATGGTTCGAATAGAACCGCACGCGCAGACCCGAGAGCTGCTCGCCAAGGAGATCCACGATCGCGCTGAGGGTCGCGCCGGCCGCCACCGCAGGGGCCAGGAGGCGGGCGATTTCGAGCTGCCACGGGACCGGCGGCGGGACGGCACCGGAATGGAGGATGAAGAGCTGGAGCGAACGGTAGAGGCTGTCGAGGAAGCTGGCCGGCTGGCCGAGCGCCCGCGAGTTGAGATCGAACCCGATCCACCCCAGCCCAAGGGCGGCGAAGAACAGCCCGGCGATCACGATCCAGCGGGCCGCCTCCCAAGCCCGGCGGCCGCGTCGACGCCAGACCGCCCAGGCGCGCTGCCCCGGGTGTTTGGGCGGTGGCGACGTCCTCTCTTGGATCATGGCCGGCTCCCTTGCTCCTGACTCGAGCAGACTAGCTGAGTGGGCGCCCGGCTTTTCGGTCGGCACGAGACGCCGCTCAGGCCCTGGCGCCGGAAGGCGTGTCGCGGTCTCACCGGCGCCGGAACCAGTGGCGATCGCGAGGGGGCGATGGAACGGGCGAGGGGGAGTTTGTGGGCGAGAGCGAGGGGGAAGGCGCGGACGATGGTGCTGGCGGCAGCGGGAGAGCCGACAGCGGCCGGAGCACGGACTGGTTGATGCGCAGACGGGTGCCGCAGTCAGGTCGTGGGCAACACGTCTCGGTGCCCAGGCGGTCGCGCTCGATCGGAAAGGCATCGCGACACGTGGGGCAGCGCACCAGTAGATCTTCGCCGGACACTGCCGCAGTGACCAGGAGCGGCCCAATGTCGATGCCGACGAGGCGGGCGAGGTGCACGCCTCCACCTGCCGTCCGGGCTCACTGTGCAAGCGTTTACCCCGTGGGTATGGCCTGTGAAGATGGTGATCTGTTCTGCGCCGCTGGCGGCGTCCCAGATCTTGAGGGGGCCGTCGCAGTCCGACACGATCCATCTGCCGTCCGGGCTCACCGCACAGCTCCACACCATGTCGGTTCGGCCGCCGAGGGTGCGGACGAGAGCGTCGGACTCCCGCAGCCGCGCATACCGGTGTATCCACGGCCGGGCACCCGGGAGGCTGCGCCGTTCCCGCTCGTCGACCAGACGTTCGGCGAGTGGTGGGCGGGCCCACTGCAGCCGGTTGTAGAACTGCTGCCAGAGCAACTCGGGGTGCTCGCGGAGTACGTGGCTTTCGCGGCGGAGTGCACCAGCGAACGCAGTCAGCGCGGACAACTGATCGTCCGCGCATGCAGCGCCTGCGATCGTCCCGGCCATGGTCGCCCTGCCCTTGCCGCTACAGATTCTCGTACGTGACGCGGCCCTGGTCCGCGCCCAGGGACGTTGCCTCCATCGTGCCCGGCTTGCGGTTGCCGGCGTGGACCCAGGCGAGCGGCAGACGGAGCGTGCGGGCCCGTGCCACTACCTCCGCGGTTCCGCCCTGGCCCTGAGCGCCCCCGCCGTCCCACACGGCCACCAGAACGTCGAGGCCATCGAGCAGACGCTCGTTGGCCGCCGCGTAAGCTTCGGTGCGGCTGGAGTTCGCCGGCAGCTCGACGACCTCTGCCGCCCCGGCCAGCAGGCGCAAGAACTCGTCCCGGGACTCCGGCGTCGCGAAGTCGGAAAGGTACTCGGACTTGGGCATCGGCAGCACCGCCACCAACCGCGAGCCGGGCCGCCCCAGGACCGCCTC
>DATEXG010000109.1:0-5275 GCA_035257225.1 Candidatus Limnocylindrales bacterium
CGCCCTGCGCGAAACGACGGTCACGCCCGCCGACCCCGCTTCCGCCGCCCCGGCCGCTCGAGCCGCGGCAGCCTCAGGCACAGCCATGGAGCGATAGATGCCGGATCTCGTCCTTCCGCGACCCGAGTCCAAGCCGGCCGCCGGCCCTCTCGACGGCAAGTTCTGGGACCTGATCGAAGCAAACTTCCGGGACCTGGTGCAGAAGCATCCGATCCTCGCCACGTACATCGGGCTCCACGATGCCGACGACCGGCTGGACGACGCCACGCGCGACGCCCTGGTGCAGGAGATCGCCGACGCCCACCGGATGGAGCGCGATATAGAGGCGATCGACCCGGCCGGCCTGTCCGAGAGCGTGCGCTTGGAGCGCGAGCTGGCCCTGCACAACATCCGCCGCGAACTCTTCGACCTGGAAGTGCATCGCGTTTGGGAGCGCCGCTCTACGGCGTTGGACCAGATCGGCGACGCGCTCTTCAGCGTCTTCGCACGAGACTTCGCGCCCCTCGCCGAGCGGCTCGCGTCCCTGACCGCACGAATGGAAGGCGTTCCGAACCTGCTCGAGCAGCACCGGACCCGCGCTACCGCGCCCCAGGTCCGCCTCTGGCAGGAGCTGGAGCTCGACTCGGGCGAGCAGATGCCCTTCCTCTTCAACGAGATCAAGGCTGCTGGCGTCGGGGTCCTGGGCGAGCGGGAACAGGCCCGCCTGGACAGGGCCGTGGAGACGGCCTCGGCCTCGGTCGCCGCGCACCTTCTGACCATCAAGGGCGACCTGGGCTCAACCGTGGAAAGCTGGGCTCTCGGCTCCGAGGCATACGACCAGCTCGTCCGGCTGCGGGCCTTCGAGGGCCTGGATGCCTCTCAGATCCTCGAGGTCGGCTACCAGCAGCTGGCCCTGAACAAGGCCGCGCGCGTGGAGGACGCCCGCCGCATCGACCCGAGCGTGGACGAGCCCGCGGTCGTCGACCGGGTCAAGTCGAACCATCCGGCCACCTTCGAAGAGGCTCTGGCGGCCTACAAGGACGCCATGATGCGAGCCCGAGCCCACATCGTCGAGCGCGAGATCGCGACGCTGCCGCCCGGCGAGAGGATCTCCGTCATCCCAACGCCGGAGTACCTGCGCACCGTCATCCCGTTCGCCGCGTATTTCGAGCCCGGCAAGTTCGACAAGAACCCGTCCGGCATTTACATCGTCACGCCGTCCGTCGGGAACGACCCGAACGCCATGCGAGAGCACAACTACGCCTCGATCAGCAACACCAGCGTCCACGAGGCGTACCCCGGCCACCACCTCCAGCTGTCCGCGGCGGTCCGGCATCCTTCGCTCGTCCGCCTGCTGACCGACGCCCCGGAGTTCGTCGAGGGCTGGGGGATGTACAGCGAGCAGATGATGCGCGAGCAGGGCTTCGACGACGGGCCCGAATTCCAGCTGGCCCTGCACACCGACGCGATCTGGCGGGCCTGCCGGATCATCCTGGACGTGCGGATGCACCGCGGCGAGTTGAGCGTCGAGGAAGCGACCGCCTTCCTGGTCGAGCACACCGGCTTCGAGCACGCCAACGCCCAAGCCGAGGTCTTCCGCTACACCTACACGCCGACCTATCAGCTGAGCTACCTGCTCGGCAAGGTGCTGCTGCTGGCGCTCCGGGCCGATGAGCAGCGGCGGCTCGGCGATCGTTTCAGCCTGAAGGGCTTCCACGACTCTCTGCTCCGCAACGGATCTCTCCCGATCAGCTTCCAGCGCCGGCTCCTGGCGGCCGAAGCCGCCGCCGGCGTGGGTGGCTCCGCAGGCGGCATTGCGGCCGGATCCTAGGCGCGGCGCAGTCAAAGGAACGCAGAGGGCGCCGCTGTGCTCGTCATCCCATCCATAGACGTCGAGAACGGCCGCTCGCGGCTGGTCTACTGGCCGGGCGCCGCCGCGGGCGTTGGCTCGCCAACGGATCGCCCCGAACGGATCGCCGAGCGGTTCGTGGCGCAGGGTGCGCAGCTCATCCATTTCGTGGACATGGACGGCGCCCGAGCCGGACGGCCGGTCAACCTCGAGGCCTTCGGTCGGGTGGCCGGGCGAGTGGCGGTGCCACTGCAGGTCGCCGGGGGCATGGAGGGCGCGGACAACATCAGGCTCGCGTTCGCGGCCGGGGCCACGCGAGTGGTCGTATCGATGACCGTGGCGGACCGCCCCGAGCTCCTGCGCGAATGCCTCGCCGTGGCCGGTGACTGGCTTGCCGTCGGCCTGGACCTGCGGCCTGAACGCATTGCCGCGTATCCTTGGCACCGACCCGCTCCGCCGAGTCTGGAAGAACTGGCCGGCGAGCTGACGGACCAGGGCGTCCACCGGCTCGTTTTGTCGCACGGCGGTGCGCGTCCGGACCTGGGGTTTCTGGCCGGGCTGGCTCGAACGCTTGGCGTCGAGCTGTTCGTGGCGGGAGGGTCCGTCGACCTCGATGCCATCAGAGGCCTGCGAGACGCCGCGATCGCAGGCATCATCCTCGGAGAGCCGCTACTGTCCGGCGCAGTAGACTTCGCCAAAGCCCTGGAGGCCGCTGCATGATCCTCGCCCGTCTCTCTTCGTCGCCGCGCCGGTTCGCGACCGTCGGCCTCGTCGCGCTCCTCTTCGCCGGCTGCTCCGTGCCGACGGCAGCGCCCACTCCCTCGCCGAGCGCCCCACCGACGAACCCTCCGACCACGCCGCCGTACACCCTCGGGCCGGCGCCCACCGGCTGCCCGACCGCCGCTCCAGCCCCCATGACCAGCGGCACCGCGACGGTCACGATGACGACCAACTTCGGCAACATCGTGGTCAAAGTCGACTCGAGCCTGGGCCCCAACGCCGCCGGCGCCTTCGTCGCCCTTGCGCGCTGCGGCTACTACGACAACGTCCTCTTCCACCGGGTCGTGGTCAAGTTCATCATCCAGACCGGCGACGGGCAATACGGCAGGCTCCCGAGCTTCGCGCCAGACAAGATGGGCCAGGGTGGGCCCGGCTGGACCATTCCGGATGACAAAGTGACCACGACCTACAAGCGCGGCACAGTCGCCATCGCCCGAACGAGCGCGGCCAACTCCGGCAACTCGCAGTTCTTCATCGTCCTGGACGATTCCGCCCAGGCGACCCTCGGCGACACCACCACCAACAACTACGCCATCTTCGGCTCGGTAACGTCCGGTATGGAGGTCGCCGACCGGATCGCCGCCATCCCGCTGGGCGGCGAGACCGGGCCCAACGGCGAGCCGCCGTCGATGCCGCTGCAGCCTGCGGTGATCACCAGCACGGTCGTCGTCACGCCGTAGCGCCGGACACCGGCGCGCAGGCGTTCTGCGCGGTGCCTCATCAGCCGGCCGGCTCCACTCCCCGGTCATCCGTGGCACGCTGTTACGAGCAAGAGCCGACCGAACAAGGAGAGACGGATGACCAAGGCGACGATCGTGACCGACAAGGGCGCCATCGAGATCGAGCTGCTCGCCGAGAGCGCGCCGAAAGCGGCCGCCAACTTCATCGAGCTCGCCCGCAAAGGGTTCTACGACGGCGTCGTCTTCCACCGCCTCGTGCCCGGCTTCGTCATGCAGGGCGGCGACGGGGAGTACGGCCACATCGATCGGCTCGATCGAGGGCGCCTCGGAACCGGCGGCCCGGGCTACAAGTTCGCCGACGAGCCTTTCGAGGGCGACTACGAGCGCGGTGCCGTGGCCATGGCCAACGCCGGTCCGAACACGAACGGCAGCCAGTTCTTCGTCTGTCTGGCGGATCTCTCGGGTGGGCGGCTGCCAAAGAAGTACACCCTCTTCGGGCGAGTGACCCAAGGGATGGACGTGGTCGACGCTATCGCCGCCGGCAGGCGCGACGGCCGGGACCAGCCTGCCGAGCCCACGGCCATGAAGTCGGTGACGATCGCCGACTGACCTTCGGGCGACCACCCGGCTGGCCACCCGGCCGGCCCGGGGGCGATCGGGCGGGGGATCGCGTGACGGGTGGGAGGATCCAATTGCGAGCCCTCGTCCGGACTGTCCCGCCGGTCGCAACGAAGTCGTCACACAACCCTAACAAAGTTGCGGGATTTTAACCCGATACACCGCCAAAACCCTTGGATTGAAGGCAGAAGGGGCTGTAGACTTTAGAAGCTGCCAGTCAGCAAGTTGCCCCAGTTACAAGGTCATGGGTAGGTCGGGTTAGGGTAGTCGGTGCAGCCGACGTGATAGATGCCTTTGTAGCGTGGCAGAAGACGGTCCGTTTCGGCGGGTCGATCGTTCACCGGGACAGCAACGAAGCGGCTCCTTCGGGAGCCGCTTCGGATTCTCAGGCCTGATTCGACGGTCCGCGGAACGGCCCGAACCAGCCGTCCGAGGGGCCCGGCCGGCCGGCCCGGCGCCTTCCGGCATCGCGGCCTCGCTGCTATCCTTGCCTCCCGCGCAGCCGGTCCTCCGTGACCGCCGCCGCGGGGTCGCGCGCCTGTAGCTCAGCGGATAGAGCGTCGGCCTCCGGAGCCGAAGGTCGCAGGTTCGAATCCTGTCGGGCGCGCTCTTACAACAATTTCTGGCAAGGCCAGTGCCAGGCCGTGGGCGTAGGCGGCGGGTGTAAGTCGAGCTGACACGAATTCCCTCCCAGCTATGACGATCCGTTCGTAGATGGCGTGGAGCAGTTCGCTCCTTGCCTCCGGGACGTCCGCTCGCTGCCAGGTCGCAGCCATGGCACGTAGCCACTCCACGGCCCGTTCAGCCGGAACGCCGACCTGAGCGGTCTCCTCGATCTCCGCCAGCGAGGCTCGCAGCCGCTTCATGCGCTCCAGGTACGTCTCGTCGCTGATCCCGCCTCCGACGTGTTCGAGGGCAAGCTCGCGCATCTGGCGCTCGATCCGAGAACGGTCGATGGCGACGGGACGGACTGCAGAACCCAGCGCGGCCACGACTCTGGCAACTACTCCGTCATCGAGCTCGATCCCACCGAGCTGGGCGAGGACGGGCTCCTCCCAGACCTCGGCAGGAATTCGAGCCTTGCGGCCCCAGCGCTCACACGGCTTGGTATGGAGCTTTCGGTACTGTCTGTTCGCGGCCCATCCGTCGCTCCTGATCCGTCGGCCGCAGACGCAGTAGAGCAGCCCAGCAAGAAGATCGACTCGGTCATTACGGTGAGGACCACTACCTCGGCACTTGGCCCTGCGGATCTCTTCGACCCTGGCCCATAGCTCGTCGGACACAGGAGGGTTGGGACGCCAGGGTGCTGGCCTTCGTGTTTCGTTGGGCCCGCGATGTCTCCTGATCCAGCCGTTGTAGAGCGGGTTCA
>DATEXG010000110.1:0-12548 GCA_035257225.1 Candidatus Limnocylindrales bacterium
CGGCCAGGTGTCCAACCTGGATCACGAGAACCAGAGCCTCGGCAAGGCCGGACGTGCCCGGCACATGGGCCAGCGGCCCGAAGTCCGCGGCGTAGTCATGAACCCCCGAGACCATCCGCACGGCGGTGGTGAGGGTAAGTCGCCTACAGGCATGCCGCCCAAGACCCCTTGGGGCAAGCCTGCCATGGGCTACCGGACCCGTCTCGGCAAGAAGCCGTCGAGCCGACTGATCGTCCGCTCGCGGCATCGCAAGGCATAGGCTGGAGGAGAGAGAAGCATGTCGCGTTCGGTCAAGAAGGGGCCGTTCGTCGAGTCGCGGCTCCTCGGCCGCGTTCAGACGATGAACAAGCGCAACGAGAAGAAGGTCGTCAAGACCTGGTCTCGAGCATCGGTCATCTTCCCCGATTTCATCGGGCACACGGTCGCCGTGTACAACGGCAAGAAGCACATTCCGGTCTACGTAACCGAGAACATGGTCGGCCACCGGCTCGGCGAGTTCTCCCCGACCCGCACCTTCCGCGGCCACGGGAAGCACACCGAGCGGTCGAGCGCCCTGAAATAGGAGCCTAGAAGGTGCGCGTTTCCGCCACAGCTAAATACCTGATGGGCTCCTCGCGAAAAGCCCGACTGGTCACGAACGCGATCAAGGGCAAGCGCGTTGAGGAGGCCGCGGCCCTCCTTCGATTCATGCCGCAGGCGGCCGCTCGCGATGTCGCCAGCGTGCTCAAGAGCGCGACCGCCAACGCTGAGAACAACCACAACCTGTCCGCCGAGGACCTGGTCGTGGCCGACGCTCAGGCGAACATGGGGCCCGGCATCCACAAGCGGTGGCAGCCCCGGGCACAAGGTCGGGCGTTCCCGATCCACAAGCCCATGACCCACATCACCATCGTCGTCGAAGACCAGGAGGCCTAGATGGGTCACAAGGTTCACCCGTACGGCTTCCGGCTGGGTGTCTCGCGCACCTGGACGGCGAAGTGGTACGCCGATAAGGGCTACACCGATCTTCTGAAGGAAGACATCTCCATCCGCTCGCTGGTCATCCGCCGTTTGGCCAGCGCCAGTGTCAGCGGGGTCGAGATCGAGCGTGGCATCAACCACGTGACGGTCACGATCCACACCGCCAAGCCGGGCATCGTCATCGGCAAGGGCGGCGCCAACGTCGAGCTGCTTCGTCAGCAGGTCGGTGCCTTGACCAAGCGCAAGGTCAAGCTCGAGGTCAAGGAGATCCGCCAGCCGGAGCTCGATGCCGCCCTCGTGGCCGCCAACATCAGCCAGCAACTGGCCCGCCGTATCGCCTTCAAGAAGGCTATGAAGCAGGCCGTGCAGAGGACGATGAAGGCCGGCGCGAAGGGCGTGAAGATAGCCGTTGCCGGTCGCCTCGGCGGCTCGGAGATGGCCCGCCGCGAGTGGGACAAGGAAGGCCGAATTCCGCTCGGAACGCTCCGCGCGGACATCAGCTACGCCCAGGTTCACGCCCTCACGACCTACGGTCGGATCGGCGTGAAGGTCTGGATCTACCGAGGTGAGGTCCAGGAGGACAAGCCTCGCCGCGAGGTGGCCGTCCAGCCGGCCGCGGTCGGGACGGTGGTGTAGCCATGTTGATGCCCAAGCGAGTGAAGCATCGCAAGGTCCAGCGAGGCCGGATGTCCGGCATCGCCAAGGGCGGTACCACCGTGGCTTTCGGCGATTTCGGCCTGGCCACTACCGAGCCGGCCTGGATCACCAGCCGTCAGATCGAGGCTGCCCGACGCGCGATGACTCGCTCGGTCAAGCGCGGCGGCAAGATCTGGATCCGCGTCTTTCCCGACAAGCCGGCGACCAAGAAGCCGGCCGAGACCCGAATGGGCTCCGGCAAGGGCGCGCCGGACCACTGGGTCGCCGTTGTCAAGCCCGGCCGAATCCTCTTCGAAATGGCCGGCGTCGACCAGGTCGAGGCCATCGAGGCCATGCGTCTCGCCGCCCACAAGCTTCCGGTCGCTACCAGGGTCATCTTGAAGGAAGGCCTGGCAGATGGACATTGACAAGGTTCGAGCCCTTTCCGACGGGGAGCTCGACGAGCAGCTTCTTCAGGCCAAGCAAGACCTGTGGCAGGCTCGTTTCCAGCTCACCACCCGCCAGTTGAAGGACTACAGTTCGATTCCCCAAGCCAGACGAACGATCGCGCGGATCCTCACCGTGCAGCGCGAGCGCCGCGACGTGCGCTCTCGAGCGGGCGCCATGCCCGACAGCATGGCGTAAGGAGATCACGCGATGGCAGGAGCAGCAGTGCAGGGAAAGCGGAAGACCAAAGTCGGCCACGTGGTCAGCGACAAGATGGACAAGACGATCGTCGTCTCCGTCGAGCGCATGACGCGGCATCCGCTGTACAAGCGGGTGATTCGCTTGACCAGCAAGTTCAAGGCCCACGACGAAGACAACGAGGCGCATGTCGGCGACACGGTTCTGATCGAGGAGTCGCGACCGCTCTCGGCCACCAAGCGGTGGCGGCTCGTGAGCGTCGTCGCCCGCGCGGGTGAGGGCGCCACCGCCGAACCGCTCGTCGAGGATGAGGCGACCGATGTCGCCATCCACGGCGCCGCCCACCCGGGTAAGCACGTCGCCGACCGGGAGGCTGCGGAATGATCCAGCAGTACACCCGTCTCCGCGTCGCCGACAACACCGGCGCCCGGACGATCCAGTGCATCCGGATCATGGGCCGGTCCAGCAAGACGACCGCCGCCGTCGGTGACGTCATCATCGCCAGCGTCAAGCAGGCGATCCCGAATGCGCCGGTCAAGAAGGGCGACGTGGTTCGTGCGGTTGTCGTACGGACCGCCAAGGAGTACGGCCGGCCGGACGGAAGCTACATCCGCTTCGACGAGAATGCCGCCGTCCTCATCAACAACCAGGGCAATCCGCGGGGTACTCGAATCTTCGGCCCCGTCGCCCGGGAGCTGCGGGACCGCAACTACATGAAGATCGTCTCTCTCGCGCCGGAGGTGCTGTGATGGCGGCGGACAGGACCGCACCGTCCAACAAGGTGCCTGAGATCCGGAAGGGCGACACCGTCGTCGTGCTGCACGGCAAGGACGCCGGCAAGCGCGGCATGGTGGAGCGCGTTCTGCGCAACCCGGCCGCCAAGGAGAAGGCCGGCGGTCATTGGCGCCGAGTCGCGAGCCGGCCGCTCTCGGTTCTCATCTCGGGCATCAACATCGCCAAGCGCCACCAGAAGGCGCGGCCCCGGATGAGCCAGACGTCCCAGGCCCCGGCCCAGCAGGGCGGCATCGTCGACAAGCCGATGCCGATCGACGCCAGCAACGTGATGATCGTCTGCCCGCGCTGCGATCGAATCACGCGAGTCAAGCACGAGCGACTGGGCAGCGGCGAGAGCGTTCGCGTGTGCGGCCACTGCCGCGAGCAGCTGGAGGCACGGGCATGAGCGGCAGCCTGCGGCAGCGCTACCAGGAGGAAGCCGCGCCGGCGCTTCTCAAGCAGTTCGGCTACTCCAATCGGCTGGAGATCCCGCGGCTCTCGAAGATCGTGGTCAACATCGGTCTGGGAGAGGCGCTTACGAACCCCAAGGCGGTCGACGCCGCCGTGGGCGATCTGGCCGCGATCACCGGCCAGCATCCGGTGACCACCAAGGCCAAGCGCTCGATCGCGCAGTTTCGCCTGCGGACCGGCAACACGATCGGCGCCCGGGTCACTCTTCGGGGAGACAAGATGTGGGACTTCCTCGAGCGGCTCACGCGGCTCGCATTGCCCCGCATGCGCGACTTCCACGGCGTCCCGGCGAAGTCCTTCGACGGGCGCGGGAACTACTCACTGGGGCTTCGGGAACAGCTGGCGTTCCCGGAGATTGACTACGACAAGGTGGACCGTCTCCGCGGGCTGGAGATCAGCATCGTGACGACGGCGAAGACCGACGAGGAATCGAAGCGACTGCTCGAACTCCTCGGCATGCCCTTCGCCGGCTAGGCGCGGGGAGGGAGAAGCCATGGCCAAGAAGTCGATGATCGCCAAAGCGAAGCGAACGCCGCGGTTCAAGGTACGGACCTATCACCGCTGCTTCGTCTGCGGTCGGCCGCGCGCCTTCATTCGTCGGTTCGGACTGTGCCGTATCTGCTTCCGAGAGCGAGCGCTCCTCGGCGAGCTGCCCGGCGTCACCAAGTCGAGTTGGTAGAGATATGAACGTCTCCGATCCGATTGCGGACATGCTGACGCGCATCCGCAACGCGTCGCGGGCGCGGCACGCCGACGTCGTCGTTCCGGCCTCGCGGACCAAGCGGCAGATCGCCCGAATCCTTCTGGAGGAGGGCTTCATCGCCGAGGTTCGCGAGGAGCACGAGGGCGCTCGCCAGGTGCTTCGCGTCACGCTCAAATACGTCGATGGCAAGGCCCCTGTCGTCTCGGGCCTGAAACGCATCAGCAAACCCGGCCTGCGCGTGTATGCGCGCAAGACCGAGATCCCCCGGGTGCTCGGGGGGCTCGGCCTCGTCATCGTCAGCACCAGCCAGGGCATCATGACCGGCGCTCAGGCCTACAAGGCCCAGCTCGGTGGTGAAGTCCTGGCCTACGTCTGGTAGGCCGTCGATGTCACGTATTGGACGACTGCCGATCTCCGTTCCGCCCAGCGTCGATGTCTCCATCGTTGGACGGGACATCACGGTGGTGGGCCCCAAGGGCACGCTCAGCCGCGCCCTCCATCCCGACATGCATGTCTCGATGGAGGGTTCCGTGATCATCGTGGAACGACCCACCGAGGCCAAGCACCACAAGCAGCTGCACGGCCTGACCCGAACGCTCGTCGCCAACATGGTGATCGGTGTGACCGATGGCTATCGCAAGGCGCTCGAGATCACCGGCGTCGGCTACCGCGCCTCCAAAGTCGGGGACAAGCTACAGCTGAACCTTGGCTACAGCCACCCGATCGAGATCGCGCCACCGGCCGGCATCAGCTTCGAGGTCGAGAATCCGATCCGCCTGGCGGTCGTCGGAATCGATAAGGAGCTGGTCGGACAGGTCGCGGCCCAGGTTCGGGCCGCGCGCAAGCCCGAGCCCTACAAGGGCAAGGGCGTCCACTACCTCGGCGAGCAGATCCGCCGCAAGGCCGGCAAGGCCGGCAAGATCGGCGGCAAGAAGTGAGCCCATCGACGAAGGAATCAGCACGATGACGCAGGTCGACAGCCGCGGAGGCGCGCGCCAGAAGCGGCACGAGCGGATCAGGCTTCGCCTCTCGGGCTCGCCCGAAAGGCCGCGCCTGGCCGTTTTCCGCAGCCTCAACAACATCTATGCCCAGCTAATAGACGACACGTCCGGCAAGACTCTGGCCGCTGCCTCCAGCCTGGAAAAGGAGCTGAAGGCCACCGGCCAGAAGAAGAGCGACGAAGCGAAGCTCGTCGGTCGCTTGATCGCCGAACGCGCCCGGAGCGCGGGGATCGAGCGTGTCGTCTTCGACCGGGCCGGATTCAGATACCACGGGCGGATCAAGTCCCTGGCCGACGCCGCCCGCGAAGCCGGCCTCGAGTTCTGACGCGAAGGAGCTGATCACTTGGCCAGGATTGATCCGAACAAGCTGACGCTCGAAGAGCGCGTCGTCCAAATCAACCGAGTGGCGAAGGTCGTAAAAGGAGGCCGTCGCTTCAGTTTCAGCGCCATCGTCGTCGTGGGCGACGGGGCCGGTCACGTGGGCGTCGGCCTGGGCAAGGCCGGCGAGGTGCCCGAGTCCATCCGCAAGGGCGTCGAGGACGCAAAGAAGAACATCATCAGGATCCCGATGGTCGGAACAACCATCCCGCACGAGGTCCGTCACGACTTCGGCGCCTCCAGGATCATGCTCAAGCCAGCCTCTCAGGGCACCGGCGTCATCGCGGGCGGTGCCGTTCGTGCCGTCGTCGAGGCAGCCGGCATCCGCGACATCCTGGCCAAGGTTTTCGGCTCCACCAACCCCGTCAACGTGACGAGGGGCACGCTCGAGGCTCTGGCGAGCCTGCATTCGGCCGAGGAGCTGAGCGCCCGACGGGGCGTTCGCGTCCGGTCTGTCGTGCCTGGCCAGCCTTCAGTGGAGGTGGCCAGTGGCCGGTAAGCTGCGAGTGACCCAGACCAGGAGCACGATCAGCCACATCGCCCGCAACCGCGGCACGATTCGGGCGCTCGGCCTGCGTGGCATCGGCGACACCGTCGAAGTGCCCGACAACGACGCCACGCGAGGGATGGTCCGTCAGGTCCGCTTCCTCGTCAAGGTGGAGGAGTTGCCCGAGGGCGGGCCCGAGGAGAAGCGATGAAGCTGCATGACCTGCGCCCGGCCGAGGGCGCCCATCGGCCGCGCACCCGCGTGGGCCGGGGGATCGCCGGCGGCAAGGGCAAGACCGCCGGGCGTGGCACCAAGGGCCAGAAGTCGCGGACCGGCGGCACGATCCAGCCCTGGTTCGAGGGCGGCCAGACTCCGATCCACGTTCGCCTGCCCAAGTTGCGCGGTTTCAAGAACAGATTCCGCGTCGAGTACGAGATAGTGAACGTGGGTCGCATCTCGGCTCTCGCCGAGACCGGGGTCCTCGACCTGCCCGAGCTCGAAGGCAAGGGCGCCAAGACCGCGAAGTCGGCCAAGGCGGCTCCGATCACGGTAACGCCGGACATCCTGGCCGCGGCGGGGCTGATTCGATCTCTCGACAAGCCTCTCAAGATCCTCGGCCACGGCGACGTGACGAGGCCGATCTTCATCCTGGCCGACGCGTTCAGCAAGAGCGCCACTGCCAAGATCGAGGCGGCCGGCGGCACGGCCCAGGTGTTCGAGTTCCCGGCAGGGGACGAGGTCGACATGGCCGGCGAGACCTACAAAGCCGACGAAATCGACGAGACCGGCGAGACCGACAAGGCCGACAAGGACGCCGAGCCCGACGCGCCGGTCGCTCCGACCAAGAAACGGGCGGCACGGTCGGTTTCGGCCGACGCGCCGGTCGCTCCGACCAAGAAACGGGCGGCACGGGCGGTTTCGGCCGCCGCGGACACCCTCCCCCCGACGAGCCCGGCCGACGAGACCGGCTCGGAAGCATAGAAGGGCGCCTGAGCAATGCTCGAGTCGATGCTGAACGCGTTCCGCGCGCCGGACATCCGCAAGCGGATTCTGTTCGTGCTGGTGGTCCTGGTGATCTACCGTGCCCTGGCGCACGTCCTGATCCCGGGCATCAACGTCGCGGGACTGAACTCCCAGAGTAGCGACAACGGCTTCTTCGGCCTGCTGTCGCTCTTCTCGGGCGGCGACGTGCGGCGCATGTCGGTTGTAGGACTCGGGCTGAACCCTTACATCAACGCCACGATCATCATGCAGATCCTGCAGTCGACGATTCCGTCGCTGCAGGCCCTGAGCCGAGAAGGCGAGTACGGCCGCAACAAGATCACGAGCTACTCGCGCATGCTCTCCGTGCCGCTGGCCGCACTCCAGGCCTACGGCATCCTGGCCTTCGTCCAGAACGACATGCTTCGGAGCTCGGGCACCCAGGCCTTCACGACCAACTTCAGCTTCGAGACCTATCAGAGCCTGACTCAGATTCTGGCGCTGACCGTCGGCTCGGTGGTACTGATGTGGCTGGGCGAGCTGATCACCGAGAAGGGGATCGGCAACGGCATCAGCTTCATCATCTTCGCCGGCATCATATCGCGCGTTCCGAGTACCGTCGGGTCGTTCTTCGGGAGTCCGGACTGGCTCGAGCTGTTCGCCTTCGGCATCGTCGGCCTGATCATCATCTTCGTGATCATCTTCGTCCAGGAGGGGCAGCGCCGGATTCCGATCCAGTACGCCAACCGCGTTCGCGGCCACCGGATATACCAGGGCGGCTCCACGTTCCTGCCGTTGAGGGTGAACATGGCGGGCGTCATCCCGATCATCTTCGCCATCAGCATCCTGCTCTTCCCATATCAGATCGCGACCTACTTCACGGCCTCGAACGTGGGCTGGGTCAAGGATTTCTCCGCCGGAGTCATCTCCTGGCTGAACCCGCAAGGGGCGTTCTACCTGAGCCTGTACTTCCTGCTGACATTCGCGTTCGCCTTCTTCTACACGTTCATCGTCTTCAAGCCCGATGAGACGGCAAACAACCTGCGCAAATCCGGCGGATTCATCCCCGGCATCAGACCCGGTCAGCCGACTGAGGACTACCTCAGACGCGTTGCCCTCCGGATCACCGTCGCCGGGGCCATATTCGTGGCCTCCGTCGCGGTCCTTCCGATGGCCATCTCGGCCTTGCCGATGTTCAAGAACTTGCAGGCCGCTGGCATAGGCGTCGGCCTGGGAGGGACGAGCGTGCTGATCGTCGTCAGCGTGGTCGTCGAGACGATGAAGCAACTCGAGGCCCAGCTGATGATGCGCAGCTACGAGGGATTCATCAGGTGACGTCATCGATCGGCCGCAACTCGCCCATTGGGCGGGTCGTCGTCCTCCTGGGCGCCCCCGGCGCAGGTAAGGGGACGCAGGCTCAGATCCTGTCGAAACGACTGGGCCTCGCCCACGTCGCCACCGGCGATCTGTTCCGGGCGGCCGTGCGAGATGAGACGCCGCTCGGTTTCGTGGCCAAGGCCTACATGGACCGTGGCGAGCTCGTGCCGGACACGGTGACAATCGAGATGCTCCTGGAGCGCCTCTCCAGGCCGGACGCGGCGGCCGGCATCCTGCTCGATGGCTTCCCGCGCAACACCGCTCAAGCCGATGCCCTAGACAAGGCCCTGGCCGAAGCGGGTGGCCGCGTGGACGTTGCGCCGTACATCGACGTTCCGGAGTCGGATCTGGTGGCTCGTCTCGGCGGTCGCTGGATTTGCCGCGCCGAGGGTCATCCGTACCACGAGCGGACGAAGCCGCCTCTCGTTGCCGGCGTCTGCGACATCGACGGTTCGGAACTCTACCAGCGCATGGACGACCAGCCGGCGACCGTCCAGGCGCGCCTTCGCCAGCAGCTCGGCGCTCTGGCCGAAGTCGTCGGCTACTACCGAGATCGCGGCCTGCTCAAGACCATCGATGGGCGTCGTGGGATCGACGGGGTCAGCGAGGACCTGTTCGCCTCGATAGCCGCCGCGACCGGCACACAGGGCTGAGGGCCGAGTCGGTGACCGTTCCCCACAGGACACCTCGAGAGATCGAGCTGATGCGCCGAGCCGGTCGCGTCGTCGCGGACGTGCTTGCCCTGATGGAGGAGGAGCTGCGCCCGGGAGTGACCACGGGGCAGCTTGACGCCATAGCGGAGGCCTACATCCTGAAGGCAGGCGCCCGGCCTTCGTTCAAGGGTTACAGGGGCTTCCCGGGGAGCATCTGCGTCTCCATAAATGAAGAGGTCGTTCACGGCATCCCCGGCAAGCGCGTGATAGAAGAGGGCCAGGTCGTCTCTATCGACGCCGGAGCCATCTGGCAGGGCTATCACGGAGACGCCGCCAGGACCTTCTACACGGGCACGCCGCCGGCTGATGTGGCCCGTCTCATCGACACCACACGTCTGGCCTTGATGGCCGGCATCTCGGCCGCCGTCCCCGGCTCCTACATCGAGCACGTGTCGGGCGCGGTGGAAGACGTGGCGATCGAGGGCCGGTGCGACATCGTCAGGCCGTTCGTCGGCCACGGCATCGGCACGGAGATGCACGAAGACGTGCAGGTGCCGAACTACAGGATCGGCCGTCACGGCGTGCTGCTGGAGCCTGGCGTCTGCATCGCCATAGAGCCGATGCTGGCTCTCGGCAGCGCGGACGTGAAGACCCTGGCCGATGGCTGGACGGTCGTGACAACCGATCACTCTCTGGCGGCCCATTTCGAGCACACGATCGCGGTGACGGAGAGCGGCCCCGTGATCCTGACCACTGCATGAGCTACGCGGACGTGGCCTGCGCTCGCTCTCTGAACGGCAGACTAACCACTCCACGGGGACGGCAGAGCGGGCAGGTTGCCTCGCTCGGGAGTCTTTGGTAACCTATTCGTTCGTGTGTCGGCCAGGGAGGCCGGCATTCGTGTGAGAAAGGAACGATACACAGGACGTGGCGAAAAAGGACGCGATCGAGGTCGAAGGAACGGTGTTGGAGCCGTTGCCCAACACCATGTTCGCCGTTGAGCTCGAGAACGGCCACCGCGTTCTGGCGCACATTTCCGGCAAGCTGCGCATGAACTTCATCCGCATCCTGCCGGGCGACCGAGTCAGAGTGGAGCTCTCGCCCTACGACCTGACCCGCGGTCGAATCACCTATCGGCTCAAGTAGTGCCGCCGAGGATATCGAGGATCCCTTGAAAGTCAGAGCTTCCGTCAAGGCCCGTTGCGACAATTGCAAAGTCATCCGCCGGCACGGGACCGTGATGGTCATCTGCACCAATCCCAAGCACAAGCAGCGGCAGGGGTAGGGCATGGCACGAATCGCAGGCATCGACATTCCGCGCGAGAAGCGCGTCGAAATCGCCCTCACCTACATCTACGGGATCGGTCTGCCGACAAGCCAGAAGATCCTCGCCCAGGCGAACGTCAATCCGGACACGCGCGTCCGCGATCTCACCGAGGAGCAGGTCAACCGCCTGCGCGAGATCATCGATCGACGCCACAAGGTTGAAGGTGACCTTCGCCGCGAGGTTGCCCTGAACATCAAGCGGCTAATCGAGATCGGCTCCTACCGGGGCTCGCGCCATCGGCGCAATCTCCCGGCTCGGGGCCAGCGAACCAAGACCAATGCACGGCAGCGCCGCGGACCGAAGAAGACGGTCGGCGTCCGGCGCAAGGCGACGAAGTAGAGGAGCCGGACGCAAGGAATGGCCGAACGAAAGCGCGCTACCAAGCAGCGCCGCAGGGAGAAGAAGAACGTGCCGCAGGGGCACGCTCACATCCAGGCGAGCTTCAACAACACCATCATCACCATCACGGACCCCAACGGTAACGTGGTCAGCTGGGGCTCGGCCGGCATCGCCGGTTTCAAGGGCTCCCGCAAGAGCACGCCCTACGCCGCGGCGCAATCCGCCGAGATGGCCGCCAAGAAGGCCATGGAGCACGGCATGCGCCAAGTCGAGGTCTACGTCAAGGGCCCTGGTGCCGGCCGCGAGCAGGCCATTCGCTCTCTCCAGGCCGCCGGCCTCGAGGTTAGCGCGATCACGGACGTCACCCCAGTCCCCCACAACGGCTGCCGCCCGCCCAAGCGACGTCGAGTGTAGGGAGGACGACAGATGGCCCGCTACACCGATCCTGTCTGCCGGCTCTGCCGCCGGGAGGGCGCCAAGCTCTTCCTGAAGGGGACCCGCTGCTACTCGAAGAAGTGCTCCTGGGAACGCCGTCAGGCGCCTACGGGCCAGCATGGAATCCGCCGCCGCAAGGTCGGCGACTACGGCATGCAGCTGCGAGAGAAGCAGAAGATCCGCCGCGTCTACAGCGTGCTGGAGCGCCAGTTCCAGGGCTACTTCGAGAAGGCGAACTCCACACCTGGAGTCACCGGGGAGAACCTGCTCCGCATGCTGGAGTTGCGCCTGGACAACGTCGTCTACCGTATGGGCTTTGCCGCGTCACGCGCCGAGGCGCGCCAGATGGTCGGCCACGCCCACTTCACCGTGAACGGCCGCGTTTCGAACATTCCGTCGCTGCAGATGAGGCCGGGCGACAAGATCGAAGTCCGCGAGACGCATCGCACTCGTGAGCCTTTCAAGGAGGCGGCGGAACTCATCCGGTCGCGCCAGGTTCCCGAGTGGCTCAGCGTCGATGCGGCGAAGCTCGCCGGATCCGTCATAACCGCCCCGCGCCGCGACCAGATGCCGCTCGACCTCAACGAGCAGCTCGTGGTCGAGTACTACTCGAGGTAACGCACCCCGATGATCGAACTCGAGATCCCGCAGATTGCGCCGGTCGAGGAACTCGGCTCGTACGCCAAGTACGAGGCCAGCCCGCTGCCGGCCGGCTACGGCGTCACTCTGGGCAACGCCCTTCGACGGGTCCTGCTCTCCTCGCTCGAGGGCGCGGCCGTAACGGCGATCCAGATCCGTGACGTCTATCACGAATTCACGAGCATTCCGGGCGTGAAAGAGGATGTGACCCAGATCGTCCTCAACGTCAAGAAGCTCCGTCTGAAGAGCTTCGCGACGCACCCCGTCCAGCTCAAGCTCATCAAGAGCGGTGCCGGCACCGTCACCGCGGCGGACATCCAGGAATCGGCGGATGTCGAGATCGTGAACCCCGAGCTGCCGATCATGACCCTGGACTCGGACGACGTGACCATCGAGATGGACCTCACGGTGGAGAAGGGCGTGGGCTACCTCGCCGCCGAGCGCGCCGAGTCGAACCCGATCGGCGTCATCCCCGTCGACGCGATCTTCACGCCGGTCCGCAAGGTCAACTACTCGATCGAGAACACCCGAGTCGGTCAGATGACCAACTACGACAAGCTCACGATCGAGCTCGAGACAGACGGCACCATTTCGCCCGAGGAGGCCCTCGGTCGAGCGGCAGACATCCTCGTTCGCCAGTTCTCTCTGTTCGCCAATATCGGCCTCGTCGCAGTCGGCACCGATCGAGTCGCGACGAACGTCCCGCAGCTCCCTCCGAACATGCTCGACATGCCGATCGAGG
>DATEXG010000111.1:0-2810 GCA_035257225.1 Candidatus Limnocylindrales bacterium
CACGATCGGCAGCAACTCGCGCTCGATTACGACCTCCCCGATGGCGGCCCAGGTCTCTTGATCCGGATCCACGCCGCTGGGGTTGTGGCACGAGCCATGGAGCAGGAGCACGTCGCCCGGGGCTGCCGAGCGGAGAGCCCCGAGCATCCTGTCCACGTCCACCTGCCGACCCGAATCGTCCAGGTACGGGTAGGTCCGGAGGGCGAACCCCGCCAGGGTGAACAGCTGCGGGTGATTCGGCCATGTCGGTTCGCTCAGCCAGATGGTCTTCGAGGATCCGGTCTGGAGCAAGAAGTCGGCGGCGACACGCAGCGCACCCGTTCCGCCGGGCGTCTGGGCCGTGGCCGACCGGCCGCTGCGCACGATCTCGTGGTCCGGCGCGAAGACCATATCCCGGACCGCGTTCTTGAATCCAGGCCGGCCGTCGATCGGGAGGTAGCCCTTCGAGCCGGCCTTCACGACGAGGCGGCGCTCCGCCTCGAGCACGGACGGGATGACCGGCGTTACGCCGGTGTCGTCGACGTAGACGCCCACCGCCAGGTTGACCTTCTCGGCGCGCGCGTCGGCGCGGAAAGCCTCGGTCAGACCGAGAATCGGATCCGGCGGGGCGGGCGCCAGAGATCGGAGCGGAAGAGCCACGAGACGCTCCTTGAAGCGGGGTCGGGAGCAACCCGCAAACGATAAGCGAAACGCGGACAGACCGGCTGCTTCTGGCGGCGGGACGAGCGGAGGTCTCGGGCCGCGCTCCTGTCGTTGGCGACTCATCCGCTTCAACTCTCGACGGAACCCTCGGTCGGCATGAATCATCCGCCCGTCGGGTCAGGATCTCTGGTTTCAGGATTCGCTCAGGGACGGATGCGACAAATGCCGCTACGGGACGCGGCCTGCTCCCTCCTCCGCGCCGCGTCCCAAGCCACCGCAAGTCGCGCGCCACAACCTAGAACTCTCCCCCGCTCCCTGGACGCCCTCCCGATCTCCCTCCGGGAGGGCGTCGGCTATCCGGAGCCACGGCGCCGCTGCCGCCATCCGGCCGAAGCGATTCTTCCTCGGGGCCCAATATGCCGACTCCTAAAGGGGGCAGCGGCATGAGACCGGGCCCGGACACAACCCAGAGAAGGAAGATGCCCGCAGCGTTGCCCCCGCACGTCGAGTTGAGTCCCGGCCCCGTCCGGACGGTCGGCACAATGCCGAGCGTCTCCGCCGCGGCCTCCTCGTCGGGGAATGGCAGCCTGCTGACAAGTCCGCCGGCCCGGCCGGCGACGCCCGAGGCGATCGCCGACCAGTCCACGCGGCCAGCTCTCGGCACGAACTCACAGAGGCGCAAGTCGGTCGCGGTCGTCATCACCGAGCCGCCGACCAGGATCTTCGGCGACCCCTTCTTCTCGGTTCTCTTCACGGGCATCTATGACGCTCTCGGCGAGCGATCTTTGCTGCCGCTGATGCTCGCGCCCCAGTCGGCAAAGGACCTGGGGCTGGCCGAGGCGTACCTGCTCCAGGGGCACTTCGACGGAGTCGTACTGATCAGCCTCCACGGCGACAACCAGCTGCCCAATCGGCTCCGCGATGCGAGGATCCCGGCCGTCCTGTGGGGCACGCCGGCCAGAGGAATCGTCGCCAGCTACATCGACAGCGACAGCCGCCAGGGCGCGCGGCTTGCGGTGGAGCACTTGATCTCGCTGGGCCGCCGCCATATCGCGACGATCTCCGGCAACCTCGACATGACCGGCGCCGTCGACCGGCTGATGGGCTATCGCGACGCCCTGGTGGCTGGCCACATTGCGCTCGACCCGACGCTGGAAGAAGTCGCCGACTTCCTGCCCAATCGGGCACACATGGCGATGGAGCGGCTGCTCCTGAACCATCCCGACGTCGACGCCGTCTTCGTCGCCTCCGACATGATGGCCGCCGCGGCAATCGGCGTTCTCCACCAGGCGGGGAAACGCATCCCCGAGGATATAGCGGTGGTCGGTTTCGACGACTCACCGACCGCCTTGTCGACACACCCTTCACTCTCCACGATCCGCCAGCCGATCGAGCAGATGGGCCACGAGGCGATCAGCATGCTGATGCGCGAGATGCAGGAACCTGGGAGAGCGCCCGATCAGTTGGTTCTGGCCACCGAGCTCGTGGTCCGCGAGTCCTCGGCCGGCGCCAGGACGTGAGGGCCACCACCTAGCCTCCGGCCTCGCCCGCTGCCGCCGATCCGGCGAGCACGGAAGTCTGCCCGGTTCCGTCGACCAGCCGGCGCCGCCCCGGCGTGCGCTCCTGACGCTTCACGGTCGCGGCCGCCGTAGCGGGCCCTGCCAACTTTCGCAGGGCTGTCCCCGACCCTCCTTCGTTCCGGCTCGGACGTACCCGCCTCGATGATGGCAGGATGAGCGCAGACGCGACAGAGAGGATTCCGATGGCGGACTTCGACGAGTTGGGCAATGCGTCCGTGCGCGACAAGATCCGCCCTCGGGAGATCGCGGCGCTGGCGATCGCGGCGGTTGCGGTCCCGCTCCTGGGCTGGGCGTTCTGGGCGCTGGTCCTGCACCTGGGCGCAAACGACTTCCACGACTACTGGCTGGCCGGCAAGCTCATCCTGCAGGGCCAATCCCCGTACGACTCGGCGGCGCTCGCGGAAACAGCGCGGCGAGAGGGGCTCAGTTTCCTCGTCGGGGGCGGTTACTCGTATCCGCTGCCCTTCGCCGTAGCGATGGTCCCGTTCGCGCTGCTGCCCTTCGCCGTCGCGGTCGCGGCCTTCGGCGCCGTCTCGCTCGTGCTCTTCGGACTGACGGTGGCCGCGTGGCTCGTGTGGGCACACGGCC
>DATEXG010000112.1:0-10098 GCA_035257225.1 Candidatus Limnocylindrales bacterium
CTCGGGGATAGAGCGACGGTGATGGGGTCTGCCGGGGCTCCGCTCGTCGGAGAGCCCGCCCGAGCCTCCACCTCGGCCGGTCGGAGGGAACCGCGATTCACGACGCTGGCAACCCCCCAGAGCGCGGTGACGATCCCGGCGACGAGGATCACCCCTTCCGGCTGAACGATGTCGGCGATGAATCCGACGACGAGGATGGGGGCGAGGCTGGAGATGGAGACGAGCATGTTCAGGACGCCGAAGACCCGGCCCCTGACTTCTTCCGGCAGATCCTCTTGGAGCTGCGTCTGGGCCGATATGGCCACGACCGCGTAAGCGCAGCCGATCAGGTAGGCGATGACTATCACCAGGGACAGGACCGAGACGACCCGGCTCGCCTCACGGAACTGCACGCCGACGTTGTTCTCGAGGAAGTGCGAGATCGGCCCGGCGAACGACAGCAGCGCCACGAGAATGCCGAGACTGATCATGCCGACCTCGATCGCGCGCCGGCGTGGAGCGAGCCGCCCGAAGTAGTTCAGGCCCACGATCCCGGTCACGATGCCAAGCCCGAGCGGCAGCACCACCACAACGAAATCCTTCTCACCAAGAGCGAGGGTAGTCTCTGCGAAACCGACGCCCAGCACGCCCAGGATCCCGATCAGCGCCCCGGTGATCCCCAGGAACGAGAGCGTCCAGCGGACCCCTCGATGGTCGCGAATGTACGCCATCCCTTCGCCAAGCTCGCCGAGCATCGTCTCGACCGCTCGCTCCGCGTCCGCGACGGCCTGACCGGCAGTCACCGCACCGTCTCCCACGGGCGGGTCGGAGGGCAGCGTCCAGCAGAAGGCCGCCGCAACGAAGTACATGGCGGCGACTATGGCCACCAGCGCCTGAGGACTGGCCAGGGCGATCAGGAATGGGCCGACCAGGGCGAAGCCAAGGGCAAACGCCACGTTCGACGTCAGCGTGAAGAAACCGTTCGCGGCAACCAGCTGATGGCGCGGGACCAGGTACGGGATCATGGACGCTTCCGCCGGGCCGAAGAAGGTGGTGATCGTCGCCACCAACACCATCAGCGCGTAGAGCAGGAGCAGGTTGTCGCCGACCAGCACGATTGCCAGGAACGCGAGACCCCGGAGCACGTTCGTGACGACCATCATGTGCCGCTTGTCGACCCGATCGACGAAGACTCCCGCGATGGCCGAGAAGACGATCGCCGGCACCAGGAAGCTCAGGAAGAGCGCACTGATCGCCGTGTTGGAGTGCGTCATCTCTCTGATCAGGATCGTCAGACCGTAGATGACCGTGTTGCCGCCCACCTGCGTCGACAGCTGGGCCAGCCAGAGCAGCAAGAACGGCCGGTTCTGAAGTACGGTCATACCGCCGGGTTCGGCGGCCGGTTGCTTCGTCCGGCGCCTCGGGCTTGGATTCGTGCTCTTTCGAACTCTCTTGGGCGATATGGCGGCCTTCATCGGTCGGTGCCTGGGCCGGCCGGTCTTCCGTCGCGAGCCTGCGGCACGACGGCACGGCTGATGGCCAGATCGCCGCGCGACACGAAGCCAACGAGGCGACGTTCCAGGGTCCTGCGCTCCAGCAGGACGTGGCGACCGCAACCTCGGCAGCGCAGCCCTATGTCGGCTCCGAGCCGGTCCACGAGCCACTCGCGGCTGCCGCACGGATGGGCGCGCCGGAGGGTCAGCACGTCACCGAGCCGGAATTCGATGACCTCGGGCCCAGATGGAGACACTAGGCCGGCCTGCGACGATGGGTCGTGATCGGATTGCTCATCGAGGCCGCTCAATCTATCAGAGCCGGGGGCGCGCGTCGCGGCGTCTGGGCCACAGCGGTTGGCCTGCGGCAACGGGGTCGGAATGCGGCGCCGGTCCTTGCGCGAGGCGCTAGGAGGGCGGCCATGCGGGCGGCGTTCTACCGCCCGGGGACTGCAGATGCAGGAAGATGCCGGCACCGAGCAGGATCAAGCCCACCAGGGCGATGAAACCGGCGAGGCCGGTCGAATCGGAGCGGGTCGGCGCGTTCCCTTGACCTCCTGCTGAGCTCGAGCCGGTCGCACTCGGCGACGGGGGTTCGAGCGGGGGCACGGTCTCCGACGACCCAGTCCAGCCCGGCGGGACCGGACCCGTCGGAGCCGGCCGTGGGCCGTAGGTCGCGGAGGCGGCGACGCGGTTGTCGGCCAGCCAGGCCTTGTTGAACGCGGCCGTGTCGATGCCGAACGCGGCCGTGAACGCTTCGTCGTCGGTCGCGCCGTTGCCGTATGTCTTGAGGAGCTTCTGGATCGCGGACTTACCGTACTTGCGGACCATGAGGTCCACTGCCGAGACGGACTCGGCGTAGGACAGGTATATGCGAGCCTGGTCGAGAGCGAAGTATCCGGCCAGGGCCGGGAGCGGAACGAGGCTACCGTCTTGGACCGCGCGAGAGACCAGCTGGCGGTTGTCGCTGCCATAGCCTTCGGAGAGGTAGACCGCCAGGCCCTCGTTCAGCCACCGAGGCGGCGAGTGGTAAGGGTTGTCGGTGATGTCGCTGAAGACGATGTGGGTCAGCTCGTGAGGGACGACCGTGCTGCCGTAGGCCAGGTCGGCGGGGGCCACGAGTGCGAAGCAGGTGCGATAGGTCGGCTGGGTTTGTCCGCCGATCGTCTCAGGGACGCTCAGGCCGGCCTGGAAGGCGCTCTGACTCGGGTAGATGTAGAAGTCGACCGGCTTGGTCTCGTTGATATCCAGGAAGGCGGCCGATTTGGCGAAGCCCTGCTCGCCGTATGCCAGCAGCTGCTGGGCGTACGCATCCGTTCCCTGGAACCAGTGGATCGTGACCAGCTTGCCGGACTTCGCTTTCCAGGTGAAACGATCGTCGGCGTAGGTGACGTGGATGTCCGGGCCGGCCTGGACCGTTCCATCGGCAAAGATGGCTTGGAAGTGGGCCGTCACCGGCTGGAAAGGAGACAGATCGCCGCCGGATGTGTCCAGGGTGTAGGTGAGGGCGGACGATCCCTGGGTCTGGAGCGCGGACACCGAGGGACCGATATCGCCGGGCAGCTCGATGACGATCTGCGCCTCCTCGATCCCACTGCCGCTGTAAGGCTGTGTGAAGACGATGCCTTTTCCGAACGTGGACTTGGCCGAGGGGGTGGCGAACGCGACAGAGGCGCCGGTAGCCACGCCCGGCGCCATGAGCAGTCCGACGACGGCACACAGGGCCACGGCCAAGCCGTGACGGACCATCCGCCGACGTGAGAGTGGCCTCATGACCCCGAAGCCCACGCCAGGCCCGCGTATCGCACCAGACCCTGGCTGTTCGGAAACGCGCCCAGCAGACCCCCGGCGGCGAGCGAGTATCCGGCTCCGTAGTCGACGGGGATCACCGGTGCCTGGTCCGCGACGATCGCCTGAGCCTGATCGAGCGCCTGCTGCATCGACGCGGCGTCCGTGGCCGACAGGGCCCGTGAGATGGCCGCATCGAAGTCCGCGTTCGTCCAGCGGCCGAAGTTGTTGGTCTGGCCGGAGCCGAGAAGAAGCCCCAGGAAGTCGTTCCCGCCGGGGTAGTCGGCAACCCAGTCCATCTCCCAGAAGGCCGGCGGATCGGTGAGCAGTCGCCGGTTGTAGCTCGCCCAATCGAGTCCCTCGAAGGAGACGTCGATGCCCAGATTGTCGTGGAGTTGACGCACGATCGCGCCGTCGAGACTGCCGCCGCCGGTCACGAGAGTGACTGTTGGGAAGCCTGCTCCGTTGGCATAGCCGGCCGCGGCGAGCTCGGACTTGGCCTTGACCAGATCCAGCTTTGGCCCGAAGTTCGTGGCGCTGTGGCCCGGCACGCCGTCGGGGATCATGCCGGTGGCCGGGACGGTGAGAGGATTCGAGAGCAGAGCCACGATGCGGTTCCAGTCGATGCCGAGCGCAAAGGCCCGGCGCACGTGGACGTCGTTGAAGGGCGCCTTGGTGGTGTTGAAGCCGTAGAACTCGACCGAGGGCGAGGGCTCGATGCGAAGCGACGGGCCGAGCGTCTTGTCGTATGCGACCCAGGTGGCGTCCCCGACGGAGATGGGCGTGTAGTCGAGATCGCCGGCCTGGAACATGTCCACCGAGCTCTTACTACCCGTAGAGCTGAGAAGGTGGATGGTGCTAATGGCCGGCTTGCCGGCCCAGTAGTGGGGGTTGGCTACAAGAGTGGTCTCGGTATCTGAGAGGCCGCTGAGGACGTACGCGCCGCTGCCGACGAAGCTGCCGGGCTTCAGAAGGCTCGGCTTCGAGTCCAGGTCGGGCGGAACCACCGCCAGAGTGGGGCTGGAGGCGATCGCCGGAAAATCGGCCGCGGGGTTCGTCAGGTCAACCTGGACCTGAGTGGAGCTCGGTGCGCTGATGCCGACGGATGACGAGGGCCCGCTCCCCTCTCGATACGCTCGGGCACCCGCGACGTCATCGAGGAGCGACGCCAGCTGGCTTGGATTGGCCGGCGCGAGGACTCGCATCCAGCTCTTGACGACGTCGGCGGCAGTGAGAGCCGTGCCATCCGAGAAGGTCAGACCGGGCCGCAGATGGAAGATCACGCGCTTCCCGCCCGCCTGCGTCTCCCATGTGGCGGCCAGGGCCGGCTGCAAGTGCTGGTTCGAATCGACGGCCGTCAGCGACTCGAACAGCTGCGAGACCACCTGAGCGCTACCGGCGTCCGACTGAACGGCCGGATCCAGAGAGGCGGCGGCCGGCCCCAGGATGGTGACGCTGTTGCGAGCGGCAACGGCGGTCGAGGGGTGCCAGGCCATCCCGACGATCACGATGACCGCCAGCACGCCCGTAGCGCAGGCGAGGAAGAGGCGGCGCGGCCGGTCGTTGCGCGACCCGCCGGGCACGGGCCATGGACGCGCGTACATCACGGAGCGATCCGCACCGACGGGACCAGCTGGAGGGTCAGGCCTGACATGGCGGGAGTATAGGTTCGTCCGGCCGGAGACACGGGAGGGGCCGCCCCGCGTTCGCCTATGTGGGCCGGCTCGTGCGCTCCAGGGCCGCCGACGCGACGGCCGTCAACTGTCCCAGGGCCGTCTTCCCACTCGCCGACGCTGCCGCGGGAACGACGAGTCCGACCAATCCCGCGACGGTGCCGACGACGCACAGCGGCGCTCCGACAAGACAAACCTCTGGGCCCGCATCCTCCTGGAGCGAGCCCGAGTCGAGAACGCGCCGCCAGAGGCCGCCGTCGGAACGGAGCGTAGGTGCGCGCCGTTTGAATCGTCCGGACGCGGCCAGGATCCGCAGCCGTGGCTTCGGAGCGCCGGTCGTAGCGCGGCGAGGCGCCGGACCTTGCCCGGCCGTCTCCGACTCGGACTGAAGATAGGCCACGAAAGCGTCCGTAGCCCCGCAGAACGCGGCAGCATGGCAGGCAGTCGCCTGGGCTACCTCCCCCCGTGTCGCTGCCCCGGCCAGGTCGTGGGCGGCTTCCACCAGGGCGTCTGAGGTAGGGCGGTGTGGATGAGCGAGCGCCACGGCCGCTGCCCCGGCCGCGGAAGGATCGTTCCGAAGCCGCTTCGCCCGATACAGGGCCGCGTCGGCCGCCTCCACGAGCGCGGTGTTCCCGGGCCCATCGGCCGGCCAGTGGGCGGCCCCTATTGACACGCTGACGTCGAGCCCCATGCCGCCGACCGGAGAGGCTCTGACGCCTTCGCGAACAGCCACGCGGACACGGGAAGCCACCTGCTCGACATGGTCGCTGGATGCTCCGATGAGGAGAAGAGCGAACTCGTCGCCGCCGTAACGATAGGCATTGTCGTTCTGGCGAATGGCGCTGACGATCGCCTTTGCCACCGCCGCCAGGAGCGTGTCTCCGGCGGGATGGCCATAGGCGTCGTTGAACGCCTTGAACGAGTCCAGATCCATCATTAGCAAGGAGAACGGCTTGCCCGCTTGGATCACCGACGTGAGGTCGCGCTGAAACGTGCCGTGGTTCCGCAGTCCGGTCAGAGCGTCCAGGTCGGCTCGGGTGGCCATGGTGACGTGGGCCTCGGCGTTCTGGAGGGCGATCGACGCCTGGCCGGCGAACAGCTTGCAGAGCTCGAACTCGTGCTCGCTGAAGTGCGCCTCCGGACGGCCGACCCGCGTCAGGTTCAGGCTGCCGACCACGTTGCCGTGGACCCTTAGCGGGACCACGATCATGTTCTGCGTGGTCCGCTCGTCCTTGTCGGCTCGCCGGCCGGCCGCCAGAACAGATTCCTCAGGGTCCGGCCCGGTCCGAACCGCGTTGTCGAGCCCGGCGGCCAGGGCGCCCTGGCCGACATCGTTGGCGCAGACGGCGTCGCCGCGCCCGATGACCCAACTCGTGAGCCCTTCGTCGAAAAAGGCGCGGTCCGGCGTTGGATCGGCGATGTCGCCCGAGTTCGCCCGGGACAGGACCGGTTCGATCCCGCCGGCCTGACTCTCAAGGCGGTAGATCGTCAGACGGTCGTAGCGGACGACCATCCCGATGGTGTCCGCAATCTGCTCCAGGACTCTGCGCGGATCCAGGGTCGAGACCAACTTCTCGCTGAGGTCGAGGAGTCTTCGCTGGGCGGCAAGTTGGCGCTCGAGCAAGGCGTGCTGATGTTCCAGCTGCTCGACGTTGTCGGCGTTGACCATCGCCTGCGCCGCGTACCGCCCGAAGATCGAGAGGGCTCGCTCGTCGTCGGAGCCGTACTTGCCGACGCCCTGCTTGGAAACGACCAGGACCCCCTGGACGGTATCGCCATACGACATCGGCACAAGCAGCAGCGATTCCGGACCCGGGCCCGAGCGGAATATGGAGCGCCGTTCCACGGAGGCGTCGGGGATGATCAACGGCTCGTTGCGCTTGGCGACCCAGCCCGGCAGCGTCTCGGTCTGACCGGCCATCAGGGTTTCGAGCGGCGGCGACTCGATGCCGGCGAAGGTCCCCGACGCGGCCACGGGCCTGAAGAATTGGCCCTGGGAATCGAGTCGATAGACACGGACCGTGTCGCAGTCGACCAGGAGACCCACCTCGGCCACGATCGCTCGGCCGATAGCGTCGACGTCCCGGAGCTGAGTCAACCTCAGGCTAAGCTCGTGGATTGCGGTCAACCGATTGGCCAGCGATCTCACTGAGGCGTAGAGGCGTGCGTTCTGCAATGCCGTGGCCAGCTGGCCGGCCAGGCCGGTGGCCAGGCCAATGTCGCGGGCCGTCCAGGAGTGGGGCCTGCGATGGATCACGACCAGCATCCCGAGCATCTCACCGGGGATGCGGCACGGGACGCCGGCCAGGCCGACAATCCCCTCGACTTCGGTCACGGGCTGGATTTCTTCGGTTATCGGGTTGGTCCGATCGTCGAGCGGCACCGCGACGAGCGGGGTCTCCGGCCAGCGCTGCATGATCGACTGGAGAGGCATAGTCGCATGGCGATCCAGTGCCTCAAGTACGTCCTCGGAGACGAACCGGCTCGCCGTCAGGACCAGCGAGTGGTCGGCCTCCTCGCGCCAGAATGCCGCCCCATCGGTGGCCAGGACGAGTTCTACAGATGCCAGAACCTGGTCGAAGACGCGCTGGCGCGCGGCCATTTCGGCCGCACCGTCGAGGAGCTCGTGGCTGAGAGCGGGAGCGTCGGCCGCAGGGTGGGCCTCGCCTTTGTGCGCCCGTTCCTGCGTCGATCGACCGGCACTGTGCGCGGAGTGGGGGCTCTCCATTGCAGGCCTATTGTGGCGTGTCTCGACCGCCTCGGTAGACGTCTGGTGCGTAGGGGCCCGGCGTGGGCCAGAGGTCCGACCAATGGGCCGAGTCAATCGGTCCGGCTGCTGCCGCTCGAGATAACCTTCGCCGAGTAGCCGCTCTCGCCCTCGCGATCCGCGCCGTGATGCGTGTCGTCTGCCTCGTGCGGGTGCGAGTGGGCCACCGCACCGTGGCCGTGGAGATGCTCGTGAATGAGGTTCGCCCGCACGAGCAGAGCCGTATCGGCCAGGACGGCTGCCGGAGGTCCGTCGGCGATGACTCGCCGATCCTCTCCCAGGACCACGACTCGGTCCGCAATGATCGGCACGATGTCGAGTTCGTGCGTGGCGACGATGATGGTCCGCCCGGACGCCGACAAACGCTGAATCAAGTCCACCAGGAGCCACTTGGTCCGCGGATCCAGCGAGGCCGTGGGTTCGTCCAGCAGTAGCACATCCGGACGCAGGGACAGCACCGAAGCGATGGACGCCCGCTTCTTCTCGCCACCGGAGAGTTCGAACGGGGCTCGATCGGCGAGATGCGCGATCTCCATCGCCGCCAGGGCTTCCTCGCAGCGCTGCTTGACCTCTTCCTGGCTCAGGCCTAGCTGGAGCGGGCCAAAGGCCACGTCGTCCAGGACCGTCGCGCTGAACAGCTGGATGTCCGGGTCCTGGAACACGAGACCCACTTCGCGATGGAAGCGGAAGCCATCCTCGCCCTGGGCGACGGCAGCCACGTCTCGACCGAGAGCCCGCATGGTTCCGCCTGTCGGCCCCTGGACCCCGTCGAGCAGCTTGAGCAACGTCGATTTCCCGCTGCCGTTCGCGCCCAGCAGGACGACTCGCTCGCCGGGCCATATCTGGAGATCAATGCCATCGAGCGCAACCTGCCGGCCCGCGTAGACGTACCGGACGCCACGCAGGTCGTAGAGCGGCTCGCCCGGCCCAACGGGGCCCGCGGCGACAGCACGTTGGAGACCGGCGGTCATGGCAGCAGCCGCCCGACCAGCACCGCGGCCGCGGCCACGACGGCGACTCCCCCCAGCGCCGCCATGTCCGACGCGCGGAGCCGGTACGTGGCGTACGTGCGGATCTCGCCCCCGAAGCCACGCGAGAGCATCGCGGCGTAGACGTCGTTGCTCATCTTGAATGCCCGGCTCATCAGGTTGCCCATGGTGCCGGTTATCCAGCGCCGCTGCTCTCCGCCGCTCGTCCGGCCCACGACGCGGCTCTTGCGCGCCAGAAGGATCCCGTTGGCGGTGTGCAGGAAGAGGAAGATGTAACGGTAGGTCATCGACAGCACGAGCACGAAGACCTGCGGCACCTTGAGCGCCCGCAGGCTCTTGAGGACGTCGGCCCAGGGCGTGGTCACCACCAGGAGCACAGCCAGCGAAACCGAGACGCCGACACGGCTGACGAAGATGAACGCTCCTGCCAGTCCGTTCCACGAAGGCGCCAGATGGGCCGGTCCGAGGGCCAGATCGAAGACTCGCGGTCCGGGGACGAAGAATATGGCCGGCAGCACCACGACTCCGGCGAAGAACGGGATGCCGAGCCAGACGCGCTTCACGAAGAAGCCGAACGGAACCCGGCTGGCCCGCGCCGCGCCCAGAGTGCCCGCATAGAGGATCGCCAGACCGGCAAGCGAGGTGGTCAAGCTGGCCGCCAGGATCGCCACCAGCAGGCCGATCATCTTCGCCCGCGGGTCGCGCCGCTGCAGCCAGCCAGCGGATCTGGCGTGGTGCTCGGTGAAGATCGCTTGCTCGATGTTGCCGGTGATGCCGCCCAGCGTCTGCTCGAGCCAGCCGATCCGACCTTCGAGATGCCGGCCTCTACCCACAGCCGGCGCGGCGGTGGTCATGACCGAACCCCCATGCGCGCGGTCATGCTCCGACGCCCTCCGGGGCCGCATCCTCAGATCCGTTTCGTCGCAACGCGCGGGCCAGGCCGTAGACCGCTCCGCCGACGAGCAAGACGCCGACGATGCCTGAGATCTCATAGCCAACGGCCGCATGCCAGAGCGGCGCGCTGGCATGGGAAAAGAACGGCAGCGGCAGGTTGTAGCCCGAAAGAGGCGCGCCGAAGATGCCGGAGAGATCCTGCAGGCCGGACGGGACGTAGCCGAATGCCGCCTTCACGTTCCCCGTGCTCCCCTCCCCGTAGGCGAACCCAGGGGCGATGAGCCCGATCGGTGCTATCACCGCAATCGCCGTGAAGACTGCCCCGATGCGCTTCAGGCCGCGGGGCAGCACCAGGTACGCCGCCGGCACGAGCAACAGGCCGATGACGGCGGTCACAAGGAGCATCGTCGCCACGGAAGGCCAGTCGACCCGAGACCAATCCGCTCCGAACATCCGGTTCGGATTGCCCCCGCCCTCAACCAAACCCACGATCGCAAGCACGGCCGCAGCGGCGG
>DATEXG010000113.1:0-2902 GCA_035257225.1 Candidatus Limnocylindrales bacterium
TAGCGCCCGATCCTGGCGCCGGCAGGTGGGTGGACTCGCCCGGAAGGGCTCCTGTGCCTTAGGATCAGCCCTGATCCCTCGGATCAGTCCTGATCCTGTCGGAAGTCCAGCCGGTCGCCCGTCTCGGCCGCGGGCGAGAAACGTCGGTTTGACCATCATTCGGCCGCCAAGGAGCACGGGTGCCACAGATTCGAGCCTTTCGCGCGCTTCGGTACGACCCTCAAGCGGTCGGCGATCTGAACCTGATCACCTGCCCGCCCTACGACGTGATCGGGCCCGATCTGCAGCAGACCCTGCTGGCGCGTCACCCCCTGAACGCCGTTCGGCTCGACCTGCCCGAGATCCAGCCCGGCGAGGAGCCGGACGACCGGTATCGTCGGGCTGCGCGCATGCTGGCCGGCTGGCGCGTGGACGGCACGCTGCGCAAGGACCCCAGCCCCTGCATCTACGTCTACGAGCAGATCTACAGGGTCCCGGGCAGCAGAAGAGTCCGCACCCAGCGAGGCTTCTTCGGCCGGCTTCACCTGGAGAATCTGACGGCCGGTTCGGGCGTGCTGCCCCACGAGCGAACGCTGTCCGCCCCCAAAGAAGATCGCTACAAGCTACTCAACGCAACGGGCGTCAACACCAGCCCCGTCGTGGGCCTTTTCGAGGATCGGGGCGGGAAGTCCGTCAGAGCGCTCGCGGATCTCGCCGCCGGCCCTGCCGACGCCGACGTCACGGACGACGACGGCGTTCGCCACCGTCTCTGGGCCGTGCCCGAGAATGGACCGGATAGCGCGCGCGTGAGCCTCGTCCTCGACGCGGCCCGCCGGAAGCGCGTCACGATCGCGGACGGTCATCATCGCTACGAGACCGCGCTGCGCTACCGCGACGAGCGCCGCGCGAACAAGACGGGTGAGGCGGATCCCCCCTTCGAGTACGTGATGATGCTGTTCCTCGAGACGACGGGTCAGAAGCTGACCGTCCTCCCGACGCACAGGATCGTGAAGGGCCTCGGCGAGGAGGGCGTGAACGATCTCCTGAACCACGCCCAGTGGCTCTTCGACGTCCAGCCGGTGGCGCAGCGGGGGGACCTCGAGGCGGCCTTTGCCTCGGTCGATAGGGCCCCGGGCGGGGAGGGCCGCTTCGGACTGTGGACCCGCAACGGCGGGGCCCTTCTGAGTGCCCGCCGCGACGCCTTCGCCACGTCCCTGACCACGGGTGGCGCCGCTCTCCATCGCCTGGACGTCACGCTGCTGCAGGTCGCGCTGGACCGGCTGTGTTCCATCGATGCCGCCGCGATCGCCGCCGGGCGTTTGGCGTACAGCAAGTCCGTGGCCGATGCCCTGGACTGGGTCGACGAGTCGCGGGGCGGCGCGGACGCGGCCTTCCTGCTCGATCCCACGCCCGTCGCCGAGATCGCGGCCGTCGCGGCAGACGGCGACGTGATGCCGCAGAAGTCGACCTACTTCTATCCTAAGGCGCTGACCGGACTGATCATCAATCCCCATGAGTGGTGAGATCCGGGCCGGGTGCCGATCCGACGGGACGGGCTCAAGGACCAGCACATGAGTGACAAAGTAATCGGCGACCTGCACGTCGCGCGGCCGCATCCCGTGGGCTCGAACGGCCGCCCGATTCGCAAGGATGAGATAGAGCTGACCGAACGCGGTCTGTACGTGGAGTCGTGGATGCCCGAGCGGCGCTCGCGCCGGCGCCCGCTGCTCTTCATCCATGGCGAGCTCGCCGGATCGTGGATCTGGGAGCGCTACCTCTCCTATTTCGCTAGCCGCGGCTGGGAGGGTCACGCTCTCAACCTGCGCAACCACCACTGGTCCGAGACGACCGACATCGCCAGCGTGGACTTCGAGTCGTACGTCGACGACGTTGCCGGGGTCATAGAACGGATCGGGCACAACCTGGTGGCCGTGGGTCACGGGATGGGTGGGCTGCTGGCGCTCAAGGCTGCCGAGCGGCAGTCCGTCGGCGCGATCGTGCTGCTCGACAGTGAGCTTCCCCGAGATCTGCGGTCCCCGGTCCGGCCGCACGAACTGCGCGAGATCCCGGACGTCTACGGCCGCGATCACATCGGCTGGGAGACGCTCCCCGAAAGGTTGCAGCGCGACAACCGCGACCTGACGATCGCCGACATCGTTCGCCTGCAGCACCTCTTCGGCCAGAAGCCCCACGAGTCGGGGTTGGCGAAGCGCGAGATCCGCGAGGGGATCGCGATCGATCGGGCTCTCCTTGCCGGCACGCCGATGCTGGTGGTGGGCGCCGGCCTGGACGGCTCCTCATCGGCTGCCGGTGCCGAACGGCTGGCCGACTGGCTGGGCGGAACCTACGAGCCGTTCGGGGCGCATTCGCACTATGGGCTCGTGATTGGCGAGTCGAGCTTCCAGCAGGTGGCCGACGGCATTCGGGCCTTCCTGGAGTCTCACCGGCTGTAGGCCGCCATGGACCGCGCCGGGTTGCGCCTCGGCAGCCGTCAGGCAGTGCGGTCGCGCAGACTCCGATGGCGTGCCGTTCTGCCGCCTGGTATCATCCCGCCGGCTCGCCGTACGCCGGCCGGCCCGATGCCGCATTCGTCTAGAGGCCCAGGACACCGCCCTCTCAAGGCGGAGATCATCGGTTCGAATCCGATATGCGGTACCAAATCGCCGACACCTACGCCCCCGGACCGCGCCCCGGGGGCGTTCTCAATCTCCGGCCCGGCAGGGGCCACGCGGGCGCAGGCGACACCGGGAGGCCAGAGGCCGATCCTGCCTGCTAGCATCACCGCACGCTCGGCCAGGGAAGGATCGCTCGCCAGCGGAGGCCGGGCAGACCGTCACGCAGGAGATGGGCAATGTCCGACAACCCGCAGCAACCTGGCCAGACGGCCGGTGCGCCCGGTGCGTGGCCGCCCCCGCCTGGATAC
>DATEXG010000114.1:0-2199 GCA_035257225.1 Candidatus Limnocylindrales bacterium
CCCGTGTATGAACCCTTCGGCACCGGCGTGCCTCCCACCGCCGGCACGCCGCCCGCCGCCGGGGTGCCGGCCGGACCGTTCACGGGCGCAGGAGCGCTCACCCCGACCGCAGCCGGCGTCTTGAAGCTCAAGAGCAGGGCCAGCGCAATGGCTGTCAAGAAGGTCCCGATTACGGCTCGCATTGGCATTTCTATCTCTCCTCGCTTCAGAACGAGAAGCGTTCGTAGTGGATCTGCGCGGACGGGATGCGCAGCCAGCGCAATCCGCTTAGGACGCGTTGCATCATCCCGGTCGGCCCGCAGATGTAGATGTCACGTTCGTGAATATCGGGAATGAGGCGGCGGAGGGCCCGCGGTTCGAGCGGATCGATCGGCATCTCGCGCGATCCACGCCGCCCGACCAGGTAGTGGACGGTGGCGCCGCGCAGGCTGGCCAGCTGATCGATCTCTTCACGGAAGACGACCTCCTCGGGGCTGCTCGCTCGGTAAACCAGGGTCAGGTTGCCCCGCGATGCCGGCAACTCCTCGAGGAGCGCCCGGAGAGGCGTAATACCGATTCCGCCCGCGATCATCAGCACGCGGGCTTTCCTTCGAGCCAGACCGGTGAAGGCTCCATATGGGCCTTCGAGCATCACCGGAGTACCGACCCGGATGCGCTGCAGCTTGCCGGTGTGATCCCCCAGGTCCTTTATGGTGAACCGGAGGTACCGGCCGTTTGGCGCGGCTGAGATCGAGAATGGGTGCGCTTTGTACCAGTCGTCGACGGTCAGGAAGCGAAGGCGGAACCACTGGCCGGCGCGAACCGGGAGCAGGTCGAGGTCGCGACCGGTCAGGTAGATCGAAGTCACTCCCGGCGCCTCCTCGACCACGTTGGCGACCCGGAAGCGGTGCCGCCAGGTGGCTGCGAAAGGCTGGCCGAAGCGGAACGCCAGCAAGGTGCCGAAGGCGATCACGTACAGGGCGATCCAGTAGAGCGTCGCGAGCTGGTCGGTGGTGAAGTCGACCCCAACGAAGATCTGGTGGAGGAAGCCGAGGGCGATGGCCAGGTATGTGTAGAGATGGATGGCGTACCAGGTCTCGTAGGAAAGCCGGCGGCGTGCGGCGCGGACCGAGCTGATCGCCACGAAGATGAAGAGCCCCAGCGACACAGCCGACCAGAGGACGTACGGGTACGTCGTCAAGAGCGCGAATGCCTCGTCTACCGGGGAGGTGTTCACTCCCATCCCGAACCCGACCGTGGTGAAGATGGCGTGGAAGACCAGGAGCCAGATCGCGCCGAAGCCGACCCAGCGGTGGGCGTCGGTGATGCGGTCCTGGCCGAATACCTGATCGAGCCACGGATTGCGCGACATCAGGATCAACTGGATGAGGACGAGGTACGTCCCATACAGGGCGCACACCTCTCCGATCGCCGTGAAGATACCGGCGGGCGTCGACAGCTCGTGAAGATTGCCGTGGCGGAGCCACATGCCGGCGATCAACAGCGCATTGCCGCCCAGGAGCGCGTAGAAGTCGTTGGCTTTGACAGGCCAGACGCGCGGGATCGGCACACGACGTCCCTTGCTGGTGGGGACCGCGGCTCTGACTCGGGTTTCGGCGACGTAGCTGCCGTTCATAGGGCGGTTTCGGATCTCCCGGCTGCCTGGTGCGTGGACGAGCGTCCAGCGTACATCTGGTTCGCGGCATCCCCGCGTGGAACTGCTGCGACGAATCTTCGAGTTCAATCCTGACACCAGGCTGAAGACCCGGCGGCCAACTATGGATTTACCGTGGAGGCGGTGTGGAGAATCCTGTGCCGCCGACGAAGCGACCGGACGGCAGGCCGGCGACGGACGCAGCCGGCGCACCGCACCGGTACCCGGATTTGACACGCGGCGCGGTGCCTCCAACACTTCAAAGAGGCTGAGGCCCAGCGGAGCTGCCTGCTCGTCCCTGCCTCGCCTGACCTCCTGAGAGGAGACCGATGTCTCGAGCAACCGACTGGCTTCGCCCGCCCACAACCGCCTACGCACACTGCGACGTTCCGTGCGGCATCTACGACCCGCATGCCGCCGAGCTGGCCGCTCGCACGGTCGCCCGAATGGTCGAGCTGATAGGCCAGCTGCCCAAAGAGAATCCCACCGAGGCGGACCGCGCCAAGTTCGTGCGCTGCATCACGGTGAAGGAGCAGCACGCCGAGATCGTGAAGCACGAGATCGGG
>DATEXG010000115.1:0-3080 GCA_035257225.1 Candidatus Limnocylindrales bacterium
CGACGGCAACGCGCCTCGGTCCGAAGCCGTTCGCCCCGAGCGAGCGCCTGGCGGTGGCCGTTTCGATCGCGACCGCGGGCGCAGACCAGGGGAAGGTCCGCGCGCCCCTCGACCCGGAGCCCCCCGATCGGCAGCACAGGTCGCTCTGACCGCCAAGGAGTTGGCGGAGGTCGCGGCGGCTCGAGTCACGCCGCACGCCGAGCACGCTGAGTCGGCGGAGGTAACGCCTGAGGCGATGGCCGCGGCCAAGGAGATCCTCGAGCATCTCATGGCTCAGCTCGATTTCGACGTCCGCGTCGAGATCAAGGCGGGCGAGACGAATCGGCTGAACGTGGTCGGCGAGGGCGACGAGAAAGAGTCGCTCGGTGCTCTTATCGGTCGCAAGGGCGAACGCCTCTCCGCCCTGCAGCATCTGGTCAATCTGCTTCTCTCCAAGCGCGTCGGGGAGTGGACGCGCATCCTCGTCGACGTCGAGGACTACCGTGGTCGCCGCGAGCGACAGCTGCGCGACCTGGCAAACCGGGCCGCCGAGCGTGTCCTCGAGACGGGCAAGATGCTTCAACTGGAGCCCATGCCGGCCCTGGAGCGCCGCTGGATCCACCTTGCCTTGCGCGACCACGAGCGGGTCGCGACGCAGTCCATAGGTGAGGAGCCGAACCGGCGGGTCGTGGTTCTGCCTCGAGATATCTGACCGGTAGCTCGGCCGGCGGCCGAGATGCCCGCCGCAGAATGGACAGATCTTTGCGACCACTTCAACGGGTGGTGGCAAAGTGCCCTATTCTGCTAAACGATTGGAAGAAGACGGCGTAACGGAGCGCTGCGGCTGCGCGTCTATCGCGCGGCCGGGATAAACGACCCAGCCCACCTGCCCATGCCGTCCGGCGCTCAAGCGGCGATTCGTGGATCGACGCGGTGATAAGGAACGAATATGACAACGGATGAGCTCGACCCGTTCGAGCCCAAGGAACAGTCGAAGAACGCGGCGCCCAAGCGGTCTGCCGCGAAATCGGCTTCGCTCGAATCGCCTGAACCGGCCTTGCTCGAGTCGTCCGGACCGGAGCTGGACTCGACGGGGAACGCATCGGCCTCCGTCGCGCCCGAACGCCTCCGCAACCCGGTCGTCGCGGCCAGGTTCCGCCCATCCTTCGATCCCCGGACCACCGCGTTTGCCCTCGCCTTCGCCGTGGGCGCGATAGCCTCGCTCTTTCTCGTCGCCGCAGTGGCATTCGGTCTTTCCAGCGGCTACTCGAGCCGGGTCATCCCCGGAGTGCATGTCGGTTCGGTCGACGTGTCCGGTCTGAACCGCGACGAGGTGATCGCCAAGCTGCAGACCGGCTACGCCTATCTCGGCCAGGGTCAGGTCACCGTCACCACGCCGGTCGGCGCGGCCACGATCACGTACCAGCAAGCGGGCCGCGCACCCGACGTGGAAGCCATGGCCGATGCGGCCATGTCGGTCGGGCACACCGGTAATCCGATCGGCGACGCCGCCTCCATCATTCGATCCTCTGTCGCCGGCCAGTCGGTCCCTGTGGTCGTCCACGTAGATCCGATGGCACTTGCGACGCGCATCCATCAGCTCGTGGGTACGAGCGTTCTGCCTCCTCAGGACGCGCAGGTGACGCTCAAGGGTGGGACCCTCGCCCTCTCGCCAGCGACAGGTGGGAGCGGCATCGACGAGCTGGCCATCTCAACCGAGATCATCGACAAGCTCACGCAGCCCGACGCCCCGGCCGATCTGCAGGCGGGCGGCACGTACGTGACGCTCAACCCGCAGGTCAGCGACAAGAATGCCCAGGACGCCATCGCCGCGGCCCAGAAGATGGTGGTCAATGTGGCGCTGGTCTGGAATGGCGCCCCTCCAGCCCAGAGCCCGGCCCCGAGCCAGAGCGCGGCGCCGATCCAATCCCAGACCCCACCCAAGACCTTCACCATCGATGCCCAGACGATCCGCGGCTGGATCGTCTTCGGCACAAAGCCAGACGGCAGCTACGGTCCCGCTGCCGATCCCGCCCTGGTGCAGGCATACCTCTCTGCGCTCTCGCCAAAGGTCGCGATCCCGCCGGTCGAGCCGTCGGTCAAGTTCGACAGCTCGAACACCCCGGTCGGCGTCATCGGTGGCAGGGACGGAACAGGCATCGACGTGGCCGCGACCTCGCAGGCCATCGGGGCCTATCTCGATAGCCTGGTCTCGGGCGGGAACCCCGGATCCACCATCGCCATCGTCACTGCGCCCATCCACCCCCAGATCACCATCGACAGCCTGAGCGGCATGGTCAAGATCGGCAAAGGCAGCTGGACGACCACGTTCTTCCCGGACGTGAGCAACGGCAACGGCGCGAACATCCGAAGGCCGGCGAAGCTCCTCAACGGCCAGGTCGTTGGCCCGGGCCAGCAGTTCAGCTTCCTCCAGGCCGTAGGGCCAATCAACGTGGCTAACGGGTACACGATGGGCGGCGTCATCCAGGGCGGCAAGAGCAACCACACCGGAGCTATAGGCGGCGGCATCTGCTCGGCTTCCACGACCATGTTCAACGCCGCCGCGAGAGCCGGTCTCCAGATAGATGAGCGCCACGCGCACTTCTACTACATCACCCGCTATCCGGTTGGGCTCGATGCCACCGTGTACTCCAACGGCGTTGAGACGTGGGATCTGAAGTGGACCAACGACACGCCGTACCCCATCGTGATCATCGCCCGCACGACCCCTGGATCCAGGAGCACGATCACCATCGAGCTCTGGAGCCGGCCGATCGACCGGACCGTCACGTTCACCGGCCAGGTCAAGTCGAACATCGCCACGGCCACCGACGGCAAGCAGTACGGCGTGAGCACGCTGAAGCCGGGTCAGCAGAACCGCGCGGAGTACCCGACGGATGGTTTCGACACGTCGGCGACTAGGACCGTGAAGGACTCGAGCGGCAACGTGATCCACACCGACACGTGGAAGTCCCACTACACCAAGGTCGACGGGATCCTGCAGATCGGTGGCTCGGCGCCTCCGTCCGAGACCCCGACCCCGTCGTCGGGCGCGCCCACCCCCACCCCGGGCCCGACCCCGACTCCGGCCCCGCCGACCC
>DATEXG010000116.1:0-2107 GCA_035257225.1 Candidatus Limnocylindrales bacterium
CCGTTCGTTTCGAAGCCGAAGAGTCGATCCGGCCGGCAGCGGAGGCACGCGCGAGCGCCGGCCGCCAGGGCTTCGGCGGGCCCCGGCACGATGCGAACGCGGTCCCGACCTGGGGTCCTGGCCGGGCAGCCGGGCGTGCACAGGATGCCGGTGCTCGTCACGAGGAAGAGGAAAGGCCTGGCCGCGCGGCGTGCCGAGACGGCCGCCCACTCGGCGTCCGTTGCGAGCCGCCCTACGGCCGCGAAGCGCTCCGCTGCATTCATGCCACCGAGAATAGCGGCCTTGGGATGGCATGGCTTCCGGCCTTCGGTTTTGGCCTGGCGAGGCAAACCACAAGCCCGGAAGAAGGAATCGCCGCGTGCGAGTAACCTCCGCCGAATGAGACCAGCAGAGAGGATCGCGCCATGACCTCGACCGGCCGCAGCCGCCAACACCTCCTGCCCTGGCAGGTTGTGTTCGTGCTGCTGGCCGCGACCTGGGGCTGTTCCTTCTGGTGGATCAAGCTCGGGCTGCAGATGCTCGCGCCGGTGCAGGTGGCGTTCGTCCGACTGGCTATCGGGGCGAGCGCGCTGGTCGTGCTGTCGGTCATCACCAGAGCGCGGCTGCCGCGCGGCCTCTCGACCTGGCGCCATCTCTTCGTCGTGGCGATGCTGATGAACAGCGTGCCGTTCACGCTCTTCGCCATCGGCGAGACGCACGTCTCGTCCGTGCTGGCCGGCATCATCAACGCAGCCACGCCGCTGACCACGCTGGCCGTGATCCTTCTCGCCTTTCCGGAAGAGAAGCCAAACGCCGAGCGCGTCGTTGGCCTGCTTGTCGGCTTCCTCGGAATCCTCGTCGTCGTCGGCGTCTGGGAGGGGCTGGGCGCGGGGGAGTGGATCGGCATTGCCGCGTGCGTCGGGGCGGTGACCTGCTACGGCGTTGCCTACCCCTACGTGCGCCGCCACCTCACCGGACTGCCGGAGAGCGGCATCGGGCTCGCCACGGGACAGGTCGCGTGCGGCGCGGCAGTGCTCCTGCCGCTTGCCATAGCCGCTGGTCCCCTGCCCGGCCCGATCGCGCTGGACCCGGTCCTGGCGATGCTCGGCTTGGGTGCGCTCGGCTCGGGGATCGCCTTTGTCTTCAGCTATCAGATCGTTAGGGAAGCCGGCCCGTCGACCGCGAGCATGGTCACGTACTTGATACCGCTCTTCGCGATCGTCGTGGGCGTGGCGTTCCTGAGCGAGCGGGTCGCCTGGAACGAGCCGGTCGGGGCGTTGGTGGTCCTCCTGGGCGTCGCCGTTGCCCAAGGCCGACTACGGGCGGCTGTCGCAGCCCTGGCGCGCTGGCGGACAGCGCCGAGGATCGCGCCCGACTAGGCGCCCACGCTCGACTGGCAGCCCCTAAGCCCAGACCGGGCGGACGCGCTTCGACACGTCGAGCCGAGCCGCGCCTCCCCTGTGCCACGCTAGCTGTCACCAGCGCCGGTCATGCTCCTGCCGTGGTCGGATATTCGAGACGTCGACCTTGACATCGAACATCCGTTCGAGTAGATTTGGCTAGCAATAGAACGTCCGTTCATCCCGCTCAATGCCCGAGCGAGCGACGGCCCGCCAAAGGCAAGAGGAGCAACGCAATGGCCATCGTCCGCATGGAGCCTGTGGATGTGCGCGTTCGAGCCGACTGGTTCGACGGCACCCCGCGTGAGATCACCTGGGGCCAGGTCCGCCTGCCGGTGAGGCGGCTCACAGCCGTTCGCCGAGAACACTCGGCCTACAAAGCCGCCGTAGGGCCCCGAACCGTCTTCGAGGTCGAGACGCCCGGCGCTCGCCTGGCTTTGAGCTTCCAGCATTGGTCGCGCCGCTGGACGGTCGACGGCGTGGACGACGAGGTTTGTTGGGACTGAGGCCGGCCCGGAAGGAACCCGGCATCCGGAGAGAAACCCGAAACCTGAACGCGCGAGCCGGCCGGGTGCCTACAATCGCGCCATGGACCAAGCATCCAAGCCCGAATCGTTCGCGGATCTGACGGTTCGCCAGTTCACCGAGAGCCTTTCGTCGGCTGAGCCTGTTCCCGGAGGAGGAGCGGCCTCGGCACTGGCGGGAGCGTTAGGGGCGTCGCTCGTGGC
>DATEXG010000117.1:0-16086 GCA_035257225.1 Candidatus Limnocylindrales bacterium
TACCGGCTGCCTGAGCGAACCCAAGCTATCTGGGTCTGGGGCGTCTAAAAGAACTCGACGCGGGTAATCTCCCCGAACGCGACCAGCTTCGCCCACACAATCCCAGTCCACACTCGTGTCGACGGCGTTCCGCGGCAGCCAGGGAAGCCCTGGCGACAGAGGCGCGGATGGCCCACCGAAGCTCTACTCTCGACCGGCCCACCCGAAGTAACGACGCGTCGGGCTCAGCGCGGCAGCGTGCGCCTCGCCGGCGATCCGGCAAAGGTGCGGATTCGGGCGAGCAACTGGCGTTCGGTGATCGTGCCGCTCTTCTCGACCTGAATCCGTCGTTGGCGGTCGTGGCTGGCGTCGTTGGTTCGAATGTGGTCCGCGAGGTGCTCGACTACCTCGCCGTCCCCTACCAGCAGGAGCTCGTCGTCGACCGGCACCGCGTGGGCGACGTGATCGAGGAAGTTCCGCATGTGTTCATCGCGATGGCCCTCGCCGCCATGCTCTTCGGTCGGTGGTCGTCCTGTTGAGCGGTGCCGGCCAGGGACCGTGGAGTCGATACGGTGGCGGACGGTGAGCTCAGGGCTCCAGCGCAACATCGTCGCCGAATTAGCGGAGATCCAGATACCGGTGGTGTGGGGACTGGTCATCGCAGTCCCTCCTTTCCCAGGGCGGTCGTCGAGTCCGCGACCTCCTGCTTCCACTCCAGCTGCGCGGCGCCTCAGGTTGTCCATCCAGCCCCCTCGCTCAGGCGGGGCTACACACAGCTCAGGCTCGAACGAGTGTCCTCTACTCGACGGGCTTTTTCGGCGGTTTCGGCTTCTTGGGTTTCGGCGGCCTCTTTGGCGTCTTGTCGCCCACGTGGCACCTCCTGCACGCTAAGCATAGGACGGCCGACCGCGTGCCCCGCGAGGATGGAGGGCCTGCGGCTGCGGCCTACGCAAGGCGCGAAGGCACGGCAGCGAGAGAAGGACCCGACGCCCTTCTGAGGTCCAGCGATGTGGAGCTGCAACGGCAGCGCCTCGCCGGCGGTATGCCCGGAGCGCCGGGTCCTCCCAATTGTGACTATGTAGGCGTCCGTTGACCATCCCCTTGCCGGGGAGCCGCGAGCCCACGGTCTTGCCGCCGGAAGACGCCGCACCATGACCTGATAGGCCCGACTGGGCCGGCGTCAATCGCTCGCCTCGGCGCGGTGTTCTCGGCTGAAGTGGCCGGTCACATCGAAGACCGGTTCCTCGTGAGGGCGCGCCAGACGAACAGGACCAGGATCGCCCCCAGCACGGCGATAACGATGCTCTCGACATTGACCCCGCTCACGTCGCCTTTGTGGAAGATCGATGTGGCGATGTACCCGCCCACGACCGCCCCGACGATGCCCAAAATGATCGTGCCGATCAGCCCTTCCCGTCCGCCCACGACCATGTTCGCGAGAAACCCCGCAATCGCGCCGAGCACGATCCAGCTGATGATGCCCATTTTGTCCTTCCTTCCTGAACGAGCGCTCCACAAACCGCGCGCCCGGGCCGCTGACCCGGACGGCACCGGATACGTTCCGGGACCTTGGGCCTTTGACGGAGTCCCGGCGAGGGGCTTCCGTGGTCGCGTGGCCTCGGCCCGCCAGTGGCCGCGACGCTCCTACGATAACGCCCTGTCGTTGCCGGACACGGTCTTTCGTTTCGAACCACAACATCTTGCCTGAGGTCTGATCGTCCGACACATGGCTCGAGTGACGAAGGGATCGGGTGGGCCTCGGAGCGTGCGTGCTCCGGGAGTCAGCGAGACCGTCGCAGAACGCATCGCGGCGCGTCCGTGACCAGGCACAGCAAGTTCACGTGGCCGCGTCGCTCGCGGACGCCGGGAATGGTTCCGCACGATCGCTGGATCGTGTCGGAGTCCCGGACGCGTTTGCGGTTCGTCGCGGTAGGGCGCCACCAAGAGCCCAACTCAGAGCCTCGGGCGGATCGCCGCGAACTTCGGCACCGAGCACCGAGCAGGGCAGCCCCGACCGGCAACGACGCCGATGCGACGGTACGGTGGCCCTCCGTGAGCGTCAGCTCGGTCGAGGCACCGCCCGAGTCGATGAGTAGCTGCGATCCGACGGGATCGAGTCGGTGCACTGCGCCAGTCCGGCCGGCCCGACGCGGGCGTCGACGCGGCGTCGGCCAGGGAACGCTCAGCTGCAGGGCCGGCATGGCGAGCCTGACGGTCGGCCGCGGAAGACGTCTATCATCCTCGGTCATGCAGACAGAAGAAACACGTCGGGCGCGGATCCTCGTGCTCTACCACAGCAACACCGGCAACACGAAGCTGATGGCCGATCTGGTCGCGGAGGGAGCCGCGAGCGTTCCCGAGACCGAGGTCCGCGTGCGAGGCGTGGCCGAAGCGAACGCCGACGACCTCGTCTGGTGCGACGGCGTCGCGGTCGGCTCACCGACGTGCATGGGCACGATCTCCTGGCAGATGAAACGGTTCTGGGACGAGACCGCGTGGCCGCTGTGGCCGAAAATCGAAGGCAAGCTTGGCTGTGCCTTCTCGTCCTCCGGCGGTCTCGCAGGCGGGGGCGAGCTGACCTGCCTCGCTCTGCTCGTCGTGCTCATGAACTACGGCCTGCTCACGTTCGGCATCCCCGACTACGTGGCGCCGGGACGAACGCTCCACTACGGCGCTGTCTGTGCGGGGAGGCCGCGCGACGATGCTGACCGAGAAGCCTGCCGCCGGGTCGGACGGCGGCTGGCCGAGTGGGTGCAGACGCTCCTCCTGGGACGGCCCGAGCATGCGCCGCAAGCGGCCGCCTATTCGCGCCAAATCTGAGTCCGGCCGTCACTCGGCCGGCGTCGGCACCCTGCCCTCCTGCTCCGGGTACTACCCGTCGCGTGAGTGCACAGACCGCGGCTCGGCGTCATGAGGGCCGGCCAGCGTGGGCCACGGACCTTAGTCGAGCGACCGGCAACTACGCAGTCGGCTTCCCGGCCGCCGGAGGGTTCGCCTCGCCTCGCGGGCGATCCCCTTCGTGAGGCGTTCCCGCTGAGCCGATCGCGTCCGGCGCCACGGTCTTTGGCGCTCGAGGGGCCTCCCAGGGAAAATCGAGACCCGCCTCTTTGAGCGCTCGGAAGGAGCGCATGAGGTTGCGATTCACAAGAAGTGTCGCCATATCCTCGCTGACGTCGTTTGCGCCACAGCGATACATCACTGTCGCCTCGGTCAATGGCACCCACGCCACTCGCCGCAGTACCACGCCGAGCGGTTCGGACGCCGGCGTGCCATGGACCAGCCCCTCTACCAGGTACGGCCCGACCTCGACCTCGACGCGGGTCGTCCGCGTGTGCAGCCGACGTGCCACGTCGCCCCGCGGCCCGCTCACGACCACCGCGCAGAGCTCGTCGCGCGCGATCGTAATCTGGGACATCTCGACCACATGGCCGTCGTCAAGGCCCTCGAGCCGAGCGTCGCGAATGAGCAGCTCCGGGGCCCGATTGAGTTGGTCGGACAACCGACCCTCTTCGAGCTCAACCTGGCCGTGCACGCGGCAGTCGGCAGCGTAGGCGTCGATCTCGACCATGCCAGCATCTTACAGGTCGGTTGGTCGCTGCCTCTCCAGGTCCGGCACGGCATGCGATGGAACGGGCGCCACTAACCGCGCATAGCGCTCGCCCTGGCATCGACCTCGCGAGTCGCACGCCTCTGCTGCGTCGCCATAGGCGTCCGCGACCGCTACTCCCAGCGGAACGACCGGGCGGCCAGAGCACCAGCCACGACCGCAATGGCGGCGACGATCCCCAATTCGGCGAGGTTTGACCCGCGCCCGATCCAGGGGTCTTGGAGGGCAATCGCGACATGCGTCAGCGGGAGTGCCAGCGCGACCTGCTGCATCGTCTGCGGAAGCCCTGACTCCTGGCGGTGGCAGTTGTCGTGAACAACCGGAAGGTCGAGGAGATCGTGTGGACGCCGCCGGCAAGGCCGTTCTTCGAAAGACAGCGGGAGTGCCCCCAAGGGGGCTTGAGGGCGCACCCACCAACGGATTCCGTTCGGCTCGCGTTCTACGCAGAGGCTGCACACGGGTGCGGCTGAGGGCGCTCCGCGTGGCTGGTGTCCAGCCGTCTCCCGGTCGACTCTCTACGGTGATTGTGCGCAGGAAGTGGCAGCTGGACGTTGAGGGTGGCGCAACGGAACGCGCATGTTAGGTCTGTCGCAAGGTCGGCCGCATACTGTACTGCCATGCTCGATCACAGTCAGACCGTCCGCGGCATCGCAACCGCAGAGACCATCACTGACGCCGAGAGCATCTCGACGTTTGAGTGGCGCGGCCTCCATCTCCATATCGTCACCAGAGCGCCGCTGTCCGCCGAGCAGGTCCTCACGATCGAACGGATCTTGAAGAAGGCGGGGAGCGTTGGACTGTTTGCCAGCGTGTTGGGCATGATGCTCGGACGTTCCGTTCGGATCAGGACCGAGCGCCCGTCACCAGACATCAGGCTCGAAGTCGGACGATAGGCGCGGGCCCACCCATCGCTCACGTAGTTCGTCAGCGACCGGCGTGAGATACATCCTGCGCCGCCAGATCTGGTGCCCCTAAGGGGTCCTTGAGGGCGCACCCACCAACGGACTCGCGAGCGCTAGCGTTCTACGCCGAAGCGAATTGAGCCGGGTTTCTCGCCAAGTCGTCCGGAGCTCAACATACGCGTGAGCCGATGCTAGACGTGGCAGCGGCCTGGGATGAGCAGGTCCGGAGCACCGAGGGCATCGCGGACATGGCAGTCCGACTGGCCGAACTCGACGGAGTTCCTGCCGCGGCGCCGCCAGACCCGAAAACCTACTCTCGGCGGACGGCGGAGCTAGTGGCCGACCTGGTTGAGCCGGCCAAGTCCGAAGCGCTGGACAAGCTCGGCGAGGGCAAACAGGCACTCAGCATCGCCAATGCCTGGGTGCGGGCGAAGATAGTGCCGAGGCTGGTCATCGCCGACGGACCAACCGGCGAGAAGGGGCCGTGATGCGCCACGCTATCGGACCGGATCGGTCGGGCTCGCCCTGCTCACTGAGCATCGCCGACGTGAGGCGGGCTAAGCGGAGCGCCAGGCTTTGGGCCTGCTAGGCACGTCCTCGATAGCGGTCTCGCCGTACGATTGGGTACCAAAGGCAATTGTCGTCCTTGAGATCGATCCAAGGAGAAAGAACTAGTGCCGTCGTTCCGACCGCCCGACGTCGAGAAGCTCCGGGCGGACGGAGACGCTCAGGGTCTGATCAAAGCCCTCGGATACCGGAAGGACGCTCGTGTTCGGCGGGATGCCGCAGAGGCGCTCGGCTCGTGCGGGGACGCCGGCTCCATCGAGTTCCTCATGACCGCCCTCAAGGATGAGAGCTGGAGCGTGCGCAAGGCCGCGGTGCAGGCTCTGGGTCAAATCCAATACAGTCGTGCACTCGGACCGTTCATGGTCGCGCTAGAAGACGGAAGCGAGGAAGTGCGAAAGGCCGCCGCACTCGCTCTGGGCCATATCGGCGACATTAGTGCCGTGCAGCCGCTTGTCAGCGCACTCCATGACGACAGTTGGGGAGTGCGTGGGGCTGCCGCCAAAGCTCTTGGCGAGCTCGGCGATGCCGGCGCGGTCGAGCCTCTAGGCTATGCCGTTCTAGACGCGGACTTGGGCGTGCGCGAAGCCGCCGCCGGGGCCCTGGTCAGGATCGGCGCTCCAGCTTTGGAGCCGCTTCTAGTCGACCTGCAGGCTCAAAGCTGGGATGTACGTCGGACTGCCGCGAGAGCCCTCGGCCAGATCGGCGACCGCCGCGCCGTCGGGCCCCTATCGGCCGCGCTCCGAGATCCTCAAGACGGCTGGCTGCGCCGCGACGCCGCGAGAGCCCTCGGCGAGATCGGCGACGGCAGCGCCGTTCAGAACCTTGAAACCGCGCTCCACGACCGCGATGCGGAAGTTCGTGACGCGGCAGCCGAAGCTCTTGCGGCGCTCGGCCGGCGGCCAGGCAAACTGAGACCCCAAAGCCGAGATCAGCAGTTAGCGCGGGGGTCTCCGCGTGGGTACGGACCGCCACGATGACTCCGTCGTGAGAATCGGCGGCGGCTCCCTACAAACCGAAACGAAGCAGCGCGAGAACCCCGATCACTAGGCGCAGCGACGGACTACCAAGCTGCCGGACCTGCCAGGTCTCAACGGGGATGGCGTGCGCGGTCCGGTCCTCGCGGGCAGCGTGGCAGCAGCGATCGCGGCGTACTCCTTGGTCCGCTTCCTCAGTCGCTACTTCACCAGTCGAGCGCTCACCCTGTTCGCGGTGTCTTCACGATGCCCGATGGGCACCTGTGCAAGGCCGTACCGATGAAACTGTATAGTTGGCAAATGAAGCGCTCTAAGCCGCAGCGCGACGAGGATCAGATCGCCGCTGGGGCTTCCGATGGAGACGCCAAGAAACAAGACCACGACGCGGCACCGTTCGCCGGTAGCGCGCTCGGGATCGTTGCCGGAGAAGTCGCGGGCGGCGTGGTCGGGGGACCGCTGGGCGCGCTTGTTGGGGGGGTGATCGGCGCGGTCGCGGGCGGTGTCGCGGGCGAGGAGGCCACCCGGATAGCGGAGCCGCCGAAGAGCCGGAAGCGGATATGTCCCTCGCGCCCAAAGGGTGACGCCACGCCTCGGTCGGATGACGGAGCGCCGCCCACACCGTAGCAGCCGCGGCAGGAGCGCGTCACGCGCCGAGAATCGTGATGGCGCCGCGAGAAGATCACGCAGCCCCGTTTTCGAGTACCCTGCCTGGTATCGCGCCCGACGGCGATCGAGCCGCGGCAGCTGACAAGCCGGCGTACGCCGTTGTCGGCGAGCTTGCACAGTGTGGAGGAGAATCGCGCCTTGCCCGAGCGGAAGGCATCGACCCGCACTGTCGGGCCGAGAGTGGACCCCGGGCGGCCGGTCGATCCCCAGGCGGCCCAGCTGCGGGCCGAGAAGAATCCACTGAAGCGCCTCGGCAAGGCCCTTGGTCCGGGCCTAATCACCGGGGCATCGGACGACGATCCTTCGGGCATTGGGACCTACGCCCAGGCTGGCGCGCAGTACGGCTTTGCCACGCTCTGGACGACTATCGCGATGCTGCCGATGCAGACGGCCGTCCAGTACATGTGCGCCAAGATCGGCCTGGTGACAGGCAAAGGTCTGGCGGGCGTGCTGCGCGAGCACTACCACCGCGCCCTCTATCCGGCGGTGATAGGCCTGGTCATAGCCAACACCCTGAACGCGGGGGCGGATATTGGCGCCATCGCGGCGGCCTTCAACCTGCTCGTGCCGATACGCTACCCCATCGTCTACATCGTGCCCGTGAGCCTCGGGATAATCGCGCTCCAGGTCTTCGGGAGCTATCGCCTCATCGAGAAGGTCTTCAAGTGGCTGTCCCTGGCCCTGCTCGCTTACATCGGGGCAGCCCTTTTCGCGCGGCCCGACGTCGTGAAGGTCCTGCTCGGATCGCTGGTCCCGACGATCTCCTTTGACCCGAAATACATAGGAATCGTCGTCGCCCTCCTGGGCACCACCATCTCGCCCTACCTCTTCTTCTGGCAGGCCAGCCAGGAGGTCGAGGAACAGATCAGCATCGGGCGTCGCACGCTTCGACACCGTCAAGGCGCCACGGGGTTCGAGCTCAAATACGCGCTGTGGGACACGATGGCGGGGATGGTCTTCTCGGAGATCGTGGCCTACTTCATCATCCTCACCACCGGCGCCACTCTGTTCGTGGCGGGCAAGCATGACGTCGCCTCGGCAACCGAAGCGGCCCAGGCGTTGCGCCCGCTGGCCGGCGATGCGTCCGCGCTCCTGCTTGCCATCGGGCTCATCGGCGCTGGTGTGCTGGCCGTGCCCGTGCTCACCGGGTCGGCGGCCTATGGCGTTTCCGAGGCCTTCGGCTGGCGATCCGGCCTCGATCGCAAGCTCACTCGGGCGCCGCAGTTCTACCTGGTCATCGTCGCGGCGACACTCGTCGGGATGGCCATCAACTTCTTGGGGATCAATCCCATTACGGCCCTTGTACTGAGCGCCGTCTTGAACGGCCTGATCGCCGTGCCGCTCGTCTTCTTGGTCATGCTCGTCTGCAACGATCGCGCGGCTATGGGCGAGCGAACCAACGGTCGTCTTCTAAATGTCATCGGGTGGGTCACGACGATAGCCATGGGCGTGGCGGCCGTCGGCCTGATCGTGACGACGATATTCGGCTAGACGGCAAGCGGTCGGAGGAGGGCTTCGTGAGCGTCGCACGTTTGCTGGCAGGGCCAGTCAAGCCGCGGAGCACAAACGATTGCCCCGACACCATGGCTTGAGTAGCGGGGCAAGCTGCGATGACGCGCTCTCCCCGGGGCGAACGTGCCTGGGAATCACACCTTGGGAGCCTCGGGTGTCATTCTTCAGTGGTCGGCTCGCCCCGAAGGCCGAGGCGTCCAGCACTTCGGCAGATGGACCGATGTGACGACGGAGAACCCGAGTGCGTCACCCATGTCGCCGCGCAACCAACTGGGAGATATCGAATTGGCAGAAACATGAGGCCGGCGCTCGCAAGTTCCCGGGCGGCCGGGTGTCGGGCGGCACTGCGAACCAAGTCTCGAGCGTTCGCAGGATTGCTCAGATCTCGCACGAGGGCGCCTCGATCGTGGACGGCGCGCTGACCGATGTCGCGAAGGGTCTCCGAATGGGCGACCGCGACGATCAGGCCACGAGTCTCGGGCAAGGTAACGATGGGGACGAGTCGGGCAAGCCTGGTCACTGAAGACATTCGGACTGTTCCACGGGGCGGATCTGGACTTCGATCCTAGTACTGCAGTAGGTCCGGCTCGACGGCGTCGGACGTGCCGCCCGCTCATGACAGCCCATGATCTCGGCGGGCATCACCAAGGGGCTGACGTGACGGCCCGGGTCCTTCGTTCCGCCCCTGCCGAGTCGGGGGTTGCCGCTCGATTCTTCGGTTCACAACTAGATGACGTGGACCAGCCAGAGGATCACCAGCACGATAATGATCACGCCGACGATTCCGACGCCACCGCCTCTGGAGTACATTTCGATCTCCCGTTCAGCAACCAGTGAGGCCAGTTTTCGGCTGATGCTTCGTGGTTGCACTCTCCGTAATGGTCATAAGTTCGCATGCCGTTCTGTGAGTATGGGCTGGATCTGGCGCCGGCCGCAAGGATGAAAACTCTCCGGTGCCGAATCTCCAAGGCTCAGAACCTACGGGCACACCGCCAGCACACTTTCGCGCCGGTTGCTGAACAGATCATAGGCCTCGACGATGTCGTCGAGGGCGAAGCGGTGGGTGATGAGCGGGAGCGGGTCGAAGCGGCCTGACTCGACGTTGGCGATGAGCCTCCGCATGCGCTCCTTGCCGCCCGGACAGAGCGTGGTCACGATGCGGTCATCGTGGTCGGCCAGGACTTCACGTTGGACACATGAGCCAGCCGCGGGGCGCCCAGATGTGGAGCGGGAGACGGGTCTCGAACCCGCGCCGTTCTGCTTGGAAGGCTGACGTGCGATCCGAACACGCACTATGGCTGAATAGGGTCTCTCGCGGCCGAGAGCGGAGCCTGGAACAGGCATCTGATCGCGTCTCACAGTTCGGGCGGCCAGCTGCGTCGATAGAGGTCAGGCGGTGCCCACCGCTGGGGAACCGGCGTCGACTAGTCTCGGCCCGCCGCCGTGGCCCTTCCGGCCGACTCATCGACTGTGCCCTTCGGTCGCGAGCCAAGCGCCCCGAGGGCTTCGGCTGCAGCACTCCGCACGTTCGAGTCGATGTCTTCGAACGCGACCTTGAGGGGCTCGGCCGCGCGCGGGTCACCGATCCGGCCCAGAGCTTCGGCGGAAGCTCGACGGACACTCCAGCTCGCATCAATGAGGCAAGCGACGAGTGGGTCCAGGGCGCGCGGGTCACCGATCTGGCCTAGAGAGTCGGCCGCAGCCTTGCGGATTTCAACCGCCCGGCTTCCCAGTGCGTCTATTAGTGGCTCGACCGAGCCTGGGGCACCGATCTTCCCGAGAGCTTCTGCGGCTGCCAGACGCACGCTCGCATGGTCGTCTCCAAGCGCGGCGATCAGGGGCTCCACAGCGTCCGTACCGCCCATCGAACCAAGGGCCAGGGCAGCGTCACGGCGCACGCGCCAAGGCACCGGGTATTCCAGGGCATCGATCAGCCCTGAGACATCTCCCTTCGCAACGAGCTTGTCGACGTTTGGCGGGCCGAAGAGGGGCACAGTCAATCCTCCCGCGTTCAAGTTTGACACGGACCGGCTGCGCCTGGAGCAGGACACGCGGCGGCGCCCTCGGGTCGGCAACTGCCAGCTCAACCTTGCCGCGAGAGGCGCCTCGTCTCCGGACGCTATGGCTGCGTCGTGCGCAGTGGCCTTCGTAGCCTGCCGCCTACTATGCCTCACCTGCCGCTGGAGCAGTCAGACCATCAACCCGGGCGATCGACCAGGGCACTTGCGCCGATCCTAATTGACCGGATCGATGATGACCCATCTGCCGTACCACTCATCGTTGCCGATTTGGCCATCGATGGGGTCTTGATACGGCGAGTCGTCTTGGAGGTACTGAGAGAACTGAATCCATGACCCTCCCGAGCGCCAGTCGGCAAGGGTGATCCAGGTATCGCGATAACCAACGGATTCCAATGGGTCGGTGAGATCGACGCCAACGATGCTGAAATCAGATGAGCCCGTGCTTGGATCGGCGCCCGTGACCTGGTAGCCCGTGATGACCTGCCCGTGATGGCCGCCGCGGGCAAGGATTCCGACCGGCTTGTGATACGCGGCAAGGGCTGAAACTGCCGCTTTCGCGGCCGCGTCGAACGATGAGTAGGCCGAATCGCGATAGACACCGGCGTCGATGCTGCCCCAGCCGTAGTAGTTAAGTGCGTTACGCCAGCCGTGCGGGTCCGTGCCGGCCGAGCTCGTCAGCATGGTCATGTGCTGCCGCTCGAAAGCGAGGATCGACTCCTGCGTCGAATAGGAAGTGTTGGGCTGCCAGACGAAGCCGGAGGTCGACCCAGCGTAGGAGATGGTATTCAGCATCGATTCGGTGGACGCTGCGGTGCACGCCGTGAAGTCGGGGTTCTGCCAGCGATCTGCTCGCGCATCATAGAGATCGAGTGTCCATGTCACCGGCCCCAGCGATGAAGGCGTGAAGTAGCCGGTCACATCGAAGATCACGTGAGCCGTCGGACCGAGAGTCGGAGCGACGTAGGTGACCGAGAGGGTGCCTCGGGCACCGAGAGCGACGGTCACCGCGTTGGCCCGGTCGTCACCAACCGGGAAGTTGAGAGTCGAGCTCGTCGGGTTGTTCTGAGCCACCGGACCGATGTACAAGTATCCCAACGAGGTCTGGCTCGTCACGGTCAGGTTGCCAGTAACGGCCGTGGCGTTGGCGGGCACGCCACCGTGGCCTGTCACCCCGAACGTCCGGGCATTATCGGAGCCGAAGGAGCCCGACAGTCCCGTGCCGTCGCGGGTATCGAGGATGCGCGACGGAGTGAGCGGTACGTAGGTGGCGCCGGGCACTGGCGTCACGGCAGCGGCGGTGCTCTGGACGGCTGCCCCCAATCCGGCGGTTGATGCCAGCAATCCGATCGCGAGCGCGAGGGCGAGCTTTCGCATTGGTAAGTCTCCCTGATGGCAGGCGGCGGACCTGCCAGGGCGCGCGACCAGCCCCGAGTTGGGGCGTTGCGAGCTCTGATCGTTCGTCCAGGCTGTCAGGTTGGGCGGTACTGGGCAATCCAGCCTTGGTCCCAGGACCAAGTGGCCCAGCTTGTTCAAGCGAGGCATGTAACCGCCCGCGGGCGGCCGTCTTCGGGGATACGCAACACGATGACCTGATCGTACGGCACCGGCTTCGGAAGGTCATCCTTGCAACTCGCTGACGCTCTCGAGGGCGATCGGTCCGCCGGCGCAACGGGCCCGCGAAGGACCGATGGCTCTGGCATCCGGTTCAGCGGGGTGTCACTCTGACGTTGCTGCCGCGGGCGTTGACGCCGCCTGCAGCCCACCCGCGACGCGGCTAGGAGGTTCGCGATGAGCGGCGATGAGGCGGTCCTTGCCGGACCGCACCGCGGTTTGCTCGATTGGCTAGAGAAGAACGGCGTCGAGTATGAGCTCCATGAGCATCCGACCACGGTCACCGCACGAGAGACCGCTCGTGCGGAACATGTCAACCCGGCTGCGTTCGCCAAGACGATCGGCGTCGTGACCGACGACGGTCGCCGCGCGCTCGTGGTCCTCGACGCAGATGATCGCCTCGACCTCCTCAAGGCTCGCGGCGTGCTCGGCGCCTCTCACGTCCGGCTCATGACCGAAGGTGAGCTTGCCGAGTCGTGTCCCGGATGCGATGTCGGTGCAACGCCGGCCCTCGGCGCGGTCTTCGGGTTGCCGATGCACGTGGACGAGGCAATTCGAGACGTCCCGGTCCTCACGTTCCACGCCGGGAGCCATCGATACGTCGTCCAAGTCGATCGTCAGGCATGGGAGCGAGCCCTCGGCATCACGTATGTGGCGCTCGCCGAGCACCGCACGCTCGAGCCGGCCTGGATGCGGTCCTGACCCCCGCTGCGAGGCGCGCTCCGCCATAGCTGCGGGTGGCCTCGTGGAGCAATCTCGCGAGACCGTCCGGCCGCTGTGGCTTGGCAGTTCAGACCGACTTCCGCAAGGGTGGCCCGATCGCTGATCGTCAAGACATCCAGGGGTCGCTGGCTGGTCGCGCCGTCGTCGGGGCGCGATGCATAAACAGAGGGAGGCAAATGGGCGAGCAGCGAAGGGTTCAGACTGAGACTTCGAGGACGGCTGAATGGGTCTGCGTCGCCCGGGCCTGTTCATACCGCGAGCGCGATCCGCACCGCCACAGCGACGACTGGGTGGCGGCCGCGATCCTGCCGCCGTTCCTGCGAGCCGGTGCTCGCGTCGCCCCCTTCCGCCGCCTATGGGCCCGACTCGCCCCCAAAGGGATGTACCTTTGGGTCGTCGCTCGAACCCGGTACATCGATGAGGTCTTCGCTCGCGTTGGCCCGTCGATGGCCCAGGTCCTGATCATGGGCGCCGGCTACGACTCGCGGGCCTTTCGTTTCCGCGTGGGGCTCCGGAATGCGCGCGTCTTCGAGCTCGACGCACCCAAGCCACAGGCGGACAAGCGGCGCGGCCTGGAGCTGCGCAAGCTCGACGTGCCCGAGAACCTGGCCTTCGTCCCGGTCGACTTCGAGATCGAGTCGGCATCCCAGCGTCTGGCCCAGGCCGGTTTCCTGGGGGGCAAGCCGACGTTGTACCTGCTCGAAGGGCTGACCATGTACCTCGAGCCAGCGACGCTCGACGAGACGTTCAGGCTGATCGGAAGCTCCGCGGGGCCCGGCAGCGTGCTCGTCTTCGACTACGCGTACGCTTCGATCATCGAGGGGGAGCGGAATCCGTACGGGGCCTCGGGCCTGGCGGAGTCCGTCGCCAAGGCGGGTGAGGCGTGGCGGTTCGGCATCGAGAAGGGCGGCGTCGGCGAGTTCCTGGCCCGCTACGGCTTCGAGGCGACCGACGAGGCATCACCCGAGACGCTCGAGCTGCGCTACTTCACCGACCCGTCGGGCCGGCTCGTTGGCCGGGTCAATGGCACGCAGGCCCTGGTCACCGCCCGCAAGACCGACGTTCGCTCGTGATCCCCCATTCCTTGACCTGGAGCCGCTGGCCTACGACCGGCCGAACGCAGCGTGTCACGCTGATCTGGTCCGGCGGCCAGCCCAGCGAGCGCGGGCCCGGCTACCGAACAGTCGACCTTGCGCCGCCCGAGAGGTCAATGAGTGCCTCGTGTGCCGCGTCCAGTCGTCCAAGGAATGCTCGGGCCACGGCAAAGTAGACCGACGCCGCGAACTCGCAATCTTGCTCGAACAGCGACCGTATCGCGGAGGCATCAACGACCAGCGTGTCAACGTCCCCGACCGCGGCCGCGGTAGTCGTCGCCCGGTGCGGGGGCACGAGGGCGGAGAGCCCGAAGACCTCGCCGACCTCTACCGTCTCGAGCGTGACCTGGCCTCGCCCTGAGACGCCGAGCTGAAGCGCAATCCGACCGGAGGCAACGATACCAAACCAGCCCACGCGGTCGCCCTCGCGCATGATCTCGGTGCCCCCCGGGAAGGAATTGGGGGTGGCAATCGCCAGGATCTTGCTGCGGGCCTCCCGAGGCATCATGGCGAGCCAGCCCCTGAGAACGGCCTCGTCCGGCTTCGTAGCAGCCACTACGACTTCCTCCTTGGTGCGGACAGTGTAAGGACTGCGACAGGCTCTCGGCAACCCTCGCCGGTCGCAGAAGGAGGGCATCACGCGGCGGCCCCTGCGCCGCCGGCGGCGGCGGCGGGTGCTCCTAGACGGCTAGGTCGCGGCCATCGAACCTGAGGCCCCCGGCGAGGAGAATGCCCGTGCCTCAGATTGCGCTATCGCTGGATCGTGAATACCGCCAGGCTCGCCGAAGCGGAGCGGTCCTAAGCGTACAAGCTGTCCCGGGCGACGTCCTCGTCGGGCCCTTCCGAATGACCCCACGCCACCGCGACGTCCTTGGGGACCTGGCTCTTGCGAAGCGCCTACTCGACGAAGAAGACGCGACCTCACTGCCGGCATCCACCCAGCCATGAGCGCCAACCCCGCCCCCAAAGCTGCGTCGCCCGGCACGATCGAATGCCATGAAAAGGCGTGAAGAGGAGCCCCGCCGGTGACAACGTTGGGTTGTCAAGGCAACCAGCACCGGGAGGCTCCACGCCATGTTGTACGCCGGATTGGACCTGTCGCGCCAGAGGCTTGATGTGCACGTGCTCGATGAGGAGGGCCGGACGGTCGAGGTGATGGCCATCCACCCCGACGCCGACGCTCTGCGGACTCTCGCCGCCCACGTCCTGCTCCGCGGCCAGGAAGTCACGGCGGCCGTGGAGTCGATGACCGGCGGCCGCTTCGTCCACGACCAGCTCGAGCGGTGGGGCTGGGACGTGGCCATCGCGGACGCCGTGAAGGTCAAGGGTCTGGCCCCGCTCGCGGCCAAGACCGACCGCATCGACGCCCGGGTCCTAGCCGAGCTCGCCCGGCGGGATCCCGTGCCGGCCATCTGGCTGCCCGATCCGACGATCCGCGCAGAACGCGAGCGGGCTCGCTTCCGGCTCCATCTCGTCCGCCACCGCACCGCCTTGAAGAACCGCATCCATGCGACGCTAATGACGTTCGGCTACTCGGTCTCGATCAGCGATCTGTTTGGCACCCAAGGACGCGAGATCCTGGGGCGGCTTGCCATTCCCGAGCCCGGGCGACGACACTGACCACGAGCCTGCACATGATCGACGACCTCAACGTCGAGATCGGCGCCTGCGAAGCCGACCTGCGACGCCTCGGGGCCGACCACCGTACATCCCGCTGCTGCTGAGCGTGCCAGGCGTGGGTCCGCTGCTGGCCTACACGATCGCCTCGGAGATCGGCGACATCGGTCGTTTCGAGAGCCCCAAGAAGCTAACCGGATACACTGGGCTGTGTCCGATCGTGCGCCAGTCAGGCCCCAAGGACCGACGCGGTCCGCTGGCCAAGAACGGCCCCAAGTACCTGCGCTGGGCGCTCATAGAAGCTGCCACTCACGCCGCCCGCGATGTCCGGTATCGGGATCGCTACGAGCGGACCAAGCACCGGCTCGGCCGCCAGCGGGGCGCGAAGGTTGCCCGTGTCGACATCGCTCGCCAACTCGCCGAAGCCATCTGGCACGTCCTCACCAAGAACGAACCCTTCGCCCCGGCAGGCCCCGCTATCAAGCTGGTCGCGTGACGACCCCTATCGAATTGGGCCGCCGGAGCAGCCTCCAACCGGACCTTGTCCTTCCCCCATTGAGAAGGCCACAGAGAGATGAGCGCTGCTCGATTCTGCCATCAGTCCGCCGGGCCTTGAACTGGCTCAGGCTCGACTCATATAGCCAGATTGACGGCGAGGCCCTTTTTCATAGAGGGTGATAGTGACTTGCTTTCGGCGCCCGACTGAGGGAGTCATGTGGGCGACCGGCCCGTACCCGACGCGCCCACGATGCCACGGCCACTCCTGCCCGCAAATCGAAACGCCGCAGCCCCGCTCTCACTGGACGGGCTTAC
>DATEXG010000118.1:0-5196 GCA_035257225.1 Candidatus Limnocylindrales bacterium
TGGCTCAAAGCGTCCGTAGAGATGGCGCTCCAGAGACAAGACATCGGGGGCGAGTTCCAGAAGTACTTGCGGACGCTCGACTTGAACTGACCGACCGGATCAGGTCGGCGGCTTCACGAACGAGGGGCAAGTCGCATCCAGCGTCGGCGCACCCGCGCCGGCCCGAAGAGGACCATTCGTGGCCGAGATCGGACGCATGATCGGGGGCCGTTACCGGCTCATCGAGTTGCTCGGAGAGGGTACCGTCGCGACGGTCTACCGGGCAGCGGACGTCCAGCTGGACCGAGACGTTGCGGTCAAGCTGCTTCGGCCGGAGCTGTCGGGCGACCCCGACTTCCTTTCGGAGTTCCGCTGGCAGACGCGCGCCGCCGCGGCCCTCAGCAACGAGAACGTTGTCGCCATCTACGACTCGGGCACCGACGCCTCCGGCACGTACGTGATCATGGAGTACGTGGACGGCGCCGACCTGGCGACTTTGCTGGAACGAAACGGACCCGTCCCCCCGAGGAGGGCGGCGCGTGCGACGGCGGAGATAGCGCGGGCCTTGGCGGCCGCCCACGACCACGGGATCGTCCACGGCGATCTCACCGCCCGCAATGTCATGGTCATGCGTGACGGCCACATTAAGGTCACTGACTTCGGCATCGCCCGAGCCCGGGCAGCCGCCCTCGACAGCGCGCTGAACGTCAAGGAGCCGGTCGACGAGACGGCCGAGCCACCCGACGGCGAGACTCCCCCGGCCCCGCGGGTCGCGTCGAGCGAGTCCGGCGACGTGGAGGATCTCGGCCTGCTGTTCTTCCTGATGCTCACCGGGCGTGCGCCGTGGGAAAGGGAGACGCCCGCCGCGCTTGCCCTGGCCCGCCGCGCCGGTCCCCCACCCCAACCGTCGACGCTGCGAGCGGGAATACCCGCCGCCCTGGACGAGATCGCGCTGAGAGCGCTTGCGGCCGAGCCCGAGAACCGATACGAGTCGGCGACCGCGATGGCCGAAGCCCTGGAGCGCTTCATTGACGAGGATGGCGCCGCCGACACCTCCGCGAGTGCCCCAGCCGCTGCCGCGGCGGGTGGCCTCGCCGTCGCGGCGGGAGGCGGACTCGGAGCCGCCGGCTTCGCCGGAGTCAGCGTTCCCCAACCGGCCACCAGCCGGGTGATCTACTCGCCGGATGCCTACGCTACCGGACCCAGCCCGTACGACGACTACGAGTCCGGACTCGACCAGTCCAACGGATACGCTCCGGAGCCGGCTCGTCGGCCCGCCCGCAGGACGCAATCGTCCGAGACCGACGAGGAGCCCGAACCGTCCGGCACCAGCCCATGGGCCTGGGTCGCGGGAATTCTGGCGATCTTGCTGATCGTCATCATCGGCCTGATCGTGGTGCTGCTCTTCTCCGGCAAAGGCGCCTCGGGCAACGTCGTGTACGCACCCAATCTAGTCAGCGAGTCGTACACCCAGGCCCAGGTGGATGCGCAACGCGTTGGCCTCAGTCTCGTCGTCACCTTCAAGCCGAACGACACCACCCAGGCGGATGGCACGGTAGTAGATCAGAGTCCGGCAGCCAGCAGCCAGATGCATCAGGGCGACACGATCAACATCACCGTCCTGCAGGGTCAGGCGACGGTCGCCGTCCCGAATGTGGCCGGAATGACCGAGAGCGATGCCCGCACGGCCCTGGCCACGGCCGGGCTCCAAGCCGGCGTCCGCACCGACCAATACGACCCGTCGATTCCGTCCGGCCAGATCATCAGCACCAACCCGCGAGCTTTGACCCAGGTTCAGAAGAACACGACGGTCGACTACGTCGTGTCGAAGGGCCCCGCCCCGACTCCAACTCCGACTCCGACGCCCACTCCGACTCCGACTCCGACGCCGACTCCGACACCGACGCCGACGCCGACACCCGCTCCAACGCCAGCCCCGACACCGGCTCCGACGCCCGCGCCGACTCCGCCCCCTGCAGCCACTCCTTAGCCCCAGCTCCTCGCCTTGGACCTGAGTCCGGCGAGCCGGCCGGCGGGCTCCGTCTGTCCGGGGACGCGACCCCACGGTCGCGATCGAATCGAACGTCCGTGCGAGGTTCCGGCCGGTTGGTCGCGCGACGCCCAGTCGAGCTCGGTCCACATGCCGGTGGCCCGAACCGTCGGATCCTCGGTCATCTGGGCCGGTCGGGCGGCCCCCCACAGGTTCAGGCCGGCGGCCGGGTGGATCTCGGCGGGAGCGGCTCCCCCGGCGGTCTCTGACGCCGATCGCTCCCAGCAGGCACGCTCCTCATCCCCGGTGAGCGGACTGCGTCGCTTGTCCAGGCCGCAGTACCCGAGCCGGACGGTGACGCCCTTGCGGAAGTGGCGGCAGCTCGCGCACGAGGTCGTTGAGCGACTACAAACCCAGCACCGCGCCGTTTCGGGCTGCGGCGCTCCACAGTGCGGGCAGCGCCAGCTGGCCATGTCGTGATTGTAGCTGCCATGGCGGCCCCGGACCAGCGGGCCGCACCCGGCGCCGGCCGCGTCCCGCACCCCGACTCAGGTGGTCGTGATCGGCGTCGTCTCCCTGACCTCATCTCCGGCCGGGGACGTCACCAGGACGCTCGCTCGTCCGATTCCGGGCGCCCCGCCCGAGATGGGCACCTGCCAGGTCGCCACACCGGTCGCGTCGGTCGTGAGCTCCGGCGAGTCGATCGGGCCGAGGCCCTGGATCTGGACGGTGAACGTCACCTTGGCGTTGGCCAGCGGGCCGCCGTTCGCCGAAGTGGCATGGATTGCCAGCGCGACGGTGGTCTGCGAGGACGCGGCGAACTTGCTCGGGGTCGCGGTCAGGTGAGCGGCCAGCTGGCCGTAGTAGCGGTTGACCGAGAGCGTGCTGTTGGAGGTGTTGCCGGCCTGATCCGTCGCGGTCAGATCGATCGTGTTCGGCCCGGCAACCACCGGGACGGTCAGCTTGAATCTGCCGTCCGCGCCGGCGGTCTGGTTGCTCTGGGCGCCTCCGGGCGCCTGGCGGTTGCGGATCGTGACCGTGACTCCCGGATCGGTCTTGCCGGTTACGTCGACGGAACCGGCCGAAAGCTGGGCATTCTGCGCCGGCGACGTAACGGTGATCGGCGGGGGCGTGGTGTCGAGTATGTAGGTGACCGGCGGTGACGCTTGGCCCTCGCCAGCCGGGGTGTCCAGCGTGGCCACGAAGACGTTGTTGCCCTCATTCAGCGCGATGGGAGGCGTCACGAATCGCGTCGTCGGTCCGAGGGTGACCTTGGCTACCTCCTGCTTGGTGCCGTCCTTGCCCATGCGGTAGACGACGACGGCGTAGCCGGTCTTGCCGAGCGCTCCGCCCGGCGCGCTGCCCTGGATCGGCGTGGGCGTCTGACTCAAGTAGCCGTTGTTGTCCGGTACATCGAGCACGGGAGTGTCCAGAGTGGCTCCTGAGGGCGCGAGCGTGGCCGGGGCCTGGGACGATAGCCGCGACATGGCGCTGCCGAACGCCGACGTCACGTCCTTGACAAGCCCGGAGCCGACGCTCAAGGCGAAGTAGCCGACGACGAGGCATCCAACGACGATAGCGAGGCCCGTCGGCAAGCGAGTCTGGCGACCGGACCGAGCCGGACCGTACCGCCGCAGAGCGCCATGAGGCGGGGCATCCGATCGAATCGTGTCCGTCCGAAGCCGGTCGCTCGACGGTGGCCTGGGTCGAACTTGCGCGGCTCGTCGTTCTCGCATCGGCATGCTCGCTATTGTCGCATCCATGAAGGCCGGGCCACGACGTGGATCGCTCGGGTCCACCAAAACCCAGCCGACTACTCCCAAGTAGGACGCTCCGCCGTTACGCAAGGAACACACCCGCGGAGGGCGGAACGATGTACTCTGCTGCAGAGAACGAGCGTCCAGGAGCGTTCGTCCAGGTTCGAGGCGACAGTGCAGGCCCGCGATCCAAAGCCCGATCGGCCCCGTACCCTCGATAGCAGTGGCGTGCGCCCCGCGCCCGGCTTTCAGCGTCCGATCGGCCCGATGACATCCGGCCGACCCAACCCGAGGCTGCCGCAGCGGCTGCCGCAGGGGCGGGTCGCGACTCGGCCCGGCCCGCGACTACCGACCTTCAACCCTGCCGATACTGGTCAGCCGCGGCGCTACCCGGGCCTCCCGGTGGGCCGGGGCACTTTTGGGCTGCCTAGCCTTCGCCGCAACGTCTGCCCTCACTTCTTCGTCACGGGCAGCCGCGGTGCCATCCCGATCCAGGCACCGCACCTGCTCAAGGCCCTGATCCGGCAAGAGCAGAACGTCTCGCGCTGTCAGCTCCGAGGCGGGGTTCACCTCGAGCAGGGCTTCGTCAACGACGTCTGCCTGACGCCGAGGTTCAACCAGTGCGTCTTCTACGAAGACGACCTGACCAAGGATTGAATCCGGCCCGGCTCAGCTATCCCGAGGCCCTAGAGGCCCTCGAGTCCAGGGGCCGGTTCGGCATCCATCTTGGACTCTCCCGGACGCGAGCCCTCCTAGCCGAGCTCGGTCATCCCGAGCGATCATTCCGTGGCGCCCTGATCGCCGGCACGAACGGCAAGGGAAGCGTCCTGGCCTTGACCGGCGCCGCTCTCCGGGCCGCCGGCTACCGGATCGGCGAGACACCCAAGCCGCATCTCGTCACCTACCGCGAGCGGCTCCAGGTCGATGGCGAACCGGTCGATCAGGAGACTTTCGCGAAGCTCACCGGCGAGGTGCTGGCCGTCTCGGATCGGGTCGCCCGGCGCCACGGCGAGCCTACCGAGTTCGAGCTGCTTACTGCCATTGCGTTCCGCTGGTTCGCCGAATCCGGGGTGGATCTGGCGGTCGTCGAGGTGGGGCTGGGCGGCAGGCTGGACGCCACCCACGCCTGGGACGGCGGCGTGGCCGTCGTCACGAATGTCTCGCTCGATCACACTGACCGGCTGGGCCTCACGGTCGAGGCCATCGCCCGGGAGAAGGCGGCCATCATCATGCGTGGCGACCTGGCGGTGACTGGGGCATGGGGTTCGGCGCTGGGAGTCATCGAGCGGCGTAGCCGGCGAGTGGCGGCTCCTCTGGTCGTGGCGCCGCCAGCGCCGCTTCGCGGACTCGACCGCGACGGTATCGAGGTGGAGTTGGGGCGCCTGGGACGGGTTCGGATCGGACTCCGCGGCCGCCATCAGGCGGCGAACGTGGCCGTCGCCGACGCCACGCTGGACGCCCTGGAGGCGG
>DATEXG010000119.1:0-16989 GCA_035257225.1 Candidatus Limnocylindrales bacterium
GGGCCCAACGTCGGCGGCGCTCAAGCCTGCCGCTTGCCCTGCCGCTCAGCCCTGCCGCTCAGACCCGCCGCGGAGCCCTGCCGCTCAGCCCTCCGTCGAAGCGGCCTCGGGATCTTCGTAGGCCAGCCGTCCGCTCGCTACAGTGAGAAGCACGCGGCCGGACAGCTCGCGGCCGAGGAGCGGCGAGTTCTTGCCCTTCGAGCGCAGCGTCTCCGGAGTCACCCGCCAGCGATCGCCGCGGTCGAAGACCACGAGATCCGCCGGGGCGCCTTCGGTCAGACCGCGGGGGCGAGCGGCGGGAGTGGTGGCCACGCCCGGCCAATGGGCCACGATGCCGGCAGGCCCCGCGGTCAGGGCCGCGATGGCCCGGGCGAGCGGCAATCGGCCCGCGTCGACTATCGCCATCAGCACGCCCAACGCCGTCTCGATGCCGCTGATGCCGTTGCTGGCCCGGCCGAATTCCACTTCCTTGTCCACGACCGTGTGGGGGGCGTGGTCCGTAGCGACCGCGTCGGCGGTACCGTCCAACAGCGCGGCCAGGCACGCGGCGGCGTCGGCGGGAGTGCGCAGCGGCGGGTTGACCCGAAGCGCCGTGGCGTATGGAGTGGCGACGAGCACTCCATCCGCCCACGGGTCGCGCGACGTGCCGTCGGCGCCGAGCGCCTCCCACGACCAGCGCCGCGCGCCGGCGATCCACTCGTCGGTGAAGGCCAGGTGGTGCGGCGTCACGTCGCAGGTGACGGGCAGTCCAGCGGCCTTCGCCCGGCGAACCAGGTCCAGCGCCGCGGCCGTGGAGACGTGAGTCAGGTGGAGCCGCGCCCGTGGCTCGTCGCGCAGGGCGTCCTCGAAGACCGCCAGGTCGCGCGAGACCGCGTTCACCTCGCCCGCGATCGGCCAGCCCGCCAGGCCGAGGATCGAAGCGACGTAGCCCTCGTGAGCTTCCGCACCCGCGGACAGCTCCAGGTCCTCCGCGTGATCCACGACCGGCAGCCCGAACATACCCGCGTACAGCAGGGCGCTGCGCAGCAGCTTGGGCGTTCGAACGGGTGCGCCGTCGTCCGAGAAGCCGAGCACGCCGGCGTCGGCCAGCTCGCCCATCGCCGAGAGCTGTTCTCCCGTCCTTCCCGCCGAAACGGCCCCAAAGGCCAGGATCTCGACGGGCGAGCGGCCGGCCCGAGCGGCCGATCGAATGCGCTCCATCACGCCCGGCTCGTCCAGGGCCGGAGACGTGTTCGGCATCAGCGCCACGCTCGTGTAGCCGCCATGGGCCGCCGCGGCGGAGCCGCTGGCGATCGTCTCCGCATCCTCGAAACCGGGCTCGCGGAAGTGAGCGTGGAGGTCGAAGAAACCGGGCGCGACGACCACACCCTTGTCGTCCACGCGTCCGGCCTCGGCTCCCTTCAGCCAGACGACCGACTCGAGGATCCCGTCCGCGACCACGACCTCGCCCGGGCCTTCGCGACCCAGGACCGGGTCGACCAGCCAGGCCTTCTCGACCTCGAACCGGCCGACGGTCTGACCGACCTTGGGCCCAGCCGCGGTCTTCCTCCCGGCGCGCCCGGCGCTCTCGGCAGCGCGCGTGGGGCTCATCGGATCGCCTCGCCCGCGTGGGCCGCTTCGTGCGCCCCGGCCAGCAGATACAGCAGAGCCATCCGCACGGCGACGCCGTTGGCGACCTGCTCGGTGATCACGGCGCGGCCGCTGATGGCCACGTCCGGCGCGATCTCAACGCCTTCATTCATCGGCCCGGGGTGCATCACGATCGCCTCGGGTTTGGCCAGAGCCACGCGCTCCGCGTTCAGCCCGAAGCGGGCGGCGTACTCACGCAGCGAGGGGAGCAGCCCGCCCTGCATCCGCTCGCGCTGGATCCGCAGGGCCATCACCACGTCCGCGTCTCGCAGCGCCGCGGACACGTCGCTCGTGACGTTGAACCGGCCGTGGCCCGGAATGGCGCCGCCGCTCCACGCCGCCGCCCAGCGATCGAACCCTCGCAGAAGAGTGGCCGGGCCGCACAGCCAGAGATCCGCGCCGGCCGCGGTCAGCGACCAGATGTTGGAACGCGCCACCCTCGAGTGGAGGATGTCGCCCACGATCGCGACCTTGCGCCCGCGCAGGTCGCCCGCTGGGAGGTGCTCGCGCATCGTGTACAGATCGAGCAGAGCCTGGGTCGGGTGGGCGTGCCAGCCGTCGCCGCCGTTGAGGACGTGGCCGCCGAAGACCTCGGCCGCGAGGTAGGGCGCCCCGGAGATGGAGTGGCGCATCACCAGGATCTCGGCGCCAAGCGCCTCCAGGGTCCGGATCGTGTCCACGAGCGACTCGCCCTTGGTCACCGACGAGGTGGCTGGAGCGACGCTGACGACGTCCGCGGAGAGGTTGCGCGCGGCCGTCTCGAAGGAAACGCGGGTCCGGGTCGAGGCCTCGTAGAAGAGCGTCGTGACTCGCCGGCCGTTGAGCGCGGGCACCTTGCGAATTGGCCGAGCCAGGACCCCCTTCATCTCGTCCGTGGTCCGCAGTATCAGCTCGATCTCGGGCCAGGTGACCACGTCTAGGTCGATCAGATGCCGGTGATTCCAGGCCACCGCGGCGCTTCCCTCACCGCTCATCAGCTGCCTGCCGGAGCCGGTTCGGAGGGATGAAGCTGGCGGGCGATGCTGACCTCGTCGCTGCCGTCGATCTCGGCTACGTGGACGTGAACCAGCTCTTCCCGCGACGTGGGCACGTTCTTGCCGACGTGGTCGGCGCGGATCGGAAGCTCGCGGTGGCCGCGGTCGATGAGCACCGCCAGCCGGATGGCCCGCGGCCGCCCGAAGTCGATCAGGGCATCCATCGCGCAGCGGATCGTGCGGCCCGTGTACAGGACGTCGTCCACCAGCACGACTGTGGCCCCGTTCAGGTCGAAGGGAAGGTCGGTGCCCTTGACGATGGGCTGCTGAGCCACCAGCGAGAGGTCGTCGCGGTAGAAGGTGATATCGAGAGCGCCTACGGGAAGACTGACCCCTTCGTGCTCCTCGATCGCGTCGGCTATCCGCCGAGCGAGAGGGACGCCGCGGCGCTGGATGCCGACGAGCGCTAGGCCCTCCGTGCCGGCCTGCTTCTCGACGATCTCATGGGAGATCCGGACGATTGCCCGCCGGATCTCGTCCCCGGTCATGATCTGCCGGTCGGTCATCGATTCTCGCTGCCCTGCACGACGCAGTCCTCCTTCCCGGCCTCACGGTGCCGGTCGTTAAAGGTCTTGGGAAGGATACAGCGCCGGCCCTACGGCCGTCCGCAGGCGAGGGCAATTGGCAAGGGGCTCGGGTGGCCTCAGCTGCCCGGTCGATCGGTGGCGAGCGCCGGCGCGCCCGACGAGCCGGCCAGAGCCGGCGCCGGGCCCGGGGAGGTCGGTACGGAGGTGGAGACCAACGATGGCGGGACGACAGGCACGGGCTTCATGTATGTCTTGCCGTCCATGGCCGAGGTGTAGACGAAGTTCGAGTTGTCGAACCCGATGGCCGAAAGGATCTCGTCGGCGGCCATTGTCGGGCTCGGCAGTCCCGATGCCGGATCGATCGAGAAGACACTCAGCCGGCCGATCTTGGCGCTACCTGTGTCCGCGACCCAAACGGCCACGTTCTGCCCCGCCGCGTCCCAGCGAACCGCCCACAGCCGGACCGAAGCAGGCGCGGCAGCGACCGAGAGTAGCTGGGGCAGCACCGACTGCGTCGGCTCCGGGGTCTTCGCGCCGATATCGGCCGTGGCACTCGGCTCCGGAGAGCCCTGCGTTCCGGGCTGCCTCGATGGGGCCTCGGTGGCGACGGTAGTCGGCTCAGCCGCCGGCGACGGGCTCAGGTCCGGCGCACGACTCGGCGCCACGGATTCGGTGGCCGTCGGTCCGGGTGACGCGGTGGGCCTCGCGCCCGGCGACGCCGGGTCCAGAGTCAGGTCCGCCCAACGGTCGAAGTAGAGCTCGCCCTTGCCGGGTTGCCACAGCCCCGACACTGTGTCGAATTCGACCGTGCCCGACCAGTAGACCAGGTAGCGGCCGGTCGGATCGACGCCGGCTACCAGCATCGGCCGGTCGATTCTTTGGATGTCGCCGCTGGCTGGATCGAAGAGACACGATGTCGTCTTGATAGTGTCGGCGCCGCCGGTTGTGGCGTCCGCGCACGTCCCCGCCGCGATCTCGCTGACCAGGATCTTCTGCCCGAACCATCCAGCGAAGAGATCGGCGTGCCGGGAGGTCACCGCCCGGGCCTGCTCCTGCCCTGACCGCCAGATGAAGACGTCCGGACCGGTGCTGTGGTCCACGGGTCTGGCGGAGAACGCGACGAGGCCACCGTCCGCCGAGAACTCCGGACCTCGCCCCACGATCTCGTATCCGTCGAGGATCGCGGTCGGCTTGGTCACGGCCGGGCCGGCGGTGGTGGTTGCCGTCGGAGTGGGGGTTGCCGCCGGAGCGGGGGTTGCCGCCGGAATGGGGGTTGCCACCAGGCTGGCTATCGGGGTGGCCACTATGGAGGCCTGCGGCGTCCAGGATGCCCCGGGGATGGGCGGAATCAGCGTTGATGGTGAGACCGTCGGCGGGCTCGAGTTCACCGGGCTGGGCGTGACCGCCGCCAGGGTGGGCGTCGCCGCCAGGGTGGGCGTCGCGGCCTGGGTGGGTCGCGGCGTCAGCAGGTCGATGGACACCGTCTGAGGCTTGGTGGAGAGAGGCACGATGACGATCTTGTTGTCCGTCCAGACGGCCGCTTGACTGGCGTCCGGGGCAAGCACCGCGGATACGCTCGTGTCACTCGCTATGGAGCCGAGGGTCTGGCCCGAGTCGCCGGTGACAGTGCAGCTTGCGCTCGCTTGCGCGCAGTCGGTCGAACTGCCGCTGATCTGGTACACGCCCTGGTCGGACGCGATCCAGTAGCTCGTGCCGTCCACGACCGCGAGCGGCGCACGTGGCGCAAGGGATGCGGGAATCGACGAGCCCGTGACCAATGCCACCGGACCGGCAGGCGTCGAACCGGGGACGACCCTGGCGATCGGGCTTTGTGCGACCAGGGAGGCACCCGCGACGAGGACCACGAATCCGACCGCGATGGCGGTCCCGAACAGCGGCCGACGACCGGGCCGGCCGCCCGGCGTCCGGATCTGCTTCCCGGCGGAGGCCCGGCCGTCGACTGCGTCCAAGGCGGCGGAGGTTCTAGCCCACAGGTCGCGCGGCGGCTCCGGAGCCGGCAGCGATCGCAGCTCCTCATGCAGAGCGCGGTACTCGCCGGCGATTGCGTCGCACTCCGGGCAAGAGGCGAGGTGCTCCTGGAGCCATGCGGCATCCACCGGCTCGAGATCGACGTCGACGGCCTCGGCCGCAAGCGACCTGGCCCGTTCATGGAGACGGTCGGCGGCGGAGGAGAGCCGAAGTTCGGGGTTCATCGTCCGGCCCCCGGAGTGTCGTCCGGCCGGCGACGCGGGTCCGCGGCGCGTGTTTGATCGGCGTATGTGGCGTCGATGGCGGCCTCGTGGTCCTTCTCCTGGCGACGCTCGTCGGCCAGGGCCTGGCGGAGGCTCTCGCGGGCCCGGGTCAGCAGGGCCCGTGCCGCCACATGACTGATGCCCAACGTCTCGGCCAGCTCCAGACCGGTGAGGTCACCCACCTCGGCGAGGAGGAGTGCGGCCCGCTGCCGCTCGGGGATGCGGGCCAGTGCCCGAGCCAGCGGCCCGGAGAGTCTCATCTCCATGGCCAGATGCTCAGCCGAGGGCGCCGCCCCATAGCTCTCTCCGGTCCAGGGCAGGAAGCGAACGATGCGCCGGCGTCGCATCTCATCCAGGACCACCCGGTGGGCGATTCGATAGAGCCAGGCCCGTGCCTTGGCCCTGTCCTCGAGGGAGTCCTGGGCACGATAGGCCTTGATGAACGTGTCCTGGGCGAAGTCGGCGGCGACATCGGCGTCGCGGACCATGCGGAAGATGTAGGCGTATATCTCGGAGTGATGAAGGGCAAAGAGTTCCTCGATGAAGGTTCGGTCGGCGGCGCGATCGGATGCGGTGCTCACGCCGCACTCCAATTGCCAGGTTGTCGCGCTGATGGACATCTATCCGCCGCCGCTGTATTGCAGGTCAACAGCCAATGACGCCTCCCCGCGCGCCAGGATTCTGTGACGGCGTGGCCTCTGCGGCTGTGACGACGCGGTCCGGGTCCCCCTGGTCTCATAGCTTGTCTGCGGCTTCCCCTTGAGCTCCGAATCGGAGCAACTCCTCGACCGCTTCCTCCGGAGAGACGGGATTGACCGGCAGACCAGTCCCCAACTCCAGTCCTGCGATCTCCCGCAAGCGCGGATGGATCTCCCAGTGCCAATGGTACGTCGCGTCGACCCGCTGGCGGAGAGGCGAGGTGTGAAGGATCAAGTTGTGGGGCGGGCCATCGAGACGCGCCAGGCGGCCCAGAACCTGCCGCAGCGCCTCCGCCGTCGAGCGGATGTCCGCATCGCCGGCCCCGCCGAAGTCCGCGGCGTGGCGGCGCGGCACGATCCAGACCTCGAACGGCGATCGCGAGGCAAACGGCGCGAATGCGACGCTCGCGTGATCCTGCCAGATCAGCCGCGTTCCGGCCTTCGATTCTTCCCGAACCAGCCGGCAATAGGGGCACTCCCCTTCTCTGATCAGGAAGCGCGCTGCCCCGCCGATCTCCTCGGCGACGCGGTGCGGGATCTGCGGCAAGTCGTACAGGTCCAGACAGAGGTGGTTCGTTCGAGCGCCGGCCTGGGCTCCCCAGTTCTGGACGACCTGCAGGTACTCCGTCTGTCCGACGGCTCGAGCGTTGACGAAGGCCTCTCGCACCGCGGAAAGCAGCCCGCACAGGAGATCGTCACCGACCATCTGGAGGGGCCGATGCTCCCCGGGCGGCGCGACGATGGTGCGCCAGCTGCCCGCCGCCGGGGCCTGGGCCAGAGCCACCTGGGCCGAGCTCTTCTCAAGCTCGCGAGCCTCAACTTCGGAACCGACGACATTGAACGCGTAGTCCTTGAGAGTCCGCAGGCGAATACCGTCGCCCGGCGGCTGGCTGCAGTTCTGGCAGGATCCGCCGTCGTCCACGGGCGCGGCGGGCAGTGAGAAGCGGCCCCGCTGGAACTGGCGATCCACGACGGTGGCAACCCACCAGCCGGTGATCGCGTCGCGGCGCAGCTCGAAGAGGCCGCCGCTCATCAGCGAACCCCCACGACCGCGGACGATCGAGCTGCGAGGATCTCCTCCAGAGCCGCGCGGGCGACGACGGGATCTGCTGTCGGCGCGAGGTCTCCAACCAGCGGCGCCCGCAGCGCGCCTGCAAGAGCCGGGCCAAACGCGGACGCCGCCCGCGCGACCGACTCGGTCGTCGGACCGGAGTCCCAGCCGCTCTCGCGGCCTATCGAGGTCGATTCCACATCGGGCAGGCCGCAGGCATCGATCAAGTCGAAGTCCGAGAGCCGCACTGTCACGTTGAGGGCGATGCCGTGGTAGCTCACGCCGTGCTCGATGCGGACGCCAATGGCGCCGATCTTGCGGCTGCCTCCGCCGCACCAGCAGCCGGGGTAGCCATCGCGCGGAGCCGCCTCCACGCCGAAGGCCGCGCAGGTCTGGGAGAGCGCGGCCTCGAGTGCTCGAACGAGCGGCCGGACCAGGAGGCCGCGATCCGCGAGACGAATGATCGGGTAGGCGGTCAGCTGGCCAGGCCCGTGGTAAGTGACCTCGCCGCCCCGTTCTGTTTGGATCAGCTCGATGGCCCGGGCGGAGAGGTCGGCCGGGCTCGCGAGGACGTGGGCCGGATCGCTGTGACGGCCGAGAGTCAGCACCGGCTCGTGTTCCAGCAGCAGGAGCTGGTCGCCGAGCGAATCCGCGACGCGGGCCGCGACCAACCGATGCTGGAGATCCCAGGCATCGCGGTATGGCGTCCGGCCGAGCCACCAGGCGGTGATCGGCGCGGGCGACGAGATGGCCTGCGATGGCGCGTCCTCGGCCCGACGGTCCATGCCGCCACGATAGCAGGAGCGTGCACTCGTGCCGCGAATCCGCCGCCGTGCCGCGAATCGGCAGCCGCCGTAACCCGCCGCCCTTGACCGTGGCACCATTCGTGTGCCTGGATTGCTCAGTCACGGCGGCGCGGGCCGCGCGGGCAGCGACGGCAGCGAGAGTGGAGCTGAGCGATGGCACGCAAGAAGCGCATCGGGATCCTGACGGCTGGCGGCGACAGTCCCGGTCTCAACGCCGCGATCCGAGGCATCGGCAAGGCCGCGATCGGCCACCATGGGATGGCGCTCGTGGGCTTCCGCGATGGGTTCCGCGGGCTCGTCGAGGATCGGTACACGGCGCTCGAATCGAAGAGGCTGTCCGGGATCCTCACGACCGGCGGCACGATCCTGGGGACGAGCCGGGACAAGCCGCACCAGATGCTCATCGACGGAGTGATCGCGGACATGACCACCACGGTCGTCCGCAACTACGAGAAGCATCAGCTGGACGCGCTGGTGTGCCTGGGCGGAGGGGGCACGGCCAAGAACGCGCTGCGCCTGGCGAGGGCAGGCCTGAACGTCATCACTCTCCCCAAGACGATCGACAACGACGTCGTCAGGACGGACGCGTGCTTCGGCTTTGCGACGGCGCTCGACGTGGCGACCGAAGCGGTCGATCGGCTGCACAGCACGGCCCACAGCCATCACCGCATCATCGTCGTCGAGATCATGGGCCACGGGGCCGGCTGGCTCACGCTCGGGGCCGGAATCGCCGGCGGCGCGGACGTCATCCTGATCCCGGAGATCCCCTACTCGGTCGAGGCGGCGGCTCAGGCTGTCCGGCGCAGGGTCCGCAACGGGTCGAACTTCAGCATCGTGGCGATCGCCGAGGGCGCCCGGAACATCGAAGACGCCGGGGCCTACGCGGTTGCGCTGCAACAGAAGAAGGCGGCCCAGCCCGGGCCCGAGCGAGACCAGGCCGTCGCCGCGCTGGTCGCGTTGGAGGCCACGCACGTCGGCAACACGCTTCGCGTCGCGAGCGAGCTCGAAGAACTGACGGGCCTCGAATCGCGCGTCACGATCCTGGGCTACGTCCAGCGAGGCGGCACGCCCTCCGCCGCGGATCGGCTACTGGCGACCCGCCTTGGCAGCGCCGGGGCGGACCTGATTGCCGGGGGCGTCTTCGGCGTCATGGTGGCCTCGCGCGGCGACGGGACCGATCCGGTGGCGCTCGAACAGGTCGCCGGCAAGCGCCGCACGGTTCCTCCGGATCACTCGTGGGTCCAGTCGGCGCGTCACGTGGGCGTTTGCCTGGGGGACGCGTAGCCGCTTCGACGGTGGGCGCGGCGGCCCGGGCCCTCCTGGCGGGGATCAGCGTCGAGTACTACACCCGCCTCAGCCGCCAGACACCCAGCATCTCGAACGATCTCCGACCCCGAAGCTCTTGTCCCTCTCTTGACAGTTCAGTCCTGCGTCATCATTCGATGAGGAAGCTGAGCTTGACCTGTCTATGACCTGCTGGCATGCTCGCCCGAGGCGGCTATCGGGCAGTCGCGTCGTGGATTTAGGAGATGACGATGAGACTCGCTGGGCGCATGGACCGCATCGGCACCGAGACTGCGTTCGAGGCGGCTGCCCGAGCCCGAGCGCTCGAGGCCACAGGCCGCTCGGTGATCCACCTAGAGATCGGAGAACCGGACTTCGATACACCGGCCAACATTCGTGAGGCGGCGAAGCGGGCGCTGGACCGTGGCGCAACCCACTACACGCCGACGGTTGGCATTCCCGAGCTGCGCGCGGCCATAGCCGCGGACGCCACGGCTCGCAAAGGTTTCGCGGTGACCCCGGACCGAGTGGCCGTTGTTCCCGGCGGCAAGCCGGTCATGTTCTTCGCCATCCTGGCCCTCGTCGACGAGGGCGACGAGGTCATCTACCCGGACCCGGGCTTCCCGATCTACGAGTCCATGGCAAGCTGCGTCGGCGGCAAAGCAGTGCCCTGCCCGATCCGCCAGGAGAACGGCTTCCGGCTCGACCCGGACGAGCTTGCGGCTCTCGTAACGCCTCAAACCAGGCTGGTCATCCTCAACTCGCCGGCGAACCCGACCGGCGGCGTATCGACGAGGGACGACCTCGAGAGGATCGCCGCCGTCGCCCGCGAATACGACTTCACGATCCTGGCCGACGAGATCTACGGTCGAATCCTCTACGAGGGCGAGCACGTCTCGATCGCCTCGCTCTCGGGTATGGCCGAGCGGACGATCGTCCTGGACGGCTTCTCGAAGACCTACGCCATGACCGGCTGGCGCCTGGGTTACGCGATCCTCCCGGAGCCGCTGGTGACGCCCTTCAGCCGACTCATCGTCAACAGCGTGAGCTGCACCAACGCGGCCACCCAGTGGGCGGGGGTCGAGGCGCTGACCGGCCCGCAGTCCTCGGTGGACCAGATGGTCGCCGAGTTTAAGGCGCGGCGGGACCTCATCGTGGACGGGTTGAACGCGATCCCGGGGATTACGTGCCTTCGCCCGACCGGGTCGTTCTACGTGTTCCCCGACATCTCCGCCACCGGCCTGACCGGCGACGAGCTGGCCGACCGGCTCCTCAACGAAGGCGGGGTTTCCGCTCTGGCCGGGACGGCCTTCGGGCAGGTCGGGCAGTACCACCTGCGCTTCAGCTACGCCAATTCGCGCGAGAACATCACGGAGGCTCTCCGCCGGACCCGGGAAGTGGTAGAGCCCCTGGTGCTCCGGGCCGGATCACGGAGATGACGGCGGAGGAGGTCGCCAGCTCCGAGGTCGAGCGGCTCCTCGCCGCCGCGGAGCCGGACTTCGGACGCTACGAGATCCTCAAGGATCTCGTGGACGAGTGCATCGATCTCTCGCTGGACTACCGCCAAAGCGGCCATCCCGGCGGCTCTCGATCCAAGGTCCACATGTTCCTGGCCTTGCTTCTGTCCGGGGCGATGCGCTGGGACATCCGCCGGCCGTGGCTCCGGTTCGGGGATCGCTTCGTGCTGTCCGCGGGCCACACGGTGCCATTGGTTTACGCCACTCTCGCCGTCCTGAACGAGGCGCTTCGGGCCCGCCACGAGCGAACCGGCGACCCGAGTTTCGCGTTCCCGGCCGATGGCCGGTTCGCGCTCACCTGGGAACACCTGCCGGGTCTGCGGCATCGCGGCGGACTGCCCGGCCATGCGGAGATGGCAGGCCGCACCCTGTTCCTGAAGGCCAACACCGGTCCCTCCGGCCACGGCATGCCGTTCGCGGCCGGCGAGGCTCTGGCGCTCAAGGCGGCGGGCGCGGACGAAGTCAAGGTCTTCGTGTTCGAGGGTGAAGGCGGCCTGACTCCGGGGGCAGCCCACGAGACCAAGAACTCGGCCTGGGGCCTGGGGCTCTCCAACCTCGTCTTCCTGATCGATTGGAACGACTTCGGCATAGACGAGCGGCCCGCGTCGGCGGTCGTCCACGGCACGCCCGTCGATTGGTTCGCGCCCTACGGCTGGCGCGTCACGGGGACGGAGGACGGGATGCACTGGGGGCCTGTCACCCGAGCGGTGCTGGACGCGGCACGAGGGGCCAATCCGGCCGCCGCCCCCAGCATGGCCTGGTTCCGGACCCGCAAGGGCCGCGGCTACGGCAAGTTCGACGCGGCCAGCCACGGCAGCCCCCACAAGCGGCATTCGGCCGAGTTCTGGGCTGTCCGCAAGGAGTTCATGGCTCGCTACGGCGTGACGTACCAGGGCGTGGACGAGTTGGCTCCCACCGAGCCGGCGGCCGTGGCGGCCGAGGCGAATGCCAACTTCGCGACGGCGTTGAGCGTCCTTCGGCGCGACGACGGGCTGGTCGACTGGCTCTCCGATCGACTGCTCGCGATAGCCGGGACGGTGCCAGAGCGGATCGACGGCTTCCGTCTCGGCTCGGACAGCCCCGCCGGGCGGTCGGGCCCGCCTGCAGCCATGCGCCCAATCGCCGCAGCCGACAGCAACCTGTTCGACTTCGAGCGCTACCCGGCGGAGATGTGGCGGGCGCCGGGAGAGAAGCAGCCGAACCGCGCCGGCCTCGCCGCCTGGGGTTCGTACGTCAACGCCGTCTCCAAACGCGACTACGGCCGGCCGCTCTTCATCGCCTGCTCCGCGGACCTGGCCGAGTCGACCAACATCGCCGGCTTCGCCAAGCCGTTCGGAGAGATGCCCGGCTTCGGCTGGTTCGATCGCGAGTCGAACCCGACCGGGGCCCTCCTGCCGACAGAGATAACCGAGTTCACCAATGCCGGCATGATGGCCGGGCTTGCTTCGGTCAACCTGGCCGTGGACCCGTTCGCAGAGTTCGAGGGATTCTGGGGCGCCTGCTCGACGTACGGCTCGTTCAGCTACCTCAAGTACGGCCCGCTGCGCCTGTTCAGCCAGCTGGCCCAGGATTGCGACCTTCGCCTCGGCAAGGTGCTGTACGTGGCCGGTCATTCCGGACCGGAGACGGCCGAGGATTCGCGCACCCACTTCGGGGTCTTCTCGCCGGGAGTGACCCAGCTCTTCCCGGAAGGCCACGTCATCGACCTGCACCCCTGGGAGTACAACGAGGTGCCGGTCGTACTGGCCGCGGCCTGCGCCACTGACGTGCCGATCATCGCCGTGCACCTGACTCGCCCTCCGGTGGAGATCCCGGACCGCGCCGCGCTGGGCATCCCGGGCCACTTCGCCGCGGCGCGCGGCGCCTACGTCGTACGCCCGTTCCGCCCGGGCGAGCCCCGGCATGGGACCGTCTTCGTCCGTGGCTCTGTCAGCACGTCGAATCTGGTTTGCGTCCTGCCGGAGCTGGACCGGGTGGGCCTCAACATCAAGGTGGTCGCCGCCATCAGCCCGCAGCTGTTCGCCCGCCAGGACGCCGCCTACCGGGCGGCCACACTGGAGCCGGCCGATCGGATCGACGCCATGGTCATCACCAACGGCGCCTACAAGCTGATGCGCGACTGGGCCGACGACCCCATCGTCCGCGAGTACTCGCTCAGCTCCGATTGGGACGATCGATGGCGGACGGGGGGCACGGTGGACGAGGTAATGGAGGAAGCTCACCTCGACAGCGGGCACATCCTGGAGGCGATCGAGAGGTTCGTGCGTGAGAGGCCGCAGCGCCTTGGGCACTTGCGCGAGCGGCTGGAGGCGGCGGAGCGCCGGTGACCTGGGCCACTCCGCCTAACGGTTCTCGGCTCGGTGACAGCACCGAGCTGCGCGGGCCGGATCGAGAGCGCTCATGGGCGAGGCAGGAGAGACCAGACCTGCCAGGCAGGCCCATTCCGGTGCCGATCCCAGCGCTGAGGGCTTCTGCGCACGCGCACTAGTCAAAGGAGTGACCAAGATGGCCAAGCTGAGTCCCAAGAAACGAGAGTCTCTGCCCAGCTCGGATTTCGGGCTACCCGGCGAGCGCAAGTACCCGATGCCCGACGAATCTCACGCCCGCAATGCCAAGGCACGCGCGTCCCAGCAAGAGAGCGAAGGAAAGATCACCGGCGCTCAGAAGCAGAAGATCGATCGGAAGGCCGACCGGATCCTGGACGACGCCTGAAGGTCGCTGGACGCCGTGGTGGCCGGGGATGGCAGCGAATCGACCGTCCTCGGGCCAACGTACACGTGGGACACGGTCGGTTCAGATCGGCCCGGCCGTCTAGACATTGCTGCGCGGTGAGATCAGCCGAAAGATCAGAACGATGACAGCGAACACCGGCGAGTTGCCGCACTCGGGCGTCACTGAGAGACACGCGTCAGTTGGGAGGTCCGGATCATCGCCTGCTCCGTCGCGTGGGTCGGGTGTGAAACCGAGCGCGATGCAGTTGCTCTCGAAGACACGCTGAAAGCAGACTGGCTTCCCCGACTGACGGCGGGGATCGCGGTCACCGTCAAGCACTGGCCGGGCTCAGCGGGAGCGATTGCGCCGAGCCACGCGAGTGGTCGGCGATCAGCCGACCCAGCGGATCTCCGGCTCCTTTCGAGCGACGGGCGGCATATCTGCCTTCGGATAGCCGACGATGATCGGTGCGACGGGCACCCAGGCCGCTGGTAGGCCGAGCGCGTTCTTCCCACTTGCCGTATTGAGATAGCCCTGCGCGAGGCCGATCCAACAGGTGCCCAACCCGACTGAATACGCAGCCAGCATCAGGTTCTGGGCGGCCAGCGCGCAGTCTTCGGTGATCCAGGGTCTCTGGGAGCTCCCCGAGATCACGATCAATGCCGGGGCGTGGTAGAAGAGCTGGAAACTGTCGTCGGTGAGACTCGCCCGTCGAAGGTCTGAATCTGGGCCGGCGGGCAGAGCCGCCAGGAGGTATGACTTCGCCTCATCGGAAACCCGGTCGAGCAGAGCCTGATCGCGGACTACGGTGAAGGTCCACGGTTGCCCGTTCGAGGCACTCGGCGCCTGCACGGCGGCATCAATCAGACGCCGGACAGTCTCGTCATCCACAGCCTGCGTCGTGAAGTCTCGAGCCGACCGGCGCCCCGAGATCGCCGCGTTGATATCCATCGATCGGTTCCTCACACTAACGAGCCCGCTTTGGACACCGTGCCTGGGTCCTCGTGTCGGCGGACCGAGCGCATGGCCTATCGACGCCCGGTTTCTTGGACAGTCCTCCAAGCGTACAGGTTCCCCGAGGTGCCCCGCTGGACTGGTCGGACTGGGCCGGTTCAGGGCTTACGCGATGGAAAGAGCCGGCTGTCAACTGCGGCACCCCGGTCGCGCTCCCGGCCAGTGAACTCGACCGGCAGGTCGCTGCCGGCACGCCGTGGCATCGCCCACTAACTGACGCCATGGGTTCAGGCGCGTTGCACCATCCCGTCGCTCGGCCAGAACCAGAACAAGGCCGATAGACCGAGTGCCTTTGCCTCCAGCGCAGAATGTCCGCGCGGCCGAAAAGGCCTTGGACCAGCCCCTTCCGCCCCTCTCGCGCGATCTGCTATAACTACCCCTGCCCTCCCGAGCGGGAGTAACTCAGCTGGCAGAGTGTCTGCTTCCCAAGCATCGACTTGGGCCGGAGGGCTAGTCCTCCGTTTTGCCGGAACACTCACCACCCTCCTCAGCCCCTCCAGCCTGATCTTGAAATGTTGCCTGCGGGCCGGGCGGCGACCGACGGAGATCAGGACGTCCCGATAATCGACCAGCAGACGGAGCTCGCGCTCGCTGCCATCGAGGCGAGCCACTGGAAGGTTCGGTTCGCGCAGCGCAACTCTGGCGACTGAGAGCGCATCGATGGGATCGCTCTTGCCGGGCTCTCGGGCTGAACGTCGGGCGCCGGCCATGAGCTTGGTCGGGACTCGCCGGACTGCCTCACCCGCCCTGAGCAGATCCGCCTCCAGGCGCCGGGTGAGGTTGCGACAGTCCTCCAGGGCCCACGTGCGCTCGGGCCAGATGCGGCTCCAGCCCAGCAGGTCCAGATGCCCGTCCGCGGTGGCAGCGGCCGTCCGTTCGGCGAGCTTCCGGCCTGCGTCATCGACGGCCACGACGGTGTGTGTCCGCTTGTGCGAATCGACTCCAATGACGACCATGTCCCGTGTCTCCCTCTTCGCTGGGGGTGGGCTAAGGGCCGGTCGGCGGACACGTCTGAGTTGGGGCTATGCCACCCTCCTGTCAAGTCACGTCGGCCGGTCCGCTATGTCCGGCGACCGGCAGAATTCATAACGACCACACTCGAGGCGGGCAACCATCGTGCGAGCCAGGCCGCCGGACCCGGTCAGAGTGACACTCAAACCATGGTGTCAGGGTCGAATCGCTGGATGCCCCATCCCGTCAACGATTCCCGATGCGAAGGTGGCCGAATCGACGGCCGGCAGACGCAGGAAGCGGGCGGAGTTCGTTCGATCGAATCCAAGGACTCAGAAAGCCGCATCGAGGTGGTCGACTGGGCGCGAGGTTCAGAGGCGGATGCCGAGGAGTGCGTGGATCGCGGCGAGATCCCCTTCGGCCGGAGCGGACCCGCGTGCCGCTAGGGCGTCGACAGCGGCGACGGCGGTCGGCGTGTCGAGGTCGTGCCTGAGTGCGGCGCGCAGCCCATCGAGGATGCCGGTGGTCCCCGCTGAGCGTCCGCGGGAGGCCCAGGCGCTCCAGCTTGCCAGACGCTGCTGCGCTTCGGCGAGGAGATCGTCCGTCCACTCCCAGTCGTCGCGGTAGCGCTGGGAGAGCACAGCGAGCCGGATCGCCCGCGCGTCGACGCCGGAGTCGACGAGCGAGGACACGAGCACGAGGTTGCCGAGGGACTTGCTCATCTTCTCGCCGCGGTAGGCCACGAGCCCAGTGTGCGAGTACAGGTTCGCGAGCGGGCTCCCGGTCAGCGCAGCCGTATGGCCCGCGCTGAACTCGTGGTGCGGGAACACGAGGTCGGAACCGCCGCCGTTCACCGTGATTGGCACCTCGAGGAACTCCTGCGCGATGACCGAGCACTCGATGTGCCAGCCCGGCCGGCCTGCGCCGAGCACGGTCTCCCAGCTCGGCTCACCGTTGCGCGCGCCGCGCCAAAGCAGCGGGTCGAGGGCGTCGCGCTTGCCTGGCCGCTCTGGGTCGCCGCCGCGCTCTGCGAAGAGCTCGAGCATGGTCGGGCGGTCGAGGTTGCTCTCCTGGCCGAGGTGCCATGGCGAGGAGGCCGCGGCCGCGGCAATGTCGAAGTAGATGTCGTCATCGACGCGGTATGCGGTGCCGCGATCGAGGAGGCGGCGCACGGCATCCGAAACCTGCGCGATCATCTCGGTCGCCGCGACGTAGTGGTCGGGCGGGATGACGCCGAGGCTCTCCATGTCGCGACGGAACAGTTCGGTCTGCTCCGCGGCGAGGGTACGCCAGTCGACGCCGGTCGCCGCTGCGCGCTCGAGGAGAGGGTCGTCGACATCCGTCGTGTTCTGCACGTAGCACACGTCGTAGGCGGCGTCGAGCCAGAGACGGATGAGGATGTCGTAGGCGAGGTAGGTTGCGGCGTGGCCGATGTGGGTGGCGTCGTATGGCGTTATGCCGCACACATACAGGCCGGCGACTGCGAGCGGCCGCGCCTCAACGAGCTGTCTCGT
>DATEXG010000120.1:0-6555 GCA_035257225.1 Candidatus Limnocylindrales bacterium
TAGACGAGGTCTGCTGATGACCCAACAGCGACATTCAGAGCCGCCCGGGTGGTGGTGGCCGTTTAGTTTCATCGTCCCGAATAATACGCCCAGCAATTGCTGGAAGCGCGCGGTGATAAAGCCGTCGTCGTAGCTGCCAAAAAAAGCTTGCTCTTTCGAAGAAAAAGGAAATAACGAAGAGGCCAAGACTTGGTGGCAAATCGAAGCGGCACTCACGCTGATGCGTGGGCCGCACGAAGGCTGAAGTGGCGGCCGACGCGGTCTCGAACCCCGTCAGCTCGATGTCGGAGACGTCGCGACTTCATCAAAGTGATTGGTAATGCGGCGTGATCAATTTCGCCACCAACCAAGAGTTACTTCTGAGGGGCGCGCTTTTGATGGCTGCCTGCTACGGGGCAGGGGCGCTCTCGTCCCTGCTAGCGTGGTGGTCGGGTAGACTCGCGCTTGGCGTGGGTCACTTGGCCGCGCTTGCGGGAGCTGTGGTAGGCCTCGGCGTTTCGCTCGGCGTTCTCCTCGGCGACCCGGGCCGCACGTTGACCCAGTCGCTCCCGGTCCTCTTCCCGTTCGCTCGGCTTTCGCTCTCGGTGGACGGGCTCTCGGCCTACTTCCTGCTCGTCATCTCCCTCGTAGCCGTCGCGGCGGCGGTCTACGGTCCGGCCTACCTCCGGGCGCACTCGCCCAACGCGGGAGCCGCGCGGCAAGCGGCGCAGGTGCTCGCGCTGAATGTGTTCCTGGGCTGCATGGCGTTCGTCTGCTGCGCGGGCGACGCGCTAAGCTTTCTGCTCTGCTGGGAAGGCATGACGCTCGCTAGCTACGTCCTTGTCGTCTCCGACGACCGGGATGGCGAGAACGCTCGGGCAGGGCTTCTCTACATGGTGATGGCCCACGGAGGAATGGCCCTGCTTCTCGTCGCATTCCTTGCCCTCACCGAGCGGGCCGGGGCATTCGACTTTGCGGCCCTTCGCGCGGCGGCGGGTGGCCTCGACGGCACGACACGAACGACGCTGTTCTTCTTGGCACTCGGGGGCTTCGCCACCAAGGCCGGCGTGGTCCCTCTCCACGTCTGGCTCCCTCGCGCACACCCTGCGGCCCCGAGCCACGTCTCGGCGCTGATGTCGGGCGTCATGCTCAAGGTCGCGATCTACGGGATACTGCGCTTCGCCTTCGACCTCCTCGCCCCAGCCGCCGAGCCACTTCCATTTTCTTGGGGATGGACGGTGCTCGTCGTGGGCACGACCTCGGCCGTGCTCGGTGTGCTCTATGCGCTACAGCAGCATGACCTCAAGCGCCTGCTCGCGTTCCACAGCGTGGAGAACATTGGGATCATTCTTATCGGAGTGGGGCTGGCGATGATTCTATGGCGTCGGGAGGACGCGGGCGGCGCCCTCGCGACGGTCGCGCTCACCGCCGCACTCCTTCACACCGTCAACCACGCGGCATTCAAAGGCCTCCTCTTCCTCGGCGCGGGCAGCGTCCTCTGCCGCACGCACGTCCGCAATATGGAGGAACTCGGCGGGCTCGCCCGGCGCATGCCCTGGACGGCTGGGCTGTTCCTGCTTGGAGCCGTCGCGATCTCGGCCCTCCCCCCGCTCAACGGGTTCGTCAGCGAGTGGCTCACCTTCCAGGCCCTCCTCGGTGGCGCCAGCCACTTCCGCGGCCCCGCCGGGCTCGGAATCGTCTTCTCCGCGGCGATGCTGGCGCTCACGGGAGGCCTCGCCGCTGCCTGCTTCGCGAAGGCGTTCGGCGTCACGTTCCTCGGCCGCCCGCGAACTGCCCATGCCGAGCACGCCACCGAGGCACCGCCGTCGATGATCGCCGGCATGGTTTGGCTCGGGGCGGTGTGCGTGGCCCTTGGCGTCGCGCCGGGTTACGCAATGCGCCTGCTCGACACGCCAACGGCCGAGCTGCTCCACGGCCCCGGGGCGAGCGCCGTCGTAACGGCCCGGGGACCGCTTGTGCTGTCGGCGGCACTAACGCCGTCGGGGACGGACGCCACGGCCATTTCGATGACAGTGGTGGCCGCACTCCTCATCGCGCTCACCGCGATGGCGTGGGTCTTGCGCCGCGGATTGCGGCGTGCCGTGCGGCGCGCCGCGCCGACGTGGACGTGCGGAATGAGCCCCACGGCACGGTTCGACTACACGGCCACCGCGTTTGCCAAGCCGCTCCGGCTCGTCTTCGCGACGCTCTACCACCTCCGCCGCGAGGTGATCCGGGAGACCGCCGGAACGCCGTACGTCGTCCGACGCATTCACTATACCGGAGAGGTCATGGATCTCGCGGAGACGCAAATTTACCACCGCGTCGAGCGGGGTATCTCGGGGCTCTCGCAGGCCATTCGCGCCCGCAGCACCGGCCGCATCCACGGGTACATCGCATTCGTGCTGGGAGCCCTCTTCGTAGCGCTACTGCTGTTCGGGGTGGCCCAAAGATGACCGGCGAGAGACCGCTCACGCTCGTGCTCCTCGAGATGACCCTTCTCGTGCTGCTCGGGCCGCTTGTCACCGGCACCATCCAGAAGCTCAAGGCCCTGCTCCAGTGTCGGCAGGGAGCCGGGATCCTTCAGCCGTATCACGACATCATTAAGCTGCTCCGCAAGGGCACGGTGCAGGCGGACACGACCTCGGGCTTCTTCCGGTCGATTCCGGTGCTCGTGCTGGCTGCCACGGTGGCTGCGGGTGCACTCGTTCCGGTCGTCCGGGCGGGGCCGCCGGCTTTCCCGTTGGGCGACGCGTTGATGCTCCTCGGGCTGCTCGCGCTGGCCCGCTTCCTCACTGCGGTCGGTGCGTTCGACGCCGGCGGCGCGTTCGGCGGGATGGGGGCCTCGCGAGAGATGACGATCGCGCCGCTTGTCGAGCCGGTCTTAATGATGGTCGTATTCTCGACCGCGGTGGCTGCCGGGACGACGGAACTCGGCGCCCTCGCAGCGCATCGCGGGGCGTCGTGGATCCTCGCCTGGCGCGCGGCGGACTTCCTCGGCTTTGCGGCCATGCTCGTGTTACTCCCGGCAGAGACGGGCCGCATTCCTGTGGACAACCCGGATACCCACCTCGAGCTCACCATGCTGCACGAAGGCATGCTGCTTGAGCACTCCGGACCGGGGCTCGGCTGCATGATGCTCGCGTCGCACACCCGACAGATCGTAACCCTCGGCCTCGTGTCGGCCCTCTTCTTCCCGGTCGGACTGGCAGACGGCGCGGGCGTCACGGGCCTCTTGCTCGGAGCCGGCGCGTTCGCGGCAAAAATCCTCGTGCTTGCGACCTGGCTCGCGCTCGTCGAGTCGTCCTACGCCAAGCTCCGCTTCTTTCGGGTGCCACAGTACCTTGGCATCGGTTTCGTCTGCGCCCTCACGGCGCTCGCGCTGAGGATTCTATGACCCCCGAGACGGTCCAGACGATCATCGACGACCTCGGCGCGCTGCTGCTGTTCACGATGATTCTCATCATCGCGGCACGTCAGATTTCCAACGCCATCCACGCCGTGGCCGCCCAATCGCTCCTCATCGCCATCGCGGGCGCGGTCCTGGCGACGGCCACCGGGAATGCGGACCTCTGGGTCATCGCCGGCGTTACGCTCGCCATCAAGGCAATCGTGCTTCCGTGGGTGCTGCACTGGGTCGTCCGGCGCTTGAGCGTCCGGCGCGAGATTGAGCCGGTGATCGCTGTCTCCGCAACACTCGCCCTCGCTGTTGTGGTCGTCGTGATGTCGTTTCACCTGAGTGCCTCACTCGGCTCCGTACGCCAGGCGATCACCGGCAACGCGCTTCCCGTCGGCATCGCCCTCACCCTGCTCGGTGTGCTGGTCATGGCGACCCGTAAGACGGCGCTAACCCAGATGGTGGGCCTCTTCGCGTCGGAGAACGGGATCTTCTTCACAGCGATGGCGGTGACGCAAGGCATGCCGCTCATCATCGAAATCGGCGTGATCCTCGACGTCATCCTCGCCGCGCTCGTTATGACTATCATGGTGCTCCGGGTCCGCTCGACGGTCGATGCCGACATCGCGGACCTGGACCGGCTGAGGGGATAATCCGTGGCTCAAACGCTCCTCTGGGTCCTGCCGCTCGTCCCGACCGTCACGGCGCTGCTCATGCTCACGACGCGCGACCGCCGCATCCTCTCGGCCATCGACGTCGGTAGCTCGGCGGTCCTTTTCGCGCTCACACTCGTCCTTGCCCGTGAGGTGGCAACCGGCGGCCCACAGGTGCTGGGCGTCCTCCGCGTGGACGACCTTGGGCTCGTCTTTCTCCTCCTCCTCGTCGTCCTCACTCTGGCTGTCTCCATCTATACGGTGGGCTGGCTCAGGCAGGCGGTGGAGGTCGGCAACATGAAGGCCGAGTCCCTGCGGTCCTACTTCGCTCTCGTGCACGCCTTCGTCGCGACGATGGTCGTGACGGTCCTCGCCGACAACCTCGGAGTCCTCTGGATCGCGATGGAAGGGACGACGATCACCTCGGCCGTCCTCATCGGCTACCACGGCCACCAGCACGGCCTGGAGGCGGCGTGGAAGTACATCATCGTGACGACCATCGGCATCTCCTTCGGCCTCTTCGGCACGGTGCTCATCTATGCCGCTGCCACCGACGTCATGGGAGGCGCGGGCGCGATGAGCTGGTCGGCGATCATGAAGGTCGCTCCCATGCTCGACCCGGGTATCGTCCGGATCGGCTTTATCTTCGTGATGGTCGGCTACGGCACCAAGGCGGGTCTCGCGCCCATGCACCTCTGGCTGCCGGATGCCCATAGCCAGGCGCCCACGCCGGTCTCGGCGCTACTCTCTGGCATCCTCATCAAGTGCGCGCTCCTTGCAATAATCCGGTTCCAGACGATCGCTGCCGCCGCGTGCGGCCCGGCATTCCCGGCGGAGGTGCTACTCGTCTTCGGCCTCACTTCGGTCGTCGTGGCGACGCCGTTCATCCTGGTTCAGCAAGACATCAAGCGCCTCCTTGGCTACCACAGCATTGAGCACGTCGGGATCGTGGCGCTCGGTCTCGGTTTCGGCGGCTCCGTCGGCACCTACGGTGCGCTGCTGCACGTGGTGAACCACGGTATCACCAAGGCCCTCGCGTTCTTCGCCGCCGGCACGGCCATCGCCCGCTACGGCTCGCGCGACATACATGTCATCCGGGGCCTGTTCGCGGTGGCGCCGATCGGCGCGACCCTCCTCATGCTGGCGGCGCTGTCGCTCGCCGGCATGGCGCCGTTCTCGATCTTCGTGAGCGAGCTCATGGTCCTGCGCGCCGGCATCGGCGACGGTCACTGGGTGGCGATTGCGATCTTCCTCGCGATGGTCGTTGTCATCTTTGCCGGCCTCCTCCATCATGTCGGCGCGATGGTCTTCGGCGAGCCGACGGCGGCGGCGGGCCGAGAGGCCGAGGCATGGTCCCCGCTGCTCGGGATGCTGCTGCTCGCAGCGATCATGGTCCTGCTTGGCCTCACCATTCCCGCGAGTTTCGACGGGCTCCTCCAGCGCGCCACGGAGATTGTCGTTGGCTGACCCTGCTCTCATGGACGCGCTGCGGGCGGGCGCGGGCGGCTCCGTCGACGCGGACGTCGGACCGCGCCCATCAGACCTCACGGTGCGCCTCGGTCGCGCGGGCGATCTCCCGGCGGTTGCCGCCGTGCTCATCGGACCGTACTCGATGGCCCTGGCCACGGTCGTGGCGACCGACGAGACAGCGACGCCGGACGGCGATCTGAAGGTGCGTTATGTCTTTGAGCCCACCGCGCCCGGCGCCCCGGATCGGTTCGTGACGCTTCTCATCTCCGTGGATGCGGCGCACCCGGAGGTGCCCTCGCTGACGACGGCAGTCCCGGCCGCAAACTGGCACGAGCGCGAGATGCAGGACCTCTTCGGGATCGTCTCAGTTGGGCATCCCGATCCCCGCCCGCTCGTGGTCCACGACGGGTGGCCACAGGGCGTCTTCCCGCTCCGCAAGGCTTTCGACGGCTCGCAGCGGGTCCCGGTCGAGCCCGCCGATGAGTTTCCGCACCTCGTCGCCGAAGGCGAGGGCGTCTTCGAGATCCCGGTCGGCCCGATCCACGCCGGCATCATCGAACCGGGTCACTTTCGCTTCACGTCGGTCGGCGAGACCGTGCTCAATCTCGACGCGCGCCTGTTCTACACGCATCGCGGGCTGGAAAAGCGGATGGAGGGGCTCTCGCCGCTCGACGCGTTTTATGTCGCCGAGCGTATCTGTGGGGTCTGCTCGGTCGCGCACGGCCTGGGTTACTGCGAGGCACTCGAGCAGATTGCCGACGTCACCGCCCCGCCGCGGGCCCGGCTCATCCGTAGCATCGCTCTCGAGTTGGAGCGGCTTTACAACCACGTCGGCGACGTCGGCAATGTCTGCGCCGGCGCCTCGTTCCACTACGGCACCGCCGCCGGGATGCGCTTGAAGGAGCGCCTCCAGCAGATGAACGAGCGGCTTGCCGGCAATCGCTTCCTCCGAGGCCTCGTGGTCCCGGGCGGCGTGCGCCTCGATCTCTCAGACGACCTCCTCGGAGTCCTCGCCGTCACACTCCAGGACACTCTCGCCGGGCTCGACAGCCTGAT
>DATEXG010000121.1:0-6181 GCA_035257225.1 Candidatus Limnocylindrales bacterium
CAGCCGCCGCCGTTCTGGGTACGGATCCGAGCCGAATCGCCCTGACCCATGCTGCCACCGACGGCATGAACATCGCCACCTGGGCCGTCGATTGGCGAGCCGGAGATCGAGCCGTCACCACGTCCCTGGAGCATGCGGGCGGCCTCGGACCCCTGTGGGCGATCCGCGATCGATGGGGAGTGGAGCTAGTCGTCGCCGGCGTTGGGACGGGCGGCGATCCGGCTGCGGCCGTTGAGGCGATGGATCGGGCGATCGTACGGGGGACGCGGCTCGTTTCCATGTCGCACGTCTCGTGGGCTACCGGCGCGCGACTGCCGGTCGTCGAGATCGTCGAGATGGCGCACGCTCGCGGTGCGCTCGTCGCCGTCGATGGCGCTCAGGCGGTCGGCGCGATTCCCGTTTCCGTCGAGGAGCTGGGCGTCGATTTCTACGCCATGCCCGCTCAGAAATGGCTTCTCGGGCCCGAGGGGATCGGGGCGCTCTACTGCGCCCCTTCGGTGATAGATCGGCCGCGCCTGGCCTTCGCCGGTTGGGCCAGCTTCGAGTCGATGGACCTGGCGGCGCAGGGCAAGCCCTGGCCGGACGCCCGCCGCTTCGAGAATTCGACCCTCCATGGGCCGTCGGTCCTGGGCTTCGCCCGAAGCTCGGCCTGGCTCTCGATGTTCGTGGGGCTGCCGTGGATCTACGAGCGGATCGGCCGTCTCGCCGGCGAGGCAGCGGCGATGCTGGCCGAGGTTCCCGGCGTAGAGCTGCTGACGGCGCGCGAGCAGATGGCAGGGCTCGTCAGCTTCCGGATCGCCGGGTGGGAGGCCGGGGCCGCCCTGCGCGAGCTGGAACAGCGGACGCTCTGCATCGCCCGCACGATCCCGCCCCTGGACGCGATCCGGATCAGCGTGGGCTTCTTCAACACGGATGCGGAGTTGCGCCGCTTCCGCGACGGGGTGGCTCTCGTCGCCGCCCACACGCCGGAGTCGATCCCGCACCGCCCCCGGATCGAGGTCCTCCGCGGCGGGGTGGACTAGGGTCGCCGTCCGCGGGACACGGGTGTACGATCGTGCCCCGGCGGGGGAGTAGCTCAACGGTTAGAGCATGGCTCTTATACAGCCCCGGTTGGAGGTTCGAATCCTCCCTCCCCTACCAACGACGCTTCATCGCCCTGAGTACGGATGGCTACGCTCAGGCTGGGGCGATTCAATGCGATCCGACCAGGCCGGAAAGGGCGGCGAGATCGTCGTCTCAAGCTGGCTTTGCCGCCTCGATCAGGAAGCGCCTAGCATGAGAGACGAAGGGTCCATCGCGTAGTATCTGGTCGTGGAGGCAGGCGAGTCGCTCGCGGTAGCCATCTACGGTGAAGTCGGGGACCGCCCAGAAGACCTTCCGGAGGAAGTAGACCACCGCGCCGATGTCGTCGAACACGACCCGAAGGCTTTCTTGCCGCACATCGACTACCCGCAAGCCCGCTGCATGCGCCGCCTGAACCGCCCGGTCCGGGCTACGTTCCTGACCAACCGGTTGCGGCCCCATCATGAAGTCGGTCAGCTCGCGATTGGTGCCGGCGCCAACTTGCTGGGAGAAGTACGTCCCGCCCGATCGTAGGACACGTGCGATCTCGGGCCACAATACGACGGTCGGATGCCGGCTTACGACCAGGTCGAACGAGGCGTCCGGGAACGGCAGACCGGCTTCGTCCTGCGCCTCGACGATCCCAACACCGAAGGGGTTCAGGTTCCGCCTGGCGATTGCCGCATTGGGCGGCCACGACTCGGTCGCTGCCAGGACGATGGGGCGGCGTGGCACTCGAGCCAGGACGTCGGCGAGCACTTCGCCACCACCGGTCTGGATGTCGAGCACCGCGTCGGCCTCCGCCATTCGGGGCACGAGCATTCGCGCGTAGCCCCAGGACGGACGCTCTTCGGTGGCTCTGCCGTTGAGCCAGGAGAAGTCCCAACCCTCCACCGACGCCGACTCGGCCTCCGTCACCAACTCATCGAACGTTGCAGGCTTGTGCACAGGCACAGGTTGAACGACCTGGGCGGGCTGTCAATTGCGCGTTCGTGATTGGCGACGCAATGTCAGCGGCTGTCGGATCGATCCGGCCGGCTGGTTCGCATACCGACTACTCTGTTCTACCAAGTCCCGGCGATGGCAACCGTTTGGCCCCCGCGGCCTCTACGGAGTAGCTGAACCTTGACGAGAGCCGTCATCTGGGACTTCGACGAGACACTCGCGCGCCGCTCGGGCGGCTGGCGGCACATGCTGGTCGACGCCCTTGACCTGGAGTCCCCGGGGCACAGCATCACTGCTTCGGACGTTGAGCCAGGGCTCCGTCACGGCTTCCCCTGGCACGACTGGGAGCGGGCGCACCCGGACTTGTCCGATCCGGACCGGTGGTGGGCCAACCTCCGACCCGTATTGCGGAGGACCCTGGAGCAGGCGGGCGTCAGTAAGTCGGTCGCCGAAAAGGCATCGGCCAGGTTCCGCTCGGAGTACGTCCGACTCGATCGCTGGTCGGTCTTCCCCGACACCGAGGCGGCGCTGGATCGGCTCCGAGCAGCCGGCTGGCGCCAGGCGATCCTCTCGAACCACTGTCCCGAGCTCCCGGACCTCGTGCGCGGGCTCGGCCTTTGGGACTACTTCGACGTCGTCCTGACGTCGGCCGCGATCGGATTCGAGAAACCGCATCCCGAGGCCTACGCCCGCGCTCTGCGCGACCTCGGCCACCCGCGAACGGTGTGGATGGTCGGGGACAGCCCCGAGGTCGATATCGCCGGGGCTCGCAGGTGCGGCATCCCGGGAGTCCTGGTTCGCCGGCCCGCACCGGGGTTCGACTACGCGCCCGACTTGATTACCGCGGTCGAGATGATTGAGCGAGCCTCAACCAGCTCCTGATCGCGCCCGTGGGCTGGTTCGCATTCTGCTCCGCCAAAGCGGTCTCCACTGCGGAAATCTTCGCCCGTGGCTCAGGTCTTCTTTTCAGCTTGAGCGTCCATTCTGCGTTGTGGAAGAGGAACGAAGAGCGGCGTAGCCCGATCGAGGGCGGGCGGCCGGCAGCTTCGGCGGGGCGTTCGGGCGAGCCCGGATGCAGCCGACGAAAGGAGTCCACGATGTACACGAGAGTGCTCGAGCAGGCAGAAATGCCGGCAGGACCGCTCAATGCTGTGAGCAGCGACTCGGATGCGGTCAAATTGCTTATGCTGCGCGAGATCGAAGCGTGCGGTCCGATGACCGGGCTCGACGCCATCAACCATGTCGCCTCGACCGCGCGGCTGCTCGGCATCGCTCCGCCGGGCTATGCACTCCTGCACGGCCTGGCCGAAGGGGACCTCCTCGAGTGCGTGGCGGGAAGGCCACACCGCTACCGGATCACCGACGCGGGTTCTCGGGAGGCCGAGCACCTGGCAGAGCGCTGCTGGCCACGGTTGGGCGGGGAAGTAGTTCGTTTGGGCAGGCGGCTCGCGCCCGCCTCACCGAAGGCCAGGCCACACGCTTTGTTCGTCACTGAGTGGGCCGACGAGTCTATGGACCTCGGCCGCTGACCAAGGGATCTTGCGAGATGGAAACCCGCATCGGCAACATGCTGGCCGGCCTCGTCCTCGGCGGTTCGTACGCAGTTGGCGGGATGGCCGTGGTCAGAGCAGCCCTCTACGTCGTGACCTATTTGGCAGCCCGCTCCGACTCTATCGAGAGCTACCGATCCGGCTTCGCGGTGGCGCGGGCGCTTCGAAACAAGGTTTCACTCGGTCCAATCCTCGTGCGCTAGGTCGCCGGCGGCGGAACCCGCTTCAGTGGCGCGGTTCCTTGCCCTGCTCCATGAGCTCGTATGTGCGGGTCGCGTGGCGCTTGAGCAGATCCCGGCTGGCGCGGATGAACCTAATGATCAGTTCCAGCTCGGCATCGTTGTACGCGGTCATCGCGCGGTGGCCCTCTTCCGCCAGCGGGCCGAAGACAGGAGCAGCTAGCTCCTCGACTTTCGGGGTAACCTCAACGAAAACGCGTCGTCGGTCGGCGGTATCGCGAACACGCCGAACCAGGCCTGCGGCCTCCAGCCGGTCGACCACGGCGGTCACCGCGCCCGACGTCAGGCGCACCTCTGCGCCGAGTTGGCCGGCGGTTATCCGCCCGGCCCGATCGACGATGTCGATGACCCGCCCCTCCGTCCGACTGACCCCCCAATCGGCGGCGATCGCTTCATCGAGCAGGTCCTGATCCAACTGCCAGCCGCGAATCTCCTCCACCACTTCCGCCGCCAGCTCAGAGCGTGAACGTCTTGACATGTAAGTCTCTTGGCAACTAAGCTATCTTAGAGATCAAGACAAGCTTACCACCCCCAGGAGCGTCCTGCGACATGATTGGCAAAGCGACAGCCGAAGCTGCCGGCCGGCCCAACACAGTAGGGAATTGCGAATGAGCGGCGAACACATCATCGAGACGACCGGTCTGCGCCGGGTATTCAAAGGCCACGGCGGCGACGTCGAGGCGGTCGCCGGCGTAGATCTGCGCGTGGAGACCGGGCAGATATTCGGGTTCCTGGGTCCCAACGGCGCCGGGAAGACGACCACGCTTCGCATTCTCGCGACGCTCCTGCCGCCGACGGCCGGGACGGCCTGCGTCGCCGGCTACGACGTGGCGCGCGAGGCGGACCAGGTCCGAAAGCGGATCGGGTACGTGGCACAGGCCGGCGGATCGTTCCGCGAATCCACGGGACGAGAGGAGCTCGTAATCCAGGGCCGCCTCTTCGGCATGGCCAAGGCGGAGGCCGCCAAACGGGCGGTAGAGATCCTGGACGCGCTCGATCTCACGGAAGCCGCCGACAGAACCTGCGGCACCTACTCCGGCGGCATGCGTCGGCGCCTCAACATCGGCATCGGCATGGTCCACCGGCCGTCGCTCCTCTTCCTCGATGAACCCACGACCGGGCTCGATCCGCAGGCTCGGGCGCGCCTGTGGGAGGAGATCGAGAAGCTGCGAGAGTCGGGGACCACGGTCTTCCTGACGACGCACTACCTCGAAGAAGCCGACGCGCTGTGCGATCGCCTGGCGATCATCGACCACGGCCGCATCGTTGCTGAGGGCTCGCCGTCCGACCTCAAACACGAGATCGCGGGCGACGTCCTGACGATCGGCGTCGAGGGTGACTGCGACAAGATCATGGATCTGATGCGCGCCCAGCCCTTCGTACGTGAGGCATCGATACAGGACGGCACGGTCCGCCTCTACGTGGACAAGGGCGACCAGGCGGTGCCGATGGTGCTGCGCCTGCTGGACTCCAACGGCATGGCGCCGTCCAGCATGGACCTCCACCGCCCGAGCCTCGATGACGTGTTCCTCAAGAAGACCGGTCGCTCTCTCCGAGAGACAGCGGCGTAGGAGATTCGACCGATGAAGACCATTCGAGACACCTGGCTTATCTACCAGAGATCGCTCACCTTGAGCCTGAGGAATCCCATTTGGGTAGCCTTCGGGATCATCCAGCCGGTCCTGTATCTGCTTCTCTTTGGGCCGCTTCTCAACAACATCGCGAAGATGCCGGGCTTCCCGCCCGGCGGCGCGTTCAACGTCTTCGTGCCGGGCATGCTGGTCATGACCGCCCTCTTCAGCTCCGGTTACGTCGGGTTCGGGCTCATAGACGAAATGCGCGAAGGCGTGGTGGAGCGGATGCGCGTCACGCCAATGAGTCGCGTGGCAATGCTGGTGGGCCGCTCGCTCCGCGACGTGACGCTATTGCTCGCTCAGGCCGCGGTGTTGGTCCTTCTGGCCATCCCGTTCGGGCTCGAGATCAATCCTGGCGGCGTGGCGGTCGCATTCGGGCTGCTGGCATTGATCGGACTGATGATGTCGCCCGTGTCGTACATCCTCGCCCTGACCCTCAAGAGTGAGGACGCGCTGGCACCCGTCGTGAACGGCGTGACGGTGCCCCTGCTGCTGCTCTCAGGCGTGATGCTGCCGATGTCGTTCGCTCCCGACTGGCTGCAGACCGTTGCCAGGTTCAATCCGTTGTATCACGCGGTCGCTGCCATTCGGGCGCTCTTCAATGCGAGCTATGGCGACTCGGAGATCGTCTTTGGAGTGGCGCTTCTGGCGATCCTGGCGATGGCCACGATCTCGCTCGGCGCCCGCACCTTCAGCCGCGCGGCATCGTAGGGCCGGAGCCCGCTCGCGCCTCCGAACGCCCGGCGCATTC
>DATEXG010000122.1:0-7474 GCA_035257225.1 Candidatus Limnocylindrales bacterium
GGACGAGGTCAAGATCAGCATCATGGTCTGCGCGCCGAGCCACGACACAGCCAACGTACAGAACGTCCCGACCACCGATGCGGCCTGGACCGAGGCCAAGAACCGCGCCGACGCGGCGGTGGCGACTCTCCGGGCAGACCCGTCCAAGTTCGCCACGTTGGCCGGGGACACGTCTGTCAATGACGACACTTCCTTCAAGACCAGCGGCGGCTCCCTTCCGTGGATCCCGGCGGACATCTTCAACGCCCAGACCGCATCCGGCCAATCGGGCCTCGGACTGACGAGCGTGGCGGCGGCGGTCTTCAAGGCCGACCTCGCGCCCAACACCATCCTCGATTCGATCCAGGAGCCGTCCTTCGGCTACGTGGTGGTGAAGTTCGAAGGGCGCCGCCCGGCTCCCGACCAGCGCATCGCCGACGCGCAGCTCGCCCTTGCCACCGGTGCCGATTTCGCGACCGTCGCCAGCCAGGAGTCGGAATTGACAGACGAGGCGGCCAATGGTGGAGACGCGGGCTGGTTCGGCCACTACGCGCTCCCCAAGGTCCAGGAGGACCTCGTCTTTTCCACGCCCGTGGGGGGCGTCAGCCAGATGGTTAACAGCGGCGGGGTCTGGTATGTGTACAAGGTCATCGACGAGCAGACCAGGTTGCCCGACGCAACCATGGCGGCCTCGCTCAGGCTGAGCCTGTTCCAGTTTTGGCTGGCCGACCTGCAGTCGAATACGAATGTCTGGACGGATCAGGCTGGCGTGACCGCGCTCAACCCGGCCTCTCCGACTCCGTAGCAACGCGGAACCGGTGCTCGATGCGCTAGTCGCCGAGGCTCGGATCCGCTGGGGACTGGACCCAGCGGCGGGACTCCAGATAGCCTCACCCGAACGATTGACCGGAACGCCCGTCGAGCCCTCGAAACCGCTGCTCCTGGTGCCGCTAAGCATTCTGCGGCCCGGCCCCTCCGCGGACGTAGCCGCGGATCAGCTGCCGGGGAGACACGCGTCATCCGATTCCGACGCACTGACCCTGCTACGGCGCCTCTATCCGGCCGACCACTACGTCGGTCGGATCGGCCTGGTGGATTCCACGACGGTCGGCGAGCTGGATGCCGCAGCTCTTGCCGGGCCGCTGTACCTGGGCCCCGTTGCGCCGGAACGAGCGCTTGCCAGTCCCTGGGCGCTGCCCTGGATAGCCCATCGGCTGCGCGAGCCGGATGGCTGCCCGTGGGATCGCGAGCAAACCCACGCCTCGCTCAAGAAGCACCTCCTGGAGGAGGCCTACGAGGTCTACGACGCCCTCGATGGTGGCGCCACGCCGGAGCTGGCAGGAGAGCTGGGCGACCTCTATCTCCAGATCGTGCTTCACGCCCAGCTCGCCGCGGAGGCCGGCGCCTTCGACCTCACGGACGTGCAGGAAGGGATCGGTCGGAAGATCGTCCGCCGTCATCCGCACGTCTTCGGCGATGCTCGGGTGGCCACTGCCGGTGACGTCAATCGCCAGTGGGAGCAGATCAAACGAGCGGAACGCGAGGCCGCCGCGGCTGACTCCGAGGGCCACGCGGCGCCGGAGATCGCCAGCGCGCTGGATGGCATCTCCTCGTCCATGCCGGCCCTGGCCGCATCCCAGGAGATGCAGGAGCGGGCCGCCCATCTGGGCTACGACTGGCCGGAGATCGTCGGCATCCTCGACAAGATCCACGAGGAGCTGGCCGAGCTCGACGCGGCCGCCACGGACGCGGAACGTCGGGAGGAGGTCGGTGACCTGCTGCTCGTCGTCGTGAACCTGGCGCGGCGCCACGGCGTCGAGGCCGAGGCCGCCTTGCGGGCCGCCGCGGACAAGTTCCGCCGGCGGTTTCGGCGAGTGGAGCGTATGGCCAGGGAACGCGGCGTCCAGCTGCGCGACATGAGCTTCGCGGAACTGGACGAGTTGTGGGATGCTGCCAAGGCCGAGGAACGTTCTGCGTCTCAGCCGACCACGGCGGAACAGGAGATCGCGCCATGACGATCGGGGCTGAATCGTTTCAGCGAGCGGATGGGCGCCTGCCCGTCGATCTTCGACCCGTCTCGCTCAAGCTGGGCGTGCAGAAATGGGCCGAGGGCTCATGCGTCATCAAGCTCGGCGGGACCGAGGTCCTGTGCGCGGCCACCATCGAGGACAAGATCCCGCCCCACCTGCGCGGCAAAGGCACCGGCTGGGTCACGGCCGAATACAGCATGCTGCCGCGAGCAACGAGCGAGCGGAATGTTCGCGAGGCCGCCAAGGGAAAGCTGGGCGGGCGAACGTACGAGATCCAGCGACTGGTCGGCCGGTCGCTGCGCGGCGTGGTCGACATGGCGAAGCTCGGCGAGCGAACGATCACCATCGACTGCGATGTGATCAATGCCGACGGCGGTACGCGTACCGCATCGATCACGGGAGGATGGGTAGCGCTGGCGGTCGCACTGCGAACGTACGGCATGGAGCGCTGCCTGCTGGGTCGGGTCGCCGCTGTTAGCGTCGGCATCGTCGACGGGGTCGCCTGCCTGGACCTCGACTACTCCGAGGACTCGCGCGCTCAGGTCGACTTCAACGTCGTCTCCACCGACGCGGGCAAGTACGTGGAACTCCAGGCCACGGCCGAGGGCAAACCCTTCGCCCGGCCGGAGGTCGATAGACTGCTCGACCTGGCGGCCGTCGGGCTGGAGCGCCTCTTCGAGGCTCAGGCTGAGGCCCTCGCCTCGGTCCCCCGCTAGCGTCCGTGAGCTCGGGCACGCCGAGATCCGACGGCCTTCGGGGAGCGGGCGGCCAACGGGGAGCGGGCGGGCGACCCGGATCAGGCGTCCAAGCTGGACCGGGCGGCCGGCGCAGGCTCCTGGTCGCGACGCGATCGGCCCACAAACTGCGCGAGCTTCGGGAGCTGCTGGGGCCGCTGCATTCGGAGCTCGTGGACCTCGACGATCTCGGCATCGCCGAGGAGGCGGTCGAAGACGGCAAGACGTTCGAGGCCAACGCGTCGAAGAAGGCCCGTTTCTTCGCCGCCCTCTCCGGGCTGCCCACTCTGGCCGACGACTCCGGCCTTGAAGTCGACGCGATCGACGGCGGGCCGGGCGTGCGCACGAGGCGCTATGCCGGCGAGCAGGCCACGGACGAGCAGAACAACGTGAAGCTTCTGGGAGCGATGGCCGGTCTGGAGCCGGCGCTACGCGGCGCGCGATACCGCTGCGTGCTTGCCCTGGTCCTGCCCGAAGCACGCGGGCCGCGCGGCGGAATGCGTGTCAGGCTGGCCCGCGGAACGTGCGTCGGCCGGATCGCGACCGCCCCTCGCGGCGATGGGGGCTTCGGCTACGATCCGATCTTCGAGCCGGCCATAGAGCCACCAGGAGGCCGGACCCTTGGGGAGTGGACCGCCGAGGCGAAGAACCGCATCTCGCATCGCGGCCGGGCCGCGCGGCGGATGCGCGCCATCCTGGCCGACCTCGGGCTCTGAGTCCAAGCCCGCGGCCGGAGCGGCAACAGCTGGCATAGAAGCTCGCGCCGCTGTGCGGGACATCTCGCCGCCATATAGCGCCTGCCACGGCCTACGACTCTCGACAGGTGCGGCATGCTGGTGAGGTGAACGGTTCGACTGAGCTCTGGGTCGATCGACCCGGCCGAACGCCCGCCCTGATCGGGCTCGAGTTGGGCGACATCACGACAGTTCGAGCCGACGCGATCGTCAACGCGGCGAACGCGGCGCTGGCCGGAGGCGGCGGCGTGGACGGTGCCATCCATCGAGCCGCAGGCCCCGAGCTGATGGCGGAGCTGCGATCGCGCTACGACGGCTGCCCAACGGGGAGCGCCGTGATCACAGGGTCCGGCCGCCTGGCCCAACGCGGCGTGAAGTGGGTAGTCCACGCCGTGGGGCCGGTCTGGTTCGGCGGGCGCAGGCACGAAGAGGAGCGCCTGCGGTCCGCGTACCTGGCTGCGCTTCGCCTCGCCGACGAGGCCGGCGCCGCGTCCGTGGCCCTGCCCGCGATTAGTTGCGGCATCTACGGCTACCCGCTCCGCGAGGGCTCGGCCGTGGCGTTGCGGGCCGTTCGCGACGGCCTGGCGGAAGCGCTCCACCTGGAGCGCGCCACGTTCGTGCTCTACTCCGACGACACATACGCGGCCTTCGCCGCCGCTCTGGCGGACCGGGGCGGGCAACTGACGGCGGGCAGCTGACGGCGAGCTCGGCGCGGCCCGGAACTCTGAGCCGGGAGCCTGGGCCCCGATAGCAGCCGGCCGAGCCAGGCTGATCGGCGTCGTCTAGCTCCCCGGCGCGATGAGTTGAACCGGGTGCGTCAGTACGCCTACGTTGATCGCCTCCTTCGGACCCAGCGACCAGTTGAGCCAGAGCTTGTCCGCTAGCGGCGTATCCGCCGGCACGTCGAATTGCATGTCGAAAGCGACCGCGTTCTTGGGCGGGATCGTCTTGACGGCTGCACAGTTGAGCGCGTATTCGCGGACCAGCTGCGGTTCCCCCTTTTCGGCGGTTGTCAGGAACGAAACGCTGATCGTGTACGCGGGGCAAGGCTCGAGCGTGACCGGCACCGCGTAGTTGTTCTGGAGGGCGACCGTGAAATGCATCGTCTGCCCGACAACGGCCTCCTCCGGCAGCGATACGGTCGGTTGGAGCCACGACGATGGAAGCACCTTCGACTGTTGCTGATCGACGCTCTCGAACCACCAGTCCTGGACGTTCGGCGCCTGAACGATCTGGCAAGTCGCCGCCGGAAGAGGCGGGACTTCGAGTCGGGCGTGCAGACCATTCGGCAGCATGGCGTCCACGGTCGCCGGGGCTTGGGCCGGATCGCAGAAGCCGGAGAGGCGGATCTCGCCGTAGGCATAGCCGGGAATGAGTTCCGGGCCGAGCGCGCCATCGGCCGGCGGTCCCGACGGATGCGGCGCAAGACCGGGTCTGAGCACTGCCGGTGACTGCGGGCCGTCGCCCTCCATGCCGGTCGCGAGGACGCGCCCCGATGCGTCCCTGAGGCTGACCTGAGGCGCGCCCTCGATCAGGCACGTGGCGGATCCCTTGGCGCGGGCGACGATCCAACCGACAGCGCCGAGCTCGTCCTGGGTACTCCAGCCGGCGAACGTGACATCGAGGTCCGCGGGGCCACAGCGCGGATAGGCCGCTTCGACATCGACCGTTGCGGTGGGTGTCGTCCTGGGTCCGGTGTACGGGGCATCGAGCCAGGGAACGGAGGTGCCTTCCACGGGCGGCAGGGTCTGGTGGCAGATCTGCTGCATGGCTCCGAGCTTGCCGGGCGGGTAGTCGCCGGAAGGAAGGGCGCACGGGTCGTAGACGGCGAACGAAGATGGCGCGGAAGCCGGCACCGCACCAGATGATGCGACGCAGCCCGCCAGGCCGACCAGCGCGACCGCCATCAGCCCGACCAGCAAGGGCGCCTTGCTGCGCATCGAGTCCCCTCCGAGCGATTCTGATACCGGCCCAGCTTACAGGGCGATGACGCGACCGCGAGCATGTCGATCAGGCGAGCTGGCTCGCCTACGACCGGCCTCGCCACCCATTGGGAACAAGTTGGTGGTAAGCGACGTCTAGGGAGAGCCGAGCCTAGCACCAGCTCAGCCTGAGGCGCATAGACTGAGCGGCGGCGCGGCACTACCGAGCTGGCGCCCGTCGATGGCGAGACCAAGACCCGGGGCGTTGACCCTGGAATCGACGGCAGCGACAAGGGGCCGGCGAGCTCAACGGGAGGGAGGACTGCCAATGGCTAGACCGTTCCGGCGGCTCAGAATCGTCGCGGCAGTTGCGCTTGCGGCCGGACTATCCGGATGTGTCGGCGCGCTACCTGCGGGCAATGACTCGGGGAGGCTGCACCAGCAGGCGCAGGCCGCGTTGGCGAGGTGGGACGCCGCGGTCGCGGTCGCCGGCCACTCCGCTTTCGTCCCCACGGGCGAGCTGACCAGCCAGGTGGGCGATTGGGAAGAAGCAGTCGGCAGCAACAACAAGATGGCGCTGATGTCCGGGGTGGTCGAAGCGGCCGTAACCCTACCGGCCGAGACACCGCCGGATGGGCAGGTTCGCTGGCAGGACGGCAGCACGGAGACGGTTCGACTGGTCTCCGCGCAGCAAGCCGTGGCGGACATCAAGGCCGACGGGGTTCAGCCTTGCCCAGAATGCGTGCCGTTGCAGATCACGGGGGCACAGCTGACGAGCGGGTCGATCGAGACGAGCCGCGGCAAAGCGCAGGCGCCGGTCTGGGAGTTCACCTTGCAGGGGACGGCCGTCCGAGTGACCCGCGTCGCGATTGCTGCCCGGGTCGCTGTGGTCCTTCCGACCTGGAATCCGTACGATGCGCCTGTCGGCCTCTCGATCGAGTCGGCAACCGGTAGCGTGGGCGGCAGGCAGCTTACGGTGTCGTTCACCGGTGCGCAGGCTTCGGCAGATCAGGCGTGCGGAGCCGACTACAGCGCCGAAGCGGTCGAATCCTCAACCGCGGTCGTGGTCATCGTCACCGAGCACCGCCACAACGGCGGAGTCGGCGAGTTCTGCACTGATGAGGGTTACCGGCGCTCGGCCGAGGTCGAGCTGTCCGCGCCCCTCGGCGATCGTGCCGTGCTCGAGGTGAAGGAAGGACGACCCGTCCCGGTCGCGCTGACTGGGCCGTAAGGTCTGGATGTGCGTGTACATGAGCGCGAATCCGGCAAGAGGCGTCCGCTTCGGCAGGGGCCAGCCGTGAAGGTGCCGATTGTTGTGCGATTGGGAGTCGCTGTGAGCGCGGCGGTCGTCGTGGCCGTTCTGCTCGGTGCAGTCTTGCTCCGATCGTTCTCCGACCGATCCCCGTTGTCAGGCTCGATCGGCCTGGGCGTGGTCAACGCCACGGACCTGCAGGTGTCTCTCGTCGTGAACGGCACGGTGATCGAGACATTCGAGCCGCACAGCGCCGACAAGACGATCTACGTGAGCGCCCTGCCGTCGCTGCCCTGGGCTGTCGAGGCCCGAACATCATCGGGACGCGTGCTGGCAACGATGACCGTAGAGACCATGAGCGAAGAAAAAGAGGCTGGGGTAGGACTGTCGTGCGGCCAGCTGTACATGTGGAGCGGGCCTTCTGAGCCGAGCTGGCCCGCTCCCCAACCTGGGTCTCCGGGCGACTGTCTCCCCTAACGTCGATCGCCGTATGATTGCCTTCGTTCGGGGTGTGGCCTAGCGGCAAGGCACATGCTTTGGGAGCATGAGATCGTGGGTTCGAGTCCCACCACCCCGACCATCCCGCCGCCGTTTGCGAGCCTTAGCTAGTCACGCGTCAAGAGGCGCGACGCTCGGTCCGCGCCAGGCGCTCCCCCGGCATCGCGGTAGGCGAGCCGTTCCGAAGGGAGTTGGGGCGGGTTGCGGTCCGGCGGGGCGCCGGGATCCAGGTGTTGAATCCGGCGCCTATGGCGGTACCGGGCGCCCGACCTGAAACGGCTCGGGCTGGGTTGCGGCCCCCGGCTCCCGGTCGGTCGGCCGGCGC
>DATEXG010000123.1:0-5243 GCA_035257225.1 Candidatus Limnocylindrales bacterium
CCCGTCGTATCGACGACGAGGCCGACCATCCCCGCTCGTTCGCCGCCGAAGGTCAGTTCGTACTGGGAAGGGCGGCCCGCAGCACCGGGGTTCGCGATCTCGTCGGCTACGTGACTGAGGCGACCGGTGCTGTCGGCGGACAGGATGTTGGCCGTGAAGCTGTAGACCAGCCCCCCCAGCACGACCAGGATGAAGAGGGTCACCAGGCCGCTCACGGCCATCAGCCGCAGGCGGGTGCGGCGCAGGATCCGCGCGTCGTCCTCCGAGCGGCCTGCGTCGGTGACTACCGCGTCCGCTGCCCCGCCCGTGCCGGCCTTCGACCGGCCCGGCCGAAGCGGCAGTCGCAGCCGCCGGGGAATCCTCATCGCTCAGCCCTCACGGAGCCGATAGCCCACGCCGCGAACGGTCTCGACGTGGAGGGCGCCGTCGGCGCCGAGCTTCTCGCGAAGAAGGTGGATGTACGCCTCTACGGTGTTCGGCGTCAGGGCCACGCCATACGGCCAGGCGTAGTCGAGCAACTGGTCGCGGGACAGGACCTGGCCGGGCCTGCGCAGGAGGCATTCGAGTATCGAGAACTCTCGCTGGCTCAGGTCGACCGACTTGCCGGAGACGGCGACCCGTCGGGTCGTCTCGTCGAGCTCGATCGGGCCTGCCTTCAGCACCGGCGACTTCCGAGTGGGCGGTCTCCGGCCGAGGGCCCGGAGACGAGCCAGCAGCTCTTCATAGGCAAAGGGCTTGACAAGGTAGTCGTCCGCGCCCGCGTCGAGCCCCTCGACCCTGTCGCTCACGGAATCTCGCGCCGTAAGCATCAGGATGGGAACCTGCGAGCCTTTCTTGCGGAGCGTTCGAGCCACATCGAAGCCGGACCGATCGGGCAGCCCGACATCCAGGACGATCGCGTCCAGCTCAAGGTCGGAGGTGGCTACTTCCAGCCCTTCCTCTGCCGTCAGAGCCGTCTCCACGACATGGCGATCCTGGCTGAGGAGCCGCTTGAGTAGACGGCTCAGCCGGGCATCGTCCTCGACAACAAGCAGGTGCACCGTTCGGACTCCTAGGGTGTTGTGATCAGGACGTCTTTGGCTGTCAATGTCCGACCGCCGAGGCCGCCGCTGGCGCTGGGATTCGGTGCCTCGCTGGCGAGAGAGCTGGTGTCGATCTGGACCACGACGCCGCTGCCGACCTTCACGTCGCTCGACTGAGCCGACGTCTCATTGTGATAGGTGGTGGTGCCGGAGATGTCGATCGTGACGCTGGTGCCGTTCGCCTCCTGAATCGTAATCGCGGAGCCGCTGACCGATTGGACCGTTCCGGTTACACCGCCGGCCACGCCGCCGAGGCCACCGCGCGCGCCGGCGCCGGCGCCGAACTGGCTCGCATCGAAAGTCTGACCCGGAGCCAGGGAGGGGAGGCCGCGGCCGCCCGCGAAGCCCCCCGGCGCACGGGTCGCGTTGGCAGCAGCCGATACGGCCGGGGCCGTCAGGTGGCCGATGGCGAAGCCGATCCCGCCCACCGCTACGAAGGCGGCGACTACCAGGAGCATCATCGTCGTGCGATCTTGCTTGGCCGGCCGAACCGTTGTTGTCACGTGTTCCTCCCTTTCGCGTTCCATTGCCTACTCGTATCGAAGTGCGACCACGGGATCGAGGCGGGCGGCCTGGCTTGCCGGCCAGACGCCAAAGACGATCCCGACAATGAGACTGAACAGGACTGCGACCACCACCGTCACCGGGTTGAAGACGAAGCCCCAACCGGCGTACACGCCGATGCCGTAGGAGGCGACCACGCCCAGCCCGACGCCGATCAGGCCCCCGGCGAGGGACAGGGCCAGGGCCTCGACGAGGAACTGCGACAGGATGTCCCGACCTCGCGCCCCGATGGCCTTGCGAATGCCGATCTCGCGCGTCCTCTCGCGGACGGAGACCAGCATGATGTTCATGATCCCGATCCCGCCCACCAGGAGCGAGATCGAGGCGATCCCCGCCAACAGCAAGGTGAGCGTGTCGCTGACCCCGCTGACCGTGCCCAGCAGCTGGGCCTGAGTTGCGATGGAGAAGTCGTCGACGCCGGTCGTGATGCCGTGGCGCTGCTCGAGCGTCGCCGTGATCTCAGCGGAGACGGTCGATATCACGTCTTGATTCGCCGCGCTCACGCCGATCGCGGAGACACTGTTGCTGCCGACAAACAGCTCGTGGGCTGTTGACAGCGGGATCAGCACCTGGTCATCCGTGCTCGACGTACCACCTTTCGGCTGCAGAATCCCGATCAGATCGAACGGCAGGCCGCCGATGTAGATGGTCGATCCCACCGACGTCTCGGTAAGGCTGAGGTTGTCCGCAGTGGTTGCGCCGATCACCGCGACCCGCAGTTTGTTGTCGACGGATGCCTGGTTCAGGAACGAGCCCACCCACATGTCGTTGGCGAAGACCGACACGTAGCCCGGTGTGGTTCCGACGACTCGGGCGGTTTCGTTCTGCGTCCCGGCGATCACGAGCTTGTTGGTCGTGAGCTCCGGCGCGATTGCCTGCACACCGTCCAGCTGGACCAGCGCGTTGGCGTCGTCGATCGTAAGCGTGGTCGCGGTTCCGAAGCCCCCACGGGTTGCGCCTGTGCTGGTGAAGCCCGGGCTCACCGTCAGAAGGTTGGTGCCGAGGGATTGGAGCCGGTCGCTGATTCCCTTCGTGGCTCCCTGGGCGACGCTCACCAGGGCCACGACCGATGCCACGCCGATGATGACGCCGAGCATGGTCAGGGCCGCACGCATCTTCCCGGTTCCGAGTCTGGAGAAGGCCAGACCGATCAGGTCGGTGATCTTCATGCCGGCACCGCGTCCTGGAGCCGTCCGTCCCTCAGGTGGACGGCACGGTCGGCGGCCGTGGCCACGTCGAGGTCGTGCGTGATCAGGACGATGGTTCGCCCAAGAGCGTGGAGATCCTTGAACAGCTCGAGAACCTCGGCGCCGGAGTGGCTATCGAGGTTGCCGGTGGGCTCGTCGGCCAGGAGGAGGGCCGGCTCGGTCACCAACGCCCTGGCGATCCCGACGCGCTGCTGCTGCCCGCCTGAGAGCTCGGAGGGCACGTGACCGACGCGGTCTGCCAGGCCGAGCCGCTCCAGGGCAGCCTGGGCCCGTCGCAGCCGCTCCTTGCGGCCGACCCCCTGGTACAAGAGTGGCGCGGCCACGTTCTCCAGGGCGCTCGTTCGAGGAAGCAGGTTGTAGCTCTGGAACACGAAGCCGATCGAGCGGCTGCGGAGATAGGCCAGGCCGTCGTCATCCAGCTCGTCGACCGGGTTGCTGTCGAGGACGTACCGGCCGGACGTCGGTCGATCCAGGCAGCCGAGGATGTTCATCATCGTCGACTTGCCCGACCCGGACGGCCCCACGATGGCCAGGAACTCGCCGTCGGCGACCTCCATGTCCACCTCGAGCAGCGCGGGAACCTGGACCTTGCCGGTGTCGTAGACGCGGCTTACGTTCTCGAGCCTGATGATCGGCTCGCCTGCCACGCCGCTCATCGCCCAGGCCCGGTGAATCCGCCGCCGAAGCCGCCCCCGCCGGTGAGGGAGTTGACGTTGACGCCGCCGTTGCCGCTGGTCGTGGTTCCGGTGCGCGTGGTAGAGGAGCCGACGACCACGGAGTCGCCATTGCTGAGGCCGCTGGTTATCTGCGCCAGGGACGTCGTCACGAGACCGACCTGGACGTCCCTGGTGGAGACGCTGCCATCACCGCCGACGAGCTGGACCGTGTAGCCCGCAGTCGCGGATCCCTTGAGGGCGGTCGCCGGAACGCGTATGGCGTTGTCGACCGACGCGGTCGTAACCGTGACCGTGGCGCTCATTCCGGCCAGGACCGTTTCCGGCGGGCTCGTGAGCGTCGCCGTGACCGCGTACGTGACGACGCTGCTCGTGCTGCCGCCCGTCGTCGCGGCGGCGGCCGGCACGATCTGCGTCAGCGTTGCCGGCACTGAGACACCGGTGGCGGTGACCGATACGGTGGCCGACTGGCCCACCTTGAGAGACGTGATCTCGGACTCCGTGAAGCTGGCCGTGGCAACCATCGGCCCGATCGACTCCTCGATGGCGTAGGCCGACGGAGCGTTGACTCCGGGCAGGATGTTGACCGCGATGATCAACCCGTCTGCCGGAGCCACGATGGAGGCCCCGGTAACGGCAGCCTGGTCGGCATCCACGGTGGCCTGGGCCGAGGCAACCTTGGCCTGGTCGGCCTGGATAGTCGTGCTCGAGGTGGCTGCGGTCTTCGTCTGGTACTGGAGTTTGGCGGCCTGGTAGTTCAGAGAGGCGTTGGTGACCTGCTGCGCCGCCTGCTGGTTCGATTGGTCGACCTTCAGCTGGCTCGAAGCCAGGTTCGCCTGCGCTTGCTGGAGCGTGGCGGTGTCCTTGTCGAGCGTCGACTGGGGCGCGCTTGCCGCCGTGTCGGCGTCGAGCTGGTTCTGGGCGGACGTGACCGTGGCCTGAGCCTGGCTGATGGTCAAGGCACCCTGCTTGCTGGTGGTGTCGCGATTCGCGACCGCCTGGGTGTAGCTGTTCCAGGACTGGCTGAGCGAGTTCTTGGCCTGGGCGATCGTGACCGCATCGGGGCCGGCCTGATCACTGGCCAGCTGGCTCTGGGCCGCGGCGAGGGTCGCCTGAGCCGACTCCAGCTGGAGTTGAGCGCTTGAGGACTCGGCGGTTGCAAGCACCTGGCCTTGGGTGACCTTCTGCCCGACTGTCGCCGACACGGTCTTGACCGGCCACACGAGAGCGGCGCTGGAGTTCGAGTTCGTGCCGCTCGTCGTGCCGCCGGTGCCGGAGGTGGTGCTGGCCGAACTGACGATGTCCGGATTCACCCCGAACTTGAGCCCGTAGACAGTGCTTGCGGCAACGGTGCCTGTAGCCACGGCCGTGGAGCTGACGGTTCCGGTGGACACCGTCGAGGTGATGTACTTGGAACTGGGCGATCCGGCGAAGCTGGGGCCTACGACGGCCAATGCCACTGCCCCTACACCCACCAGGATCAGCGCGATTGCTGCCAACCTGAGTTTCATCTAGTCATGCCTCTCGTGTTCGCCCGATGCCTCCACCGATGGCGAAGTCCAGGATCAGGAAGGACGCGTCGAGAGGTATGGCCCAGACGCCTGAAACTATCCTGAAGGCCACGGCCTCAAGGACCGAAGACCGCAGGCCGCAGGCCGCAGGGCGTCGGCCGCGGGGCGCAGGCCGCAGGGGGCCCCAGTTCGCTGGCGGCCCGC
>DATEXG010000124.1:0-7228 GCA_035257225.1 Candidatus Limnocylindrales bacterium
GCTGGGGCCTCGGCCGGAGCAGGAGGGGTTTGCGCCCAGGCGGGTGCAGCTGGGGTCTCGGCCGGAGCGGGAGAGGTTTGCGCCCAGGCGGGTGCAGCTGGGGTCTCGGCCGGAGCGGTCGAGGGCTGTCCCCAGGCAGGCTCAGCCGGGATCTCGGCCGGCGCCTCCGCCGGGGGCGGCGGCATTGCCGCGAAGTCGTTGTTGGGTGTGACGGGCGCTGCCTCGGGAAGGAGCGCCCCGCACTTGGCGCAGAACTTACCGGGACTGTCGATCTGGGCGCCGCAGTTTGCGCAGACCATGACGACCTCCGCTTCTCGAGCAAGGCACATGAAGTCGGTGTATCGCGGACCGTGAGTGAGACGATACGGGACCCCGCAAGTCCCTGCAGTGTAGTTTGACACTACGGAGGCCCAGGTCGCACCTGGAATCGAGCCGGGTAGCGTTCGATCTGGATGGGCGTAACCGTGAAGCCACCGCCCTCGCGAGTCGGCTGGGCGAGCCATCCCGGGAGGAGAAGTGCGAGGGCGCTAGAAAGCGGCTCCGTCCTGACCGGGGAGCCGCTTTCTGCGCGGGAGCGGTGGTTCTACTTGAGGGCGTCGCGGCAGGCCTTGGCGTCGGCGACGGCGGCCTTGAGCTGGTCACGGGCCTGACCCAGAGCCGTCCGTGCGTTCGCCAGGACGGGCCCGGCGGTTCCGCTGTTGTACTGAGCCGGCGTGAGGGGCAGCAGGGCAGCGGGCAGCGGTGTGGCAAGCCCCACGGCCGCTGTCACGGCGGCGTTCATCTTGTCCAGGTCTGCCTGGGCGGCGGTGACGTCCTTGCCCGCGGCCTTGGCCGCGGCGATCCGGGACGTGAGATTGGTGTTGACCTTGGAGAACCTCGTCTGCGAAGCGACCACGCCATCGGCCGCGGAGACCAGGTTGACCTGGGGACCGACCAGCAGATAGACGCGATAGTCGGTCGCGATCCTGACGATCTCGGCCCGCAAAGCGGGGATCGAGGTCTCGGCGTCGATCGTGGCCTTGAGGCTAGTCAGGCCCGACGTTGTCGAGCCGATTTCGGCGGTGAGCGCGGCTGCGTCGGAACCGGTCAGGACCTTTGAGCCGGAGACCTTGGAGCCAAGCTGGTTGAGCGTCGTGAAGCGGCGATTGATCTCGCAGTCGCCCATGGCTCGAAGGGTGGAGACGCTCGCTCCCGCCTTGACCGCGGCGGCTTCGGTGGCGCAGACGCCCTTGCCCGATGGTCCACTCGGGGTCGTCACAGCGGCGACGACACCCGTGGAGACCAGGAGGAGCGAGCCGCCGATCACGAGGCTGGCGAACAGGGCTGGGACACGGTTCTTCATCGATTTGCTCCTTACATTCTCAGATGGGTTACTCGCCGCCGGAGGTGCTGGCGTCGCTGCCCGATAGGGCGCCATTGACGCCGCTCAGCAACTGATCGAGGTCGGAAAAGGTGGCGTCGAGCGGGTCGGCCGTAGCGCCCGGAGCGCTCGGCGTCCCCGTCGAGGTCGGGGCGTCGGTCGGGGCCGGGGTGTCAACGGCCGTGGGAGCGGGCGTTGGCTGAAGGGCCTCGGTCGCGTCGGTCTGGGGCGCCGTCGCCACGGGACTCGAGCTTGTAGGCCCGTTGGCCGCGCCGCGATCGTGCCCGGCGCAGCCCACCGCGACCGCGGCGACGAGCAGGACTGTGGCTCCGAGCTTGATTACATAGCTGGCTGGACGGTTCACCGGGTTCGTCTCCTTGTCGCTCTCTGTCCGAGGTGACGATCAGGATGCTGGGGCCGCCGCCTTCGGGGACTTCAGGATGCAAGTAAGAGGGATGTAAGGTCAGCGGCGTTCGAAACAGCCGTCTTGCTGCCGATTCCGGCGGCGATTGATGATTTTGCCGCCGGGCCACGCTCGACCTGATATGGCCCTGTAATTCCCGATCGGGCCGCTGTGCCCGAGAATCGCGGGAGGCGGCGTTCCTGTTCAGGTGCGGGGAGAAGCTTGATAATCCGGGTCCTTCGCGGTCAGGTTCAACCGGTGAGGTTGGCGGAATTCCGGGCGCAGGCGCAGGGGGCTCTGAGCGACGCGCACGGGCACGACGGATTCCTGTGCGGCCATGTCGGCCGTCAGGCTTACGGGGATGGGGGCGAGGAGGTCCTGTTCGTCAGCGTGTGGCGGGATCTCAATTCGATCTGTCGCTGGGTGGGTGGCACGGACCTGCTCGACACGCCGGTACTGAGCCGTGGCGCTTCCGATGTGTTCGAGACCTACGAGGTCCAGCACTACGAGGTGTGGGAGGCCGGCGACGGGGCCGAGCTCGAAGATCAGCTGGCAGCCAGCGTCGGCTCGCCGCATCGCCTTGACGGATCGCGTGACGCATCGCTCTGACGCATCGCTCTGACGCAGGCGCTCGCTTCGCTCTGAGGCACCCGCTCTGAGGTATCGCCGTGGCGAGAGGCGCTCGAGGGGCATGGAGTCGGCGCCGGTTCCGCGGCCGTTCCTCCTAAGCCGCGCCGTCGGCTCTCGCCCGGGTCGATCCGCCGCGATCGCGTTGTATGTGCTTTCCATTCCGGGTACGGTATGCGCAAGCTTCGCTCCCGCATGCCACGCCGACGCCGGATAGGTTGCCGTGCTGGCTGGCGGCAGCGTGGGGGAGGCGGTCTTAGCGGCGAGTTCGAGCAAGGGCCACCGATGAACGTCGACGAAGCGCTCGACGCCTGGCAGGCGCAGTACTCCGGGCAACCGCCCGTTGGCTTCATGCTGCGCTTCACGCACGAGTCGGTGTGGACGCGCATCCACTACCTGCGGGGCGGCGCCGAGCCGGCCACGAGGGAAGACGACGAGCGGATTGCCTCGCGGTTCGACGCGGTGGCCAGCGCACTGTTCACCGGCACGACCGTACTGGTTCTGGCCATCCATCTCGACCCGGGACACGAAGACACGGCCGATCTGAAGGCTCTTGGGGCGACGCTCATCACTCCACCGGAGTCCTGGATCGAAATGCTCGGCGGCTATCTGCAGGATCCGAGTCGGGCCGAGTTCGTCGGGGCCACGCTGAGCTGGCAGCGCGGTTGCATGGATCCAGTGTGGCTGGCGGTGGCGCGCGACAGCATCGCCCGCATTGCCGTCTTCTGCCCAGCCACGGGCGACGCTTTCTGTCCGTACGGCGGCGGCGCGGACGTCTTCGTGTGGGGCACGGAACGCCGCTTCAAGCTGGGCGATCGTTTCCGAGCCTGGATGCCGAGCACCGGAATCCCGGGCCCGCTGGTAGAGCGACCGACGGGGAGGATGGTCGCCGAGCGCGGCTAGCACGCCGCCGCCCGGGTTCCGTCGGCGTTGTCGTTCGGCCGGAGCTGAGCCACACTACCGGCATGAGTCCCAACACGAAGCCCGCCCCCAGAGCGGGCAAGCCCAAAGCGGGCAAGCCCAAAGCCGCCGGCACCACGAGGGCCGCCGCCACCCCGACGGCCGCCAGCACCCCGATGGCTGCCGCCACCGGAAAAGCGAACCGCGTGCCTTCCGTCGGGCCTGAGCCGTCCGTGCCGGTCACGAAGGCCGACGTCTCCCGCTATCGCGAGAACCTGCAGGGCGAGATCGATGCCGTTGCCCTGTACTCGCTGCTGGCAAAGAAAGAGCCGAGCGGGATGCTTCAGGACTTCTACACCCGCATGGTCGATGTCGAGGATATCCACGCAGGCGTCTGGCGCAAGCAGCTGGAAGCGGCCGGCGTGGATACGAGCCGGATGAGTCCGGCCTGGCGAGCGCGTGTCCTGATGTTCATCGCCCGCCACTTCGGGCCGAGCCTCGTAGTACCGACGATCGCGGAGCGCGAGGCCTCGGACCAGGCGATGTACGACGAGCAGCCGGAGGCGCTGGCGCGCATGCCGGGCGACGAGCGTTCCCACGCTCGCCTCTTCCGCGAGCTGGCCGCCGGTGGCGGCGCGACTGGTGGGACGATCGCGAGCATCGAGGGCCGGCACCGGGGTAGCGGCGGCAATCAGCTTCGCGCGGCCGTGCTGGGCGCCAACGACGGCCTCGTTTCGAACCTCAGCATCTCGATGGGCGTGGCCGGGGCCTCGCAAGGCGGCCACGCCGTCCTGATCGCCGGCTTCGCGGGGATGCTCGCCGGCGCGCTGTCGATGGCCATTGGGGAGTGGCTTTCGGTCCAGAGCGCCCGTGAGCTCTATGCGCACCAGGTCAAGGTCGAGCGCGAAGAGCTGCTCCAGGTCCCCGACGAGGAGGAAGAGGAGCTGACGCTCATCTACCAGGCCAAAGGCCTCACGGCCGAGCAGGCGCGCCTGATGTCCCAATCGATCGTCTCGGGTGACCTGGCCCATGCGGTCGACACGCTGGCTCGCGAGGAGCTCGGCATCGACCCGAACGAGCTCGGCGGTTCAGCCTGGGTCGCGGCCGCGACTTCCTTCTTCCTTTTTGCGCTCGGTGCGATCGTGCCGCTATCGCCGTTCATCTTCGCCACGGGGATGGGCGCGGTCGCGGCGTCGATCGCGGTCAGCGCCATCGCCCTGATGCTCGTAGGCGCCGCGATCACGGTGGTAACCGGTTCGAGCGTTCTGCGCACGGGCGGCCGGCAGGTCCTGCTGGGCATGCTCGCCGCGGCCATCACCTTCGGGCTGGGGACGCTGGTCGGTCACGCGGTTGGGTAGTTGAAGGCATCGACGGGCGCGCACTTCCTCGGGCAGGTCAGCGGCCGCGAACCCCTTCGGCGATAGCGGCGATGTGCTGCGGCGTCGTGCCGCAGCAGCCGCCAACAACGGTCGCGCCCGCCGCGATCAGCTCCCCGACCCGCGACGCCATGTACTCGGGCGTCTCCGGGTAGACCGTGACCCCGTCGACGAGCTCCGGCATCCCGGCATTGGGCTGGGCCAGGATCGGGCGGTCGGGCACCGCCGCGCGCATCTGCCGGACGATCTCGGTCATGTTCTCGATCCCGTTGCCGCAGTTCGTGCCGATGACGTCGGCGCCGGCCGCGGCAGCCTCACGTGCGGCGAGCTCCGGGCTGACGCCCATCATGGTCCGAAAACCCCGGCGTCCCAGGGCGAAGCTGAACGTGCAGAAGACCGGCAGGGCGGTGTGCTCCTTGGCCGCTCGGACCGCTTCGAGCGCCTCTGCAAGTGAGCTCATGGTCTCCACGCAGATCGCGTCGACACCGCCGTCGGCGAGGCCCTTCACCTGCTCTCGAAACGCCTCGTAGAGCTCTGCCGGGGTGACGTCGCCACCCTCGTCCTGGAGGATGCGGCCTGTCGGTCCCACGGAACCCGCGACGAGCCTGCCGCTCCCTGCGGCCTCACGGGCGAGCTTCGCCGCAGCGGAGTTCAGTTCCCCGGCGCGCGCTGCCAGGCCGTGGCGCGCCAGCTTGAGGGGCGAACCGCCGAACGAGTTGGTGAGCACCATGTCCGAGCCCGCGGCGAGATAGGCCTCAGCCACCGCGCGAATCACGTCGGGTCGGGACAGGCACCACGATTCCGGACTCGCCCCGGCAGGCAGCCCCTGCGACTGCAGGAGGGAGCCCATCGCGCCGTCCGAGACCAGGACGCCGCCGTCGGAGAGGCGTTCGAGCAGGGTTCGCATGGGTGTTCCTCGGTGAGGGTTGGACGCTGCGGATGAAACACATGAACTGCTGTTTCAACTCTATGATCCATCCACGTCCCCCTGGTGTCGAGGAGAAGGACCCGGTTGATGGATCAATTGTCTAGCTTGCGCGAGGCGATTCTGACGGGCGATGCGAGCGCAGCGGCCGATGCCGCAGGCGTGGCCCTGGCGGCCGGCGTCTCCCCGGTCGACGTCATCGCCGAGGGGATCAGCCCGGCGATGGCGGAAGTGGGCCGGCTCTTCGAGGAGGGCGAGTACTTCGTACCCGAACTGCTCATCTCCGCGCGGGCGACCAAGGGGGTCTTCGCGATCCTGCGGCCCCTCCTGGCGGAAACCGGCGCCAAGTCGGCAGGTCGTGTCCTTCTGGCCACCGTGGAGGGTGACCTGCACGACATCGGCAAGAACCTCGTGGGGGCCATGCTCGAAGGCGCCGGCTTCGAAGTCGTCGACCTGGGGGTCGACATCCCGGCGTCGCGCTTCGTTTCGGCAGTCCAGGAGGCCCGGCCCCAGATCGTCGGCATCTCGGCGCTGCTCACGACAACGATGCCGGCGATGAAGACGACACTCGAGGCGCTGGACGCGGCCGGCCTCCGGCCGGAGGTCAAGGTCATGGTCGGCGGCGCGCCGGTAACGCAGCGATACGCGGACTCGATCGGCGCCGACGGTTACGGCGACACGGCGACCGCCGCGGTCGACGTCGCGCGACAGCTCATGGGACGCCCGAACATCGACGCAAGCCGGGGATAGCGACATGCACGACCAGCACTGGGACCAGCTCGTATCGGTCATCCGTGGCGAGGTCGTTCGACCGCTGCCGACCGGCTTCATCATTGACAGCCCGTGGCTGCCCAACTGGGCCGGGCACACGATCCTCGACTACTTCACCGACGATCGCGTCTTCCTCGAGGACAACCTCAAGGCGATCGATACGTTCCCCGACACCATGTTCCTGCCCGGCTTCTGGTCCGAATACGGGATGTGCACCGAGCCCTCCGCCTTCGGGTCGGTCTCGGTCTGGGAGGAGAACGAGTTCCCGTTCACCAAGAAGGTGATCCACTCGGTCGCGGAGGTCGACTCGCTGGAGACTCCGAACCCTCGGAAGAACGGCCTGCTGCCCTTCGTGATCAAGCGGCTCCAGCACCTGCAGCCGGAGATCGAACGGCGTGGTCACAAGATCCGTTTCGCCGTCGCGCGCGGCCCGCTGAACATCGCATCGTTCCTGATGGGGGCCACGGAGTTCCTCACCGCGATCAAGACCGATCCCGAGGCGATGCACCGGCTGCTCGGCAGCGTGACCGACCTGCTCGTCGACTGGATCGCCTACCAGCGCGAGACCTTCCCCACGATCGACGGAATCCTGCTGCTCGACGACATCGTCGGCTTCGTCAGCCGGCGCGACTTCGAAACGTTCGCTCTGCCCTATCTTCGGCGGGCCTACGACACCGACGTCACGGTGAAGTTCTTCCACAACGACGCGCCGTGCAAGGCGTCCGCGCCGCTCCTTGCCGATGCCGGCATCAACCTCCTCAACTTCGGGATCCAGCACACACTCAGCGATATGAAGAGCTGGACGAACGGGCAGATCACCCTGCTGGGCAACGTCCCGACACGGGACGTCATCGCGGCCGGCACGG
>DATEXG010000125.1:0-2235 GCA_035257225.1 Candidatus Limnocylindrales bacterium
CAGAAGGCGGGGCCGTAGTTGCGGGTATGCCCGGCCGGAGGGCGGGCTGGCTCGGGGTCCAGTCGGCGGCCCTCTGAACGGCAAGGCTCGCGGTCCTGGTCCTGGCGGCGGGAACGGCATGCAGCCGCTTGGGGGCGGTGGCCTTCGGCTTCGCCAATGCCAGGCTCTTCGGCTTCGAGCCGACGGCAGTGGCTGCTGCGCTTGAGACCGCGATTCGTTTGGCGGCGCGGACCCTCCCAGGTCCGGCTTGCACCAGGGCGACGGGAATCGCTTGAGGAGCGCGGCCGTCGATCCCCGCGATCAACCCGCGCACGAACTCGCAGATCCGGTCGGCTTCCTGGTCGAGTCCTTTGAGGACCTGACCTTCGACCTGCACCCCAACGATGCGGTGGCCGCCACTGGCCTCCACGGCCAGCTCGCTGACCGACAGCTTGGACCAGCGGACCAGCTTGGCCGTGGCGCGAGGTCCCGCTTCCGGCCCCGTCAATCGGACTGCCACGGATATGAGCCCGGCCGGCGTGGGCGCGAGAACCGCATACCGCAGCTCGGGATCGTCCCCCCAGACCACCCAGGATTCCGGGTTGGGATCGGCCCCCAGATCGTGCAGGACCGGATTGAGAACGGCCATAACCCGGTTGCTCATCGAGTCCCGAGTTGGGGCCGCCTTCCGCCACTCGCTCAGTCGCATCGGATTGCCTCCCAGCCAACGCGGTGACCTTCACGCCATCGTGTTGAGGCTATCACGACACGGCTCGCGGACGACACCAATTCGATCTAGCGGACGACGCGACGGCAGCCTCGCGAATGACGCGGGGGAAGAATCGCGGCGCGTATTCTGACCGCAGCGGCCCGTCGGCCGGCATCGCCCGACTCGGGCCCAATCCCCGAGCGAGGCCCGTTCACCGACTCGGCGGCGAGCCTACGAGAGGTGGTGCACATGAAAGTTGACCGGGGTCGACTCAACTGGGGAGTCTTCTTCATCGTGCTGGGCGCCGTGCCGCTCGCGTATCACCAGGGAGTCGTGTCCAGCTCCGCTATCGGCGAAGCCTGGCGGCTGTGGCCGTTCATCCTGGTGGGAATCGGGCTTGGCTTCGTCCTGTCGCGAACACCGGCGGCATTCTTGGGCGGCCTGGTCGTGGCGGCAACGCTCGGCCTCGTCCTCGGTGGCGTCTTCGCCGTCGGTGCCAACGTCGGCTGCGGCAGCGGCGGCAACAGCCCCGCGTCCGTCGCCCGCGACGGCTCCTTCGGAGGAGCCTCGACGGTGACCATGCATCTGCAATGCGGGTCGGCGACGATCACCACATCCACCGACGACCGATGGCACGTGAACGCGACCAACGACGGCGGGCACGCTGCTCTGGTCAGCTCGGACTCGACGTCGCTCGACATCAACTCGAGTGGGGACCGCAGCGGGTGGACCGACCGAGGCAAAGACGACTGGCAGGTCGCGCTGCCGCGCTCGACTCAGGTGAGCCTCTCGTCCACGCTCGATTTCGGGGATGCCCGATACCGCCTCTCCCAGGCGAATCTTTCGTCCGCCGCGTTCACCCTCAACCTGGGTTCCCTACACGTCGATCTGACCGGCGCCAGCGTGGGCAACCTGACCGTATCGACGAACCTGGGCTCGGCCTGGATCGAGCTCGGCGGCTCATCGGACGTCAGCGGCGATCTCAAGACGAACCTCGGGTCGCTCGAAGTCTGCGCTCCGCCGGAGCTTGGCCTCCAGATCACCTCGACCGGGAGTCTCTCGTCAAGTGACTTCTCCGGTGTGGGGATGATCCAGGTCGGCGGCGTGTGGCAGACGAGCAACTACGCGACCGCCGCGCACAAAGCGACCCTGACAGTAAACACGAGCCTCGGCTCGCTGAAACTCCATCCTGCGGGAGGCTGCAAGTGAATCCTCGACGACTCTACCGTTCTGCCGATGACCGCATCCTCGCCGGAGTGTGCGGCGGGGTCGCGGCCTACTTCGACGTCGATCCCGTCATCGTCCGCATCATCTGGTTCCTGTCGGTCTTCTTCACCGGCTCGCTGACCTTCTGGGCCTACCTGATCATGATCGTCGTCGTCCCGATCGAACCTTCCGAATGGCCGCCACAGTCGCCGTGGGCCCCGGGTGGGACTCCGGTCGGGTTCGCGGCCGGCTACGCACCGCCGCCAGGCCCGTCGGGAGCGGCACCATCGGGTGGTGACTCGGCAGCCACGGCCCCCGGAGCCACGGCCCCCGGAGCCACG
>DATEXG010000126.1:0-3958 GCA_035257225.1 Candidatus Limnocylindrales bacterium
GCGGCCCTGGCCGCACGCGAGCCGAGTGGCGCCGGGGAGAGGCACGTCGTGGCCCGTTCAAGCGTGCTGAACCTGGTCGTGGTGGCGCGTCGTCGCGAGACCGCCGAGCGCTGCACGGCCACTATCGCCGACACGGCCGGACGCCGCCCGTCGCGGTCGTTGATCCTCTTCGCGATGGATCCCGACGGCCGTCCCGGCCTGGAGGCCCGGATCGACGCGCTGGCGCTGAGCGCGGCAACGGGACGCTCCGAGACGGGCGCCGAGACGATCCACGTGACCGCTCACGGTGAAACCGGGATGCACCTAGCCTCGATCATCGTGCCGCTCCTGGTCCACGATCTGCCGGTCGCGCTGTGGTGGCCGGAAGACCCGCAGTTTTCCTCGCGCCGCGCGGATCGACTCGTGCCGCTGGCGGATCGCCTGATCGTCGACGGGTCATCCTGGTCCGGTGACGGCATGGACCGCCTGGCCGCCCTGGCGCACCTGGCGCACAGCCGGCGGCTGCTGGTCGCCGACTTCGCGCTCCTCCGGCAGGCTCGCTGGCGGGAGGCGCTCGCCTCCGTTTACGACCTGCCGGACCTTCGTCCGCATCTTCGGGCAGTTCGATCGATCGCCGTCGAGTACGCCGCCATCCAGGAGGGCGACCCGGCCGGATTGACGAACGTCGTGCGACCCATCTACCACGTGGCCTGGCTGGCATCTCGGCTGGGGATGGGTGTGGTTTCGCCTCTGCGGCGCGTGCCCGGGGGCAGGCGGGTGGCCACGCTCCGCCAACTCGACCACAACGTGGACGTGGAGCTTCGCCCGGCCAGTTCGGACTTGGGCGAGGGATCGACGGTGCGGGTGGAGATCGTTTCGCGTTTGCGCGGGGCCGAGCTGGTCGGCGACGTCACAGCGGGCGATCGGACGGTCGAGGTGGCCGTCCGCGACAAGGGTCGCGAGCGAGTTCGGCGCACCTATCTGGCTCCCAGGCTCCAAGACGCGGAGCTGCTGGAGCGGGCCGTGGAGGACAGCGCGGCCGATCCGGTCGGGCTGGAAGCGTTGGCAATGGCGGGCCGTCTGATCGGAGCGGAAGAGGCTCCGCACGGGGCGATCGAAAGGCGCGGGAGCGGTGGCCGTGACTGAGCACGAGACGGAGGTTGCCCGGGTGCCGGAGCCGTTCGCCGGTAGCGACGTCGCGGGCCCTACGGCACCCAACCGGGGCGAGCCCGAGCTGGTGGTTCTGGCCGATCCGGAGGCAGTGGCCCGTGAGGCCACCGATCGAATCGCGGTCGCGCTGATCGCCGCGGTGAGGCGCCGCGGCCGGGCCGACTTCTGCACTTCCGGCGGCACCACTCCGATCCCCATCTACCGCTTCCTGGCCGGGTCGCCGCTGCGCGATCGCGTCCCCTGGCCGCAGGTCCACGTCTGGTTCGGCGACGAGCGGTTCGTCCCGCGCGACCACCCCGAATCGAACGTGACCTCTCTTGACGATGTCCTGCTGGGCGGCGGTGCGGACGAAGGCGGAGCGCCCCTGCCTGCGGCCAACGTCCATCCCTTCCCGGTGGATCGGGCGATCGCGGAGATGCGGGACAACGCCTGGTGCGCCGCACGTTACGCCGAGGAGATGGCCGCGAACCTGCCACTGGCAAAGGGCAACTGGCCTGTCTTCGATCTTATCCTGGTCGGCGTGGGGACCGACGGCCACGTCCTCTCCTGCTTCCCGGACAGCCCGGCGTTGGACAGCTTCGCCTGGACGATGGGCGTGCCCGCGCCGTCGCACATCGGGCCGCATCTGCCTCGAATGACTATGAATCCACGGCTCCTGGAGGCGGCCCCGGTTCTGGTCGTCACCTGGGGCGCCGGCAAGGCCGAGGCCCTGGGCCACGTCTTCGGCGCGGTTCGCGATGGCCGCCGCTGGCCGGTCCAGCGCACCCGCCGTGACGGTGCGGTCTGGCTCGTCGATGAAGCCGCGGCTGCCGAGATCCCCGGGGAGCGGCGGTAACGCGGAGATCTCGCGCAATCTGCCGCTCACAGGCTCCATAATCGTGGAAGGTTGATGCCTCAACCAACTCAGATTGGAGTGGGCGCGATGGCAAAGAGACGGGTTGTCATCTCGATTGTCGCTATGGCATCCATTGCCTTGGGCGCTTGTGGTCAGTCAGGTGCCAGCCCGAGTGGAGGCCCGACACCTGGCACTGGGCCGACCACAATGCAGTCGGAGGCGACCCCGACGCAGTTCGAGGCGACCCCGACGCCTTCTGCGATATCTCAGACGAATCCGGACGGCACCATCGCAGACGCCGACGGATTCGTTCGATTCCCGGGCGAACCCACCCGCCCGGATCAAGCGCACTACTACGTGGTCGAGGATATCTGCGGCCAGTTCACGCAAGCGTTCATGGAAGGGCTCAGCGGGAAGACCTTCAAGAAGGTCGTGCCTATCACAAGCAGCACCACCTACGCCTGCGACTACTACACCGCGACCGCGGCCGCCGACGGCAAGGATGCCTACCTTCTGGTGGTGCTCAACTATCTGAATGTGGCCCGTCAGAAGGCCGCCCAGGTGACCCTCGGCCGCACCATCACAACGAACACCAGCATTCCGATGGACCACTGGGTTGCGATCCAGGACAACGGCGTCATCAACGCCATCTACTTCGTTCTCGGCACCGACAAGTTCCTGCGCCTGGACCGCTCGTCCACGTCGATCCTCTCGGACACCGACATGCTCGCGCTGGCGGTCAAGCTGGGCACCAAGATGAAGGACTTCAAATAGCCGACCCGGCCCGCGGACCAGGCTGCGGTCAGGCGTTACCGCCGTCTAGGCGCTCGCCGGATTCGACGACCGTCGTCGGCGTGTGGTGGACCGCCGCGACGGCCGGGATCGTCCCGAGACGACCGGCCTGGTAGTCGGTGTAGGCCTGCATCACTTCCTCGCGGGTGTTCATCACGAACGGACCCATCCACGCGACGGACTCCCGGATCGGTCGGCCGCCGAGGATGAGGACGTCGAGGTTCGGGCTTCGGCCGTCCTGGACCTGCGAAGCGGCGACGGTCAGCGCGTCGCCGGGCCCGAAGACGGCGAGCTGCCCGGACTGGATCGGTCGAGTCTCCACGCCGACCGTGCCACGCCCCGCCATGGCGTAGACGAGGGCGTTGTAGTCGACCCTCCAGGGGAGCGATAGGCGGGCGCCCGGACTCAGTGTGGCGTGGATCAGGTTGATCGGCGTGTAGGTCGAACCCGGCCCTTTGTGACCGTCGATCTCACCGGCGATGATGCGGACCAGCGCACCCCCGTCCGGGGAAGTCGCGAGCGCCACTTCCCCTGCCCTGAGATCCTGATAGCGCGGCTGAGCCCACTTCTCGGCCCGCGGCAGGTTCACCCAGAGCTGAAAGCCGTGGAAGAGGCCCCCGCTGACAACGAGCCACTCCGGCGGCTTCTCGATGTGCAGGATTCCGGCACCGGCGGTCATCCATTGCGTGTCGCCGTTGGTGATCACGCCCCCGCCGCCGTTCGAATCCTGGTGCTCGAAGGTGCCGTCGATCATGTACGTCACGGTCTCGAAGCCGCGGTGCGGGTGCCACGCCGTGCCTTTCGGCTCGCCCGGCGCGTATTCGACTTCGCCCATCTGATCGAGGTGGACGAACGGGTCGAGGTCCCCGAGATCGACGCCGGCGAAGGCTCGGTGCACTGGAAAGCCCTCGCCCTCGAGCCCGCTCGGGGCGGTCGTCAGGCTTCGAAGGGCACGCTCGCGAGCGATCGTCGGATCCGGCGCCTGGATGCGCGGCAGGATGGTGATATCAGGGACTGTGATCGCTGGCATTGGGGAATCCTCGTCGGGCTGCTGTCCGGCGAACGCTTCGAGGCGCTCGACAGGTCCGATGATGGCCTCGTTGCGCGGGAAACGAGCCACGGGCTCTCGCTGCACCATCTGGCGAGCCACCCCGGGAGACGCAAGGACCGCCGCTCGAGGGC
>DATEXG010000127.1:0-7753 GCA_035257225.1 Candidatus Limnocylindrales bacterium
CTGCGGTATCAGTTGCGGGACTTGCCTGGCCGGGCTCGAGCGAGCGCCACGACAGCATCGAACTCACGCCTGGCCGCCGCTGTGTCCTCCGCGGCCTCGGCCCGGGTTCGAACTTCCAGCAGCTCGGCGGCGTCCCGCAACACGGCGTTGATATCGTCGTTCAGGCGCTCGTCTTCGGGCCCGAGCGACCGCGGCGCCGGACGACCGTCAGAAGCGCGGGGAGCGGCTCCGGCCGCCCTGCCACGACTGCTCATCGAAACCTCTCCAACCCTACCGCGTCTTGGCCGGGCAGTAGGTGACGCTGGCGGTCTTGCGCTGCGCCCAGGACTGTCCTGCACGAGTGCGGCCCTTGAGCCATGCCTTGCGATCGCGGAGATGGCTGCGCTGGACTCCGGACCCGCCTGTCAGGCGGTTGTCGACGGTGGCAACGGGAGTTGAGCGGTACGAGGACTTGCTGCGGTCGGCTTCGGGCTTCGGCGCATTGGGTTCGGCGTTGTCGGTCATGGGGCGCTCCTTTCAGACTGCGTTGGGCGCAGGGTGTGTCACGAACTCGCCGGCCTAGACCGTGCTGCCGTTGCGTCCCAGTCCGAGATCGCCGCGCACCGCGGCTGCGCCGTGGTTTCTCGACCACACCGACACGGCGGCGTCGAGAGCGACCGAATCGGGACGGACGGACAGCTTGTCGTCGTAACCTCGGAGGGTGGCCCCCAACTCGGCGACGACTCCGCGATACGCGGGCTTGTCGTTCGGCCGGCGGCTCACGGGCGGGAAGACGTCGAAGTAGCCCTCGGAGCTCACCACGATGAGCGCGTCGGCGGTGCGGAACGGTCTGCGGGCCACTGAGGGCCATCCAATCTGCCGAGCGCTACGAGCGACTGAACCAGTGCCGGCGCCTTCGGGCCGTACCACCATGGGGCCGTTGCCCCATTCGGTCAAGTCGGTCGGCGCCGGCCGCGACGCCGGCGACGCCGGGTCTTTTCGCGGGCGCGGAGCCATATACCAAGGGACTCAGCATTTGTGCTATCGGCCAAAAGCGAGTACTGTGGATGCGTTGCCACCTCTTGTGGTGACGCTCCGCGTGGTCGACCTTCCTTCTCGAACAGACCGTGCGTCTGCCGTCTCGTTCGGGAAGAGGAAAGGGTCACTTATGACCACCGGTACAATCAAGAAGGTCGTTGGCGACCGCGGTTTTGGCTTCATTGCAGCCGAAGACGGCAAGGAATACTTCTTCCACCGCGGCGGCCTCGTAGCCCCTCTCGACTTCGATCGTCTCATCGGCGGCGAGCGTGTCTCGTTCGAAATCGAGACCAGCCCCAAGGGCCCGCGCGCCGTACAGGTTAGCGCGGCCTAGTCCGCCTTCCGGCATTCGCGGCCTGGACGGCAGTCGTCTCGGGCCGCGGAGCGCCCCGCCACGTTGGCGGTTTCACCCGACAGGAGCTACCTCATCTCGAGGACAGCCTTCGTTTCCACTTACGCGCCACGCCGATGTGGGATAGCGACGTTCACCTACGATCTGGCCACCACGGTCGGTGAGCGCGAGATCGTCGCTCTTCACCCTTCGACCGAGCCCGGCCCCTATCCGGCCGAAGTCCGTCACCGCATCCGGCGCGACATCCAGAGCGACTACGCGTACGTGGCCCATGCCCTCAACGACTGCGGCGTGGACGTGGTCTCGGTTCAGTACGAACCGGGCATCTGGGGCGGCGAAGACGGCGCCTACGTCCTGGACTTCATCCGGGCTCTGCGAGTCCCGATAGTGGCCACGCTCCACAACATCTTTGCCCACCCCACGCCGGCACAGCGGGCCATCCTCATCGAGCTCGTGAACGCCGCCGAGGCATCGGTAGTCATGTCGCAAGCAGCCTCAGATCTGCTGACCGGCGTATACGGCGTGGACGCCAGTCTGATCGACATCGTCCCCCACGGCGTATCCGATCTACCGCTGATCGCTCCGGACACGATCAAGCCGCGCCTCGGCCTTCAGGGCAAAGCGGTCATCCTGAGCTTCGGTCTCCTCGCGCCCGGCAAGGGCCTCGAGTCGGTGATCGAAGCCATGCCCGCGATTGTCGCCGCCGTGCCCACGGCGCGATACATCATCCTGGGCTCCACCAGCCCGGCCACCACGGTCGGCAGCGCCGGCGAGGCCTATCGAGCCGCCCTCGAAGCCCAGGCTTCGGCCCTGGGCATGACCGAGCAGGTCAAGTTCGTCGATCGGTTCGTCGGCCGGGTAGAGCTCTGCACCTGGCTCGAGGCCGCGGACGTCTTCGTGACGCCCTCACCGGACCTCGACCGCACCGTGTCGGGCACTCTCGCCTACGCCATGGGCGCTGGCAAGGCCATCATTTCGACTCCCTCCGCACTGGCGTCCGAGTTGCTCGCCGACGGACGCGGCAGGCTCGTTTCTCCGTCTTCGTCGGGCGCTCTTGCCACGGCGATAACGGAGCTGCTGCTCGACTCCGAATTGCGGGCTTCGATGGGGCGGCTCGCGTACGAGCACAGCCGCGGCATGGTGTGGTGGGAAGTGGGCCGCAAGTACCGGCACGTATTCGATCGGGCCGCTCGCGCGGCCGCCGAGCGGCCTTACCCGCACGGTCGCAAGCTGGCGGCCGTCGTTGCCTGACCGCCCCGCCGCACGTCTCGTCGCGGCCAGCAACAACTATCAGATCTCGACGGCGGCGCCCCTGCGGGACCGTATCCATCCTGGCCGGCACGCCCAGACCCCGCGTCGCACGACGCATTCAGGAGAACTCGTTTGACATTCGAAAACCTCGGCCTTTCGGCCGACCTCCTCGCCACAGTGGCGCGTGAGGGCTACACCGAGCCGACGCCCGTCCAGAGCGCGGCCATCCCCCTCATCATGGCCGGCCGCGACATCCTCGCCGCCGCCCAGACCGGCACCGGCAAGACCGCCGCCTTCGTGCTGCCGATCCTCGAGAACCTCCGCCACCACGGCAACGCCGGGTTCTCGCCGGCGCGGCACCCGGTCCGGGTCCTCATCCTGACCCCAACCCGCGAGCTGGCGGTCCAGATCGCCGAGTCCGTCAAGACATATGGTCGGGGCGTCCCGCTGCGATCGGCCGTCGTGTACGGCGGCACCCGCATCGATCCCGAGATCAAGATGCTCTGGAACGGCGTGGAGATCCTGGTCGCGACTCCGGGCCGCCTGCTCGACCACATCGGTCAGCGTAGCGTCAACCTCACCGCGGTCGAGATCCTCGTCCTGGACGAGGCCGACCGAATGCTCGACATGGGCTTCATCCCCGACGTCCGCAAGATCGTCGCGAGCATCCCCGCCAAGCGCCAAACGCTTCTCTTCTCGGCCACCTTCTCCGACGAAATCCGCCAAATGGCGGGCGAGTTCCTCACCAACCCCGAAACGGTCGAGGTAGCCGCCCGCAACAGCATCGCCGACAACCTGACCCAGGTCCTGTACCCGGTCGATACCGAGCGCAAGGCCGACCTTCTCCTGCACCTGATCAAGCGCGATCAGATGGAGCAGGTCCTCGTCTTCACCCGAAGCAAGCTCGGCGCCAGCCGGTTGGCCTCCTACCTCGATCGCAGAGGCGTGAGCACCTCCGCCATCCACGGCGACCGAAGCCAGCCGGAGCGGACGCGGGCCCTGGCGGCCTTCAAGGGTCGCTTCGTCAAGGTCCTGGTCGCCACGGACGTGGCATCGCGCGGGCTCGACATCGAGGACCTGCCGTACGTCGTCAACTTCGAGTTGCCGAACGATCCGCAGGACTACATCCACCGCATCGGCCGGACCGGCCGGGCCGGTGCGAGCGGAACGGCTATCTCGCTCGTCTCGCCCGACGAGGTCGAGGAGTTGCGCGGAGTCCAGCGCCTCTTGCGAAAGGCCATCCCCTACGCAGTCGTCGAGGAGTTCCTGCCCGATCGTGATCGCGAGCCGGCGCCGACTCGACGCTTTGACGGGCGTTCCGGGGCTCGCACGTTCTCAGGTCGCGGACGATCCGGTCAGGCTCGGCCCGCGTTCGTGGCTTCGGGCCGCTAAGGAGGCTGTTCGCCGTGCGAAAACGCAAGATCAACTACCCGGTCGCCCGGACGGCAACGCGGCAAGTCCGAACGGTCGGGCTGCCCGGCGACCCGGGATACGTCCGCTCGACGGTCGCGGAGATCAACCTGGCGGCGCTCACCGGACGCGACGACATCTCAGTCGGCGATCGGGTGAAGATCGGCGGAGGCGGACTCTACGCCGGCGAGATGGCGGTCGTGGACTCGATCGTCGGTGGACTGATCCCCGCCGCCATGGTCCGCACGGAAGCCGGCAAGACGCGGCGCGTCCGAGGCGTGGACCTGCAGCGGGTCGCGCCCGCGGGCAAGCCCGGCGAGGAGACGGCTCAACCCGTCGAATGACCCGGCGACCGCCGGTCCGTCGTGGATCCGTCAGTCGATCCGTCGCCGATCCGTCAGCGGAGAAGCTCCCCGGCGCGGACCTCTATCTCGAGTCGGTTCTCGGGCGGCGAGAGCGGGCAGGACCAGCGGGGATCGAAGGCGCATGAGGGGTGATACGCGAAGTTGAAGTCGACGATCACCGTGCCCCGAGCCGGGTCGCCGCCGAGGTCGGCCCCCTTAGCACTGTCGATCAGGTAGCGGCCGCCGCCGTAGGTCGCGGCACCGTTGGTCGCATCTCGGAACGGCAGGAAGAACCCTCCCGAGTATTCGGGCAGCCAGAACAGGGCGAGCCTGCGCACTCCCGACGCGAACGGGATGTCCAGCCAGCCGACCCGATCGAACGAGATCGGCTGACCGACGCTGATCGGCAGCGACAAGCCGGCGCCCAGACCAGCGCCCAGACGTGCGGCCAAGTCGGAGCCCGAACCGGAGCCCAAGTCGGAACCTGAGCCGGCGCGGCTCTCCCCTGCCCGGTCGGCGGTCTCCGAGGTGCCGGCGGGCCGCACAGGCAGTTCGAAACGAAGGCTCGGGTCGTGGGCGAAATGCCCGGCAACGAAGGCGGCGCGCCTATCCGCCGGGACCGGAGACGACGGGTGCTCCCGGTACAGCCGCTCCCGGATCAGGCGCCAGTGATCCCAGGCCTTCGCGGGATCGGTCGCCGCCAACCCCCGCACCTCGGCGTAGACCTCCGAGATACGGCGCCGCCAGTCGGCCAGCTGCAGCTTCTCGACCCGCTGCTCCTGCGCCGAAGCGTCTGGAGCCGTCGAGGTCGGATCGGTCGGATGCATGCCGGCACGATACCCCGACCCTCGTGGAACCTCCTGCGCCGAGCGAATGCGATGCGACGTCCGGGCTAACGCAACAGGCCACGCCTTCGGAGCTCGGCCGCCAAAGCCGGAAGACCCGGGACAACGACCGCGGCGCCTGCCGACAGCAGCGCCTCGGCGGAGGTGGCGCCCGTGGTCACAGCCACCGCGACCGTTCCGGCGCGGATGCTGGCCATCATGTCCCACGCTGAATCGCCCACGTACCAGCAGCCCCCCGGCGCAACGCCCAGCTGGGCAGCGGCGGCGAGAAGCAGGTCCGGTTCGGGTTTGGCGTTCTCCACGTGGCTGGCGTCAACGATCGCGGGCGGCGCGGGCAGTCCCAGGGCCTTGACGTTGGCCTCCACCTGGCCGGGCTGGCTGGCCGTGGCGATGCAGAAGGTCAGACCTTCCCCCTCGAGAGCAGTGAGCAGCTCGGTGGCACCCGGCAGCGGCTGCGGTGCACTGTTCAGCTCGTCGAAGAGCGAGCCGCTGAGACGGTCGATCTCGTCGCTCGTGGCCCAGTCGATCTCGCGGCCGGCGGCCCGCGCCACCTCCCTGGCCAGCCAGCGTCCATCCGATCCCATGTACGCCGGCAGGAGCTCGCGATCGACCGGGATATCGAACCGCCCAAACGCCGCCAGCCAGGCCGCCACTCGCAGGGCCACCGTGTCCACCAGCGTTCCGTCCAGGTCGAACAGCAGGGCTCGCGGCTCCGACAGGTCGGGCAGGGTGACCGGAAGACGGACGTTCGGGGACTCGTTCGGCCGGCGGCTGTGGCTCATGTGCGGATGGTGCCAGAAGGCGCGGACTCGGGCGCTGGAGCCCGCACCAGCCTCGGCCGAGCTTTCTAGCGCGCGAGCTGCGAGCGTTTCGGCGGGATCGGCATCTTCCGGCCGAGCTAGTCGTCCGTCTGGGAGCCGCCAGCCTCCGCCGGCGACTCCCAGACGTCGGCACGCTCAGAACGGAAAGCAACCAGCCCCGCTCCGTCGACCCAACCTTGCCGGCCATCGGCCATGACGACGTGCGCCCGATCGCCTGCCCACTCATCGACCTGGACGACCCTGCGTCCCAGGATGACGCTCACGACGGGTTCTTTCGAGTGCGGAGCGTCCGTGACGTCGAGGTCGCCTTCGGGGGACCAATGCGTCGGCTCCCAGGGCTCAGCCGCAACGACCACCGGAGTCCGAGCGGCCCTGTTAGCGATCTCGTACGAAGCGGCGCCACCGAGAATGAGGCCCCCCCACGTGAACGCGTACGCTGCCCACATCGGCAGGTGAGGTCCGCCGATCAAGATGGACCCGACGATCTCCCCTCCGTTCACGCCGACGAACAGCAAGCCGACCGTGATCAGCCAGTATCGGCGCTGGCTGTGTCCCGCCTTCCGGGCGGTCCTGCCGTTGCGCCAGCACAGCCACACCACGACGACTAGCTCGAGCACGTTCGCACCTCGCGTGTCGCTTCCAGACGATCGGCAGCGGCAAGGTTACGCCACAGAGAGCCGCGACGGGCCGGGTAGACTCCGACTGATGGAACGATTCGTCGATGTTCCGGGCGGTCGCCTGTTCGCGGTTGGGGAAGGCGTCGGGCCGCCGCTGATCCTCATCCACGCGGCCATCGTGGACCACACCTCGTGGGATCCGATGGTCCCAAGGCTGATCTCCGCCGGCTTCCGGGTGATCCGCTACGACTTGCGCGGCTTCGGCGCCTCGACAACCGACGACATCGAATTCAGCGATCGGGCCGATCTGCGGGCCGTGCTGGACGCGTTCGGGGTGGGGCGCGCGGTCATCGTCGGCAACAGCAAGGGCGGCCAAATCGGCCTCGATATGGCCATCGAATCGCCGGACCGGGTCGTGGCCGTAGTACCTGTCGGGGCCGGGCCCGGTGGGCTAGGGGGCGGCATGACACCTCTGGAACGGGCCCTCTTCGACGAAGGCGACCGGGTGGAATCGGCCGACCCACGCGATCCCGACGCCATTGCCGATCTACTGGTGCGCGTCTGGGTGGACGGGCCGGGTCAGCCGGCCACTCGCGTCCCCGCGGAGATCCGCGACACCGTTCGGAGGCTTGCCCGGCCGCTTTACGAGCCGGGGCACGTGACCGGCCGGGGGATCCCGATGATCCCTCCCGCCAACGACCGTTTGGGCGATCTGCGCTGCCCCGTTCTGGCGGTCGCCGGGGCGCTGGACCTGAGCCTCTTTGCGGAAGCGCTGAAGCGCCTGGAGACGGCCGCTCCGAACGCCCGGACCGCCATGTGGCCGGACGTGGCTCACATGGTCGGCATGGAGCAGCCAGAGCGACTGGCCGCCCTGGTCATCGACTTCCTGTCGCCGCTCCGACTCTGGGACTGAACCGGCAATTGCGCCGGGCGATCGACGCGGAGGTCGCGCTGGAGAATCGCTTCGCGACGGAGGTATGCTGGAGCCGCATCCATTCCACCTCTTCAGGAGGGATCTGCCATGGATAACACTCCGGCTCCGGGCGATCCGGCTCCGGGCGATCCGGCTCCGGGCGATCCGGCTCCGGTCGACCCG
>DATEXG010000128.1:0-7222 GCA_035257225.1 Candidatus Limnocylindrales bacterium
GGCGGGCTGGGCGAGACGACCGGAACCGTGATGATCACCCGCGAAGTCCCGCTGGCGTGGCTCGTGTCCAGGTTCTTCGCCGTGATGTCGAACTGGTTGTCGCCGAAGTGGAGCAAGGCCGTATAGGTCCAGTGGCCCGATTCGTCGACCGTCACGATTGTGGGGTCCTGACCATCCCAGGAGACCAGCACGGTGGTGCCTGCCGTGGCTGTGCCCTTCAAGACGTAGCTCGTAGTTCCCGGCGGGAGCACGAGGGACCGCTGTCCAGACGGATCCGAGACCGCCACCGTCGGGTATTGCAGGAACCGCGTGACCTGGTATCCGAAGTACGACCCGACCGCGGCCACGATGAGAATGACCACCAGGATGATGGCGTGGCTGCGCTGGAAGACGACGCCCCGCCTGATCGTCATTGGTTGCGGACCTACGAGTCTCGGCAGGAACGGCTCCGGCTCACCGGCTTCCTGACGCCACTCGGCAACGATATCGTCCGCATCGAGGCCTAGATACGTGGCGTAGTTGCGCAGAAAGCCGCGAGTGTAGACCTCTCCCGGTAGATCGCCGAAGTCGCCGCTCTCGAGTGCCTCCAGGTACTTGATGCGGATCTTGGTGTCGCGTTCGACGCGGTGGAGATCCACCCCTTTTGCCTCGCGGGCCCCGCGAAGCTGCTCCCCCACCGGCGAGCGGCCGTTGTCGCCCACTCCCGAGCCGCCATGACCCCCGTGTGAGCCGACCGGGCGTCGGGTCGCCGCTCGACGCAATGGGTTGCTGGTCGTCATTCCTCATCCTCGCCGTTTCCGAAGGCCGGATTGGACGGCGTGCTAGTTCGGCGCAGCACCTGCCGCGCATTCGATCCATCGAACGGCCCGATGTATCCGCGAGCTTCCAGCTGATCCATGATGCGAGCCGCTCGGGCGTAGCCGATCTTCAGACGTCGCTGCAGGAGCGACGCGGATGCACGATCGTACTCCTGGATGACGCCCATGGCATCGAGCAAGAGCCGGTCGGCCTCGATGTCGATCGGCTGCTCGGTGTTCTCGGGCTCCTCGTCCGTTTCGATGATGCCCATGTCGTAGTGCGGCTCTGCCTCCGCTCGCCAGTGCTCGCCGATGTTGGCGATCTCCTTGTCGGAGACGAACACACCCTGCAGCCTGATCGGCCGCGGCAGGTCGGCCGGCTGGAAGAGCATGTCGCCCCGGCCGATGAGGTCTTCCGCGCCCGGCATATCCAGGATGGTCCGCGAATCGATCTGGGACGCCATGGCAAAGGCGATTCGGCTCGGGAAGTTGGCCTTGATCAAGCCCGTGACGACATTCACCGACGGCCGCTGAGTAGCGAGGACCAGATGAATGCCCGTCGCTCTCGCCTTCTGGGCCAGGCGGACGATCGGCTCCTCGACGGTCTTGCCCTCGCGCATCATCAGGTCGGCCAGCTCATCGATGATGACAACCAGGTACGGCATTCGGTCGGCGGGATCGGCGCGCGTCTCGTTGAACCCGGTGACATTGCGCGAGCTCGCCCCCGCGAATCGCCTGAAGCGGTTCTCCATCTCGGAGACCGCCCATTTGAGGGCCGCCTTGGCCCGCTCCGGCTCCGTAATGACCGGGACCATCAGATGCGGGAGGCCGTTGTAGGCGGAAAGCTCGACGCGCTTGAGGTCGATGAGGACCAACCTCACCTCGTCCGGGGTAGCGTTGCAGAGCAGGCTCGTGATCAGGGCATTGACCATCACACTCTTGCCCGAGCCGGTGGCCCCAGCGATGAGAAGGTGCGGCATCCTGGCCAGGTCCGCCGCCCGAGCGTGGCCGGCCACGTCTCGACCCAGGGCGAACGTCAGCTTGGAGGCGTCCCGCAAGTCGACCTCCTCGAGGATCCGGCGCAGGGCCACGATGTTGAAGTCCTTGTTGGGGATCTCGAGACCGACCACACTCCTGCCTGGGATGGGGGCCTCGATCCGGATCGTGCGAGCGGCCAGAGCCATGGCCAGATCGTCGGCGAGAGCCTCGATGCGGCTGACCTTGATTTCCGGCGAGGGCTCCACCTCATACTGAGTTACCACTGGGCCCGCGTTCCAGACCGTCACGCGGGCGGGGATCGAGAAGCTGGCGAGCTTGCCCTCGATGATGGCGGCGTTCCGGGCGTGGTCCATCGTGCTATCGCCGTTGCTCGGGGCGATGTCCTCGAGCAAGGCCAGCGGCGGGAGATGGTATTCGCGACGCAGCGCCATGGTCGTCGTCAGTACGCCGCCACCGAGCCCGGCCGAAGACAGGTCCCCAGTAGCCGGCCGTTGCCCTCTCGCCGGGACGCCGTCACGTATGGAGAGCCCTCCGCGACCGGCTGCTTCGGAGGACGCGGCTCCGGCTTCCCTTGGAGTCTCTCTCAGCGGACCGCCGTCTCGCAACGCAGAAGCGGGCGAGGCCTGCGGCGCGAATGTCTGCGAGGTCGGGCCGACATTCGGAGTGGCCACCGGGATCGAGGCTGACCGCTCGTTGGCCAACCTGCCACGCGCCTCGGACGCGGCCGACTCACCGGCCGTGTTGTCCGCACGGTCCGCGCGTGCGGCTTGGGATGCCCCGCCGGGCTGCGCCGGCTTGGGCGCAGGCCGGAAGAGCTTGACGAACGCACGCCCGATGAGGCGCGCCGGAGGCTCCACGACCGCGGGGAGCGACATGTCGAGCGCCAGCAACACGCCCGCAACCACCAGCATCGAGAGGATCAGACCGGTCCCTGGTGTCGTGATCAGGGGCGCCAGGAAGTTGGCGATCGCCCTGCCGGCCGTACCGCCCCATTTCTCGTTCACGAGGCTCCCCAGCCCCACCGCTGCGAGATACGCGACGGCCGTGCCGAACAGGGTCAGCTGCCAGTCCCATTTCTCCCCGTCGGCCCTCTCCAGGTAGTAGCCCAACGGGATCAGCAGGAAGGGCAAGAGCCATCGCATCGAGCCGAACCATGGTGCGATCAGGTTGAGTTCGAGCTCCGTCAGCTGGCCGCCCTTCAGAGTCAGCCCGATGAGAAGCGTCACTCCCAGGATCAGGAAGAACACACCCAGGAGTTGACGGACCAGATCCGGTGCCACATGGACCCGGCGCCGGCGCCGGCGTGCGGCGGGCGGGCGCGTGCTCCGGCTGGACGAGGAGCGGCCGGAGGCAGCGGACGAGCGCGTCGCCATCTACACCTCCACCACGACGGGAAAGACGAGCGGTCGCCGGCGAGTCTGCTCGTACAGGTATCGGGAGACCTCGTCCTTGATCTGGCTCTTGAGCAGCCCAACCTCGCTCGTTCGATCGCCCGGGCTTTCGATCGCCGCCATGATGTGCTCGACGGCGCCGTCCATGAGCGGATCCCGCTCGTTGCCATGGACGAAGCCGCGGGTGACGATCTCCGGCCGTGCGACCACCTTGCCCGTCTGCTTATCCACGGTGATCACCACGATGAACATGCCGTCGCTGGCAAGGGCCCGCCTGTCCCGCAGGACGACCTCGCCTACGTCACCCACCGACAAGCCGTCGACGAGGACATATCCCGAGGTGACGGGGGCCGCGCGGCGGGCCGTCCCGTCAGGGTAGAACTCGACCGCCTGGCCATTCTCGATGATGAAGACGTTCTCCGGCGCCACGCCCGTCTCGACCGCGAGACGACCGTGCTGCACCAGCATCCGGAACTCGCCGTGGATCGGGATGAAGTACTTGGGTCGCGTCAGCCCGAGCATCAGCTTGAGCTCTTCCTGGCTGGCATGGCCCGAGACGTGTGCGTGCTTGACCGCGTGGTAGTAGACGTTCGCTCCGGCTTTGAACAGGTTGTCGATGGTGCGCGCCACGTACTCCTCGTTGCCGGGGATGGGGCTGGCGCTGACGATGACGGTGTCCCCGGGCTGGATCTCCACGAAACGGTGGTCGCGGTTGGCCATGCGAGCCAGGCCCGCCATCGGCTCGCCCTGAGAGCCCGTCGTCGCTATCACGATCTGCCCGGCCGGCATGGAGCCGATCTGGTCCTTGCCCACGACCTGCCCGGGCGGGAACGTCAAGTAGCCCAGGTCGGTGGCGATGCGGAAGTTCTGTTCCATCGACCGTCCCACGACGGCCACCTTGCGCTCGAAGGTATTCGCCGCGTCCAGGACCTGCTGGATGCGGGCGATGTTGCTCGCGAACGTGGCCACGATCACGCGGCCGCCCAGTGGCTCCATGATCTCGCGGAAAGTCTCGCCCACGGTGCGCTCGGAGAGGGTGTAGCCGGGGTTCTCGGCGCGGGTCGAGTCGGAGAGGAGGCAGATGACCCCGTCCTCGCCGAGCCGCGAGAGCATCGCGAAGTCGGACCTGCGGCCGTCCACCGGCGTGTGGTCGAACTTGAAGTCGCCCGTGGTGACGACGGTGCCGATAGGCGTGTGAAGGGCGATCCCCATGGCGTCGGGGATGGAGTGGCTGATCCGGAACGGCTCCACGCGGAACGGACCGATCTCCAGGTTGTCTCCCGGGTCGAGCGGCAGCAGCGGGTTGTGGTGGAGCTTGTGCTCCTTGATCTTGATGCCGAGCAGCCCCCGGGCCAGCGTGGAGGCGTAGACGGGTACGTCTGGGAAGTAAGGCAGGATGTAGGGCAGGCCGCCGACATGGTCCTCATGGGCGTGGGTGATCAGAAAAGCCCGCACCTTGTCGCGTTTCTCGCGGAGGTAGGTGACGTCGGGGATCACGAGGTCGATGCCGAACATCTCCTCGTCGGGGAACATGAGCCCGCAGTCGACCACGACGATGTCGTCGCCGTACTCGAAGACGTACATGTTCTTGCCGATCTCCCCCACGCCTCCGAGGGGGATGATGCGGAGCGGGATCTGGTTGTCAGGCATCGATGCTCGCGTGACGGGACCGTTCGATTGTGTTCATCCTAGAAGAGGGGGAGCTGTGCTGTGGGGTCGGATTCGCCGGGGTCGGCAAGGGCATCCACGGGCTCGCCCGGCTGACCGTCGAGAGCATCCCGAGGGTTGCCCGGCTCGGTCCGCGCAGGGCCCTCGGTCCGTCTGGCTCGCGCTTCGAGCAGCGCCGCGGGCACGCCGGCCATGTCGCGGAAGAGCGTCTCCTTGAGCGATCCCTGGTGGAGCGCCGCGGCCGGGTGATACATGGCGAACGTCAGCGCGCTAGGAGCGCCGGAACCGGCGTCGGCCGGTCTGAACGTGCCGTGGACCTGGCCGATTCGGGAGCCGGGGCTGAAGCGCGCCATCGAGAACCTGCCCAGGGTCACGATCAGGGCCGGATCCAGCGCCTCCAGCTGGCGCGTGAGGAACGGCGCGCAAGCGGCGATCTCGTCCGGCTCCGGGTCGCGGTTCTCCGGAGGCCGGCACTTCACGACGTTGGTGATGAAGACCTCCTGGCGCGACCACCCCACGGATGCCAGGAGCTCAGTCAGGAGAGCGCCCGCCTGACCCACGAAGGGGCGCCCCTGCCGGTCTTCATTGAAGCCCGGGCCCTCGCCCACGAAGATGACCTCCGTGGCTGCCGTGCCTTCTCCGGGCACGGCCATAGTGCGGGTCTGATGCAGCCGGCAGCGAGTGCAGACCGCCACCTCCGCCCCTATGGCATCGAGCGCCGCCTGGCGCTCGGCGTCGGTCACGATGCTTCCCCTGCCCTGCTGGCCGCCGGGCGTCGAGATCGGGCTTTTACCCAGTCGTGTTCCACGAGCAGCTCGGCAATCTGCACCGCATTGGTCGCTGCGCCCTTGCGCAGGTTGTCGCTCACCACCCAGAAGGCCACGCCTCGCTCCACAGACGGATCTGACCTGACTCGCCCGACGAAGATCTCGTCCTTCCCGGCCGCCTGAACCGGCGTCGGGTACAGATGCTCCGCCGGATCGTCCATCACTACGACGCCGGGGACGGCGGCGAAGGCTCGCCGCGCCTCCTGGGGGGTCACGGGCCTGCTGGTCTCGACGTGGACCGCCTCGGAGTGGCTGACGAAGACCGGTACCCGCACAGCCGTACACGAGATCCGCAATTCCGGCATGTGCAGGATCTTCCGGCTCTCCGTGACGACCTTCCATTCCTCTCGGCTGTAGCCGTTCTCCAGGAAGACGTCGATCTCCGGCAGGACGTTGAAGGCGATCGGGTGCGGGTAGACGCCGGCGACCTTCGGCTCCCCGGCGATGTGAGCTCGAATCTGCGTCTCCAGCTCGGCCAGAGCTTCCGCGCCGGTACCCGAGACGGATTGGTATGTATCGACTACCACGCGCTCGATCCCGACGCTATCGCGAAGGGCCATCAGGACCGGCACGAGCTGCATCGTGGAGCAGTTAGGGTTGGCGATGATCCCCTCGTGCCACTCGCCATCCTCAGGATTCACCTGGCTGACGATGAGTGGCACCGCGGGATCCATCCGCCATCCATTCGAGTTGTCGATGACCGTCGCACCGCGAGCTGCCGCTTCAGGCGCGAGCTGGCTCGAGACGTCGCCGCCCGCCGAGAAGAGGGCGATGTCGACGCCTTCGAAGGCCTCGGGACTCGCCTCCCCAACCGTGAGAGTCCGTCCATCGGCACTGACCGTCGATCCGGCCGAGCGGCCCGAAGCCAGCAGCCGAAGCTCGCCCACCGGGAAGCGGCGCTCGGCGAGGACCTGGATCATCGTTCGACCGACCACGCCGGTCGCACCGACGACCGCGACGGTCAGTGATTGGGGCTCTCGGGACATGGCTCCACTCAGGATGGTTCAGACATCGGGCACCCGGCAAGTATACCAGCGCCCCGCTCCACAGCCCCCGAAGATGCATGTGGGGACGCATATGCAGCGTTGTATGCAGTCGGTTGGGCGAGAGCCGATCGACTGCCGGCCGGCCCCGCGATTGACGCTACTCGGCGTCCCCCCGCGCCAGATGCCGCTGCATGGCGGCCTTGCGCGAGAGGTTGATCCGGCCCTGGCGGTCGATCTCCATCACGACGACCATGACCTCGTCACCGACCGAGACCACGTCCTCCACTGTGGGCACGTGGTAGTCGGCGAGCTCGCCGATCCGGACCAGGCCTTCCTTGCCGGGCAGGATCTCGACGAAGCAGCCGAAGCCCATGATCCGGGTCACTTTGCCCAGGTACAGGCCGCCGACCTCGACCTCGCGAGTCAGCGACTCGATCCACTGCACCGCCTTGCGCGAGCTGTCGCCCGACACCGCGGCGATCTGGACCGTGCCGTCGTCCTCCACGTTGATCTCGGTCCCGGTCTCCTCCTGGATCTTGCGGATCACGGAGCCG
>DATEXG010000129.1:0-14697 GCA_035257225.1 Candidatus Limnocylindrales bacterium
CCACCGCCGCCAGGCGAACGAATCTGGCGACGCTCTACGTTACGGAGCCGGGAACCTGCTCGACGAAGGCTTCGATCTGGAAGGGCTGGCCCGGCCTGGTGGGGAGCGGCACCAGGCTGCCTGTGATCTGGCGCCCATCGACGACCAGGCGGTTCACCCGCCCGGTCACGCCCTTGGGCTTGTGCACGGCGATGGCATACGTGGCGCCGCGGAACCGGCGAGTGGCCGTGAAGCCCTCCCAGTCCGCCGGCAGCACCGGGTCGATGCGCAGGCCGTCGTGTTCGGCCCGGATGCCGAGGATCCACTGGCTGATGGCGACGAAGTTCCATGCGGCGGTGCCGGTTAGCCACGAGTTCTTGGCCTCGCCCTGGACCGGGGCGTCCCGGCCGGAGATCATCTGGGCGTAGACGAATGGCTCACAGCGGTGCACTTCCGAGATGGCCTCGCGGACCGACGGGTTGATGCGGAGGTAGTAGTCGAGGGCACCCTCGCCGTTGCCCATTCGGGCCTCGGCGATCATCACCCATGGGTTCGTGTGGCAGAAGACGCTGGCGTTCTCCTTGTACCCCTGCGGGAAGGAGGAGATCTCGCCCAGTTCGAGGTGGTAGTAGGTGTATGCGGGCTGGTGCAGGACGATGCCGTCGGGCGTGGCCAGGCGCTCGCGGACGGATGCCAGGGCCTTGCCGGCCATGCCGTTGTCGAGCCCGATACCGGCCAACACGCACATGCCCTGCGGCTCGATGAAGATCTGGCCCTCGTCACACTCCTTGGAGCCCACGGCCGTGCCGAAGTAGTCGTAGGCACGCCGGAACCAGTCCCCGTCCCACCCGGCAGTCTCGACAACCTTCGTCATCGACGCGGCGGCCTCGGTCAAACGCCTGGCCTCGGTCGCGTCACCGCGCGATTCGGCGACGGCCGCCAGCTCGTTGGCCGCCAGCACGAAGATCCCGCCGATGAGGACGGACTCGGCGACGCCGCCTTCCTTGTTCATCGTCGTCTGGAAGGTCTCGCCGGGCGTCTCCGAGAAGCAGTTGAGGTTCAGGCAGTCGTTCCAATCGGCCCGGCCGATGAGCGGCAAGCCATGCGGACCGAGCCTTTCGAGCGTGTAGTCGATCGCTCGCTGGAGGTGCTTCCACAGGGGCGTCTCGGACCCGGCCTGGTTGTCGTACGGGACGGGCTCGTCGAGGATCGAGACGTCGCCCGTTTCCCGCAGATAGGCGGAAGCGGCGATGACCAGCCACGCAGGATCGTCGTTGAAGCCGCTGCCGATGTCGTTGTTGCCACGCTTCGTCAGAGGCTGGTACTGGTGGTAGGCGCCGCCGCTGGGCAGCTGCGTGGCCGCGATGTCGAGGAGCCGCTCGCGGGCGCGCGCGGGAATCATGTGGACGAAGCCGAGCAGGTCCTGGTTCGAATCGCGGAAGCCCATGCCGCGACCTATGCCCGACTCGAAGAGCGAGGCCGAGCGCGACAGGTTGAACGTCACCAGGCACTGGTAGGCGTTCCAGATGTTGACCATCCGGTCGATGTGCTCGTTGCCGGTCTGGACCTGCAGGATGCCGAGTTGCCGTGACCACTGGTCGCGCAGGTCCTCGAACGCCTTCTCCACCACTGCCGCCTGGAGGTAGTGGGCGATGATCGGCTTGACCAGCTTCTTGTTGATCGTCTGGCTGCCGGGCGGGTCGAACTTGTCGTCCTTCGCGTTCTCCTGGTAGCCGAGGAGGACGATCACTTCCCGAGTCTCGCCGGGCGCGAGATCGAGCTTGACGTGGTGCGATCCCATCGGCTGCCAGCCATGGGCGATCGAGTCCGTGGCCTTGCCCTGCTCCACGACGATAGGGCGGTCCCAGCCGCGGTATGGTCCGAGGAACGCGTCCCGCTGAGTGTCGAAACCGGCGAGGGGCGCCGAACAGGCGAAGAAGGCGAAGTGGTCGCGCCGCTCCCGGTACTCGGTCTTGTGGTAGATGACGCCGTCCACCACCTCGACCTGTCCTATCGAGTAGTTGCGCTGGAAGTTGGTGCCGTCGTCGTTGGCGTCCCAGAGGCACCACTCTATCGAGCTGAAGAGCGAGAGCCTGGCCGGAGCCGGCCGCTCGTTCGTGACCCGAATCCGCCAGACCTCCAGGTTCTCGCCGATCGGCACGAAGTAGAGCGTCTCGGCCCGGATCCCTTTGTAACCGGACGCGATGATCGAGTAGCCCAGGCCGTGGCGGCAGCTGTAGTCCTCGAGATCGCGTTGGGTGGGCTGCCAGCTCGGGCTCCAGTACTCTCCGGACTCGTCGTCGCGGAGGTAGACGTACCGCCCGCCCAGGTCGAGCGGAGCATTGTTGTAGCGGCAGCGGGTCAGGCGGCGCAGGCGGGCGTCACGGTAGAAGGAGTAGCCGCCCGCGGTGTTCGAGACGATCCCGAAGTAGGCCTCACTGCCCAGGTAGTTGATCCAGGGCAACGGCGTGTCGGGCCGGGTGATGACGTATTCCCGCGCCTCGTCGTCGAAGTGACCGTAACGCACTACTCTCCTATGGGTCTGCCATGCGGCCGACCAATGCCGACACGCAGGCTCACCCGCCTGCCCAATCGCCGGAGGCCTCGCCCGGGTGTTCTGGAGCGTCGCCTAGGCGACCTGTTGGGCCTTCTCGCTCTCGAGCTCGAAGCACCCGACGAAGTGGTCGTCCTCGATCTGCACGAGCGTCGGCTCGTCGGCAGGGCGCTCCGGGAGGCGGCCGGCCAGCGGATACGCGTCGTGGAACGGGCAGCCACCTTTGCCGGCAATCGGCGCGCTCAGCTCCGCCTCGATCTCCGCCCACTTCTTGTGAAGCTGCGGCACCGACGAAACGAGCAGCCGCGTGTACGGGTGGGTGGGATGGCCGAAGACCTTGTCGGTGTCGCCCATCTCGACGACTACTCCGCGCCGCAGGATGACCGTCTTCTTGCTGATGTAGTTGCCCAGTGACAGGTCGTGGGTGATGAAGAGAACGCCCATGCCCCGCGTCTTCAGGTCGGCCAGCAGGTTCAGGACGTCGATCCGGGTGGAAGCGTCCAGCATGCTGATGATCTCGTCCGCCACCAGGACCTTCAGATCCAGCAACAGCGCCCGGGCCACCAACAGGCGTTGCAGCTGGCCGCCGCTGAGTTGATGCGGGTACTTGTTCAGCACCTGGCCGGGATCGAGCGACACGCCGCGGAGCGCAGCTTCCAGCTTGCCAGACCACTCCGAGGCCCGCATCTTATGGAAGTACTCGCTGCGGATCATGGCGAAGACACGGTCGGCCTTGAAGACCGGGTTGTACGAGCTGAACGGATCCTGGAACACGCCCTGGACATGCCGGTAGTACGACTTGACCCCGCTGCCGTGAATGCGGGAGACATCCTCGCCGTCGAGTGTGATGGTGCCGCGGGTGATGTCGATGAGCTTCAGGATCATCTTGCCGACGGTCGTCTTGCCGCTGCCGCTCTCGCCGATGAGCGAGACGACCTCGCCACCGTTCACGTCGAAGCTGACGTCGCGGACTGCGAGGAGTTCCTTGCCGCCGAAGGTGCCGGTCTTGTAGATCTTGGTGACCCTATCGAGGCTAAGCATCTGTTCCGTCCGCCTTCCAGCAGGCAACCCAATGGTCTTTGTGGACCTCGACGAACGGCGGCTCTTCCGTGCATTTCTCGTAGGCCAGCGGGCAGCGCGCTCGAAAACGGCACCCCGTCGGCGGGCGGAGCAATGACGGCGGGCCGCCGGGGATTCCGGTCAGCTTCTTGTCGGCGTAGCGAACCCCGACCTCCGGAAGCGACGACACGAGCATCCGAGTGTACGGATGCAGTGGCTTCCCGATGATGACGTCGGTGGTCGCCTTCTCGGCCAGCTTGCCCGCGTACATGACCAGGATCGAGTCCGCGATCTGGTACAGGATCGACATGTCGTGGGTGATGACCATCATGCTCTTGACGAAGCCGTGGTCGCGGAAGCTGACGAGGGTCTCGGCCACAGCCCGCTGCGTGGACACGTCCAGGGCCGAAGTGATCTCGTCCGTGATCAGCAGCGACGGGTCCATGAGCGTGGAAATGACCATGACCATGCGCTGCTTCATGCCACCCGACAACTCGAGCGGATAGCGGTCCATCACATCGCGCTGTAGCCCCACGAGATCGATGCGGCGCTCGAATTCCGGCTTTATCTCCCTGTAGCTGACGCCGCGCGACTCGACCAGCTCGGACACCATCTTGCCGATCTTCCGAGTCGGGTTCATCGCGCTCATGGCGTACTGCGGGACGACGGAGACTTCCATGTACCGGTAGTGGACCATCTCGTCCGAATCCCAGATGGGCAGGTCGTTGCCGTCGAGATTGACGCTCCCGGCGACGTACTTCATCCGGCCGTCGAGGCGGATGAGACTGTTGCCGAGCGTGGACTTGCCACACCCGGACTCGCCCGCGAGACCCATGATCTCTTTGTCCGCGATCGAGAAGGTCGCCCCATCCAGCGCCTTAACGTCGCCGGCAAGCGTTCTGTAGTAGACCCGAAGGTCGGTTACCTGGAGGCTCACGGGTCACATCGTCCTGAGTTTGGGGTTGAAGATCTCGTCGAGGCCCACGTTCATCACGTATAGCGCGCCGACCAAGGCTACGATCCCGACACCCGGTGGAATGAACCACCACCACATGCCGAGCAGGAGAGCGGCCCCGTAGGTCACGGCGTTGAACATCATCAGCCCGAGCGACATGCCGCCCGTCGGTCCCAGACCGATGAAATCCAGACTGGCGGCAATCAGAATCGCACCGCCGAAGAGCAGGATGAACGTCAGGAACAGATACGAGCTCATATTCGGCGCGACATCGGTGGCGATGATCTTCCAGCCCCGCCGACCACTCAGCTTGGCTAGATCGACGAAATCCCGAGAGCGAAGGGAGAACGTCTGAGCGCGAATGGCGCGCGCGGCCCACGGCCACGAAGTCAGGCCGATGAAGATGGCCTCGAACGCCACGCCGCGCGCGCTCAGATAGGACGTAATGACCAGCAGGACGGCCAGCGTCGGGATCACCAGGAAGACGTTCGTAATCATGTTCAGGATCTCGTCTGTCCAACCGCCGCGATAGCCGGCCGTGAAACCGACGACCATCCCGATCAGGGCCGCCAGTCCGCCGCCCACGAGTCCCACGAAGAATGAGGCGCGCAGGCCGTTGACGAACTGAGCGAAGACATCCTCGCCGAAGTAGGTCGTACCGAACCAGTTGCCTGGATCCAGGGTGGGATGCCGCATCGGCACTCCATTCTGGGCCACCGGATCGGCGGAGTCGATGATCGGTCCGAAGATCGCCAGTAGGATCAGGAACGACAGGATTGAGAAGGAGATCAGGAACTTCTTCGACCGCAGAGCGAAGAAGAGGAACTCGCCGCGTGTGCGCTGGACCGGAGCAGCCGGCTCCGTGACGGCGTTTTCGAGGGCCGCGTCAGGCTTCGACGCTGCGCCAGGCGCTGTCGTCACGCCGTGCCTCCTCGCATCGCTACGCGGGTCCGCGGATCGACGATGACGTAGGCGATATCAACGAGAAAGTTGGCCACCAGGACTCCAACGATGATGAACAGGAAGATCCCCTGCAGCAGGAAGTAGTCCCCGCTCTGGATGGCCGCGAAGACCAGGTGTCCGAGGCCAGGATAGGAGAAGACGATCTCAGTGACGAGCGCCCCGGCCACGATCACACCCAGCTGAAGAGCCAGGCCGGTGATCTGCGGCAGCATCGCGTTCCGGAAAGCGTACTTGCGGACCAGGCTCTGCGGAGCACCGAGCGACTCCAAGTAGCGACTGTAGTCCGACTCCAGCTCGTAGATGATCATGTTCCTCATGCCGATCGCCCAGCCGCCGAACCCGACGAGGAAGAGCGACGCGAACGGCAGCACCCAGTGAGCGGCCAGGTCTGTAAAGAACAGCCAGGTCAACGTGGGCTCGAGGTTGAAGCCGTAGCCGCCGGCGAGCGGGAAGATCCGGAAGGTGACTGACAGTAAGAACGACAGGACCAGCGCAAGCCACATGTAGGGCGTCGCGGTCAGGACGTAGCCCACGGGCAGGACGGTGTTGTCGAGCCACTTGCGGCGAGCCGCGAGAGCCCCGAAGCTGTTGCCGGCCCACCAGCTCAACAGGATCGCTGGGATCAGCAGTGCCAGCGTGTACGGCACCGCGCCCATGATCATGCTGGCCACGGGCTGGCCACGTCCGTACACGCTCAGCCCGAGGTCGCCGTGGAGCAGGGCGCCCCAGAAGTTGAGGTACTGCACCGGCAGCGGCTGATTCAAACCGAAGAGGTTCTGATAGTAGTCGTACAGCGTCTTGGCCGCATCCGCCGAGAGGCCGCCACTCTGTTGGGCGACCATCCCCTGGATGGGATCGCCGGGCATCAACCGCGGGATCAGCCAGTCGATCGTTGCGGCCACAAAGAATGTGATCGAGTAGGTGAATAGCTTTCGCCCGAAGTAGCGTCGCACGCGATCTCCCGTTCGCGGGTCCGGCGCATGCGGACCACGCAATCAGAGAATTGCCCCTCCCCTCGGGGTTGTGACGAGGGGAGGGGCGTGGTGGCTAACGATTAGGGCTTGGGGACGGCCTTGATGTTGGTGAGCATGTAGATTGCTCCCATTTGCCAATAGCCGGTCCAAGTGGCGGGCTGAACTTGAGTGCCTTTGTCGGAAGGCCAGTTGGTCCAGACCGAGTTGTTGACCTGCGACCACTCCCCGTTGTACCAGAGAGGAATGACCGGTTCGTCAGTCAGCTGGATCTTCTGGAGCTGCGAGCAGATCGTCTTCATCGTGGCCAGGTCCTCGACCGGCGTCTGGTCGAGCTTCTGGACGAGAGCCCAGGCCGCGGCGTTGGTGTACTGCTCGTAGTTGCGGTTCCTGGGTCCGGCCGGCATAGCCGGCTGGCGGAAGATGTAATCGTAATACACCCACGGCGTGTTGCCGATCTGGACGTCGTTGTTGATGACCAGGTCGAAGGTCGGGGCGGCGGTATCCGTACCGTTGCGATCCGCGACGACCGTGTTGAAGACGGGGTGGGTGGGATTGATGTTGATCCCGGCGAGCTTGGCGTCGGCCGCGATCAGGTTCTCGGCCTCCATCCAGTCGGACCAACCATCAGGGACTTCGAGGTTCAACTTGATGGCCGAGCCGTCCTTGTTGGTAACGAACCCGTCGCTGCCGAGCTTGTACCCGGCGGCCGCGAGATCGGCCTTGGCCTTGGCCGTGTTGAACGTCGAGCCGAGGGACTTGACCTGGGCCGCATCGATGTACTTGCTCCACACCGGCAGGAGGCCAGTCGGGTCTGCCGCCGAGACGATGTTGCCGTAGTCCTTGACGACGACGTTCTGCGGATTGATCGCCTCAGCAAGAGCCTTGCGGAAGGCCGGGTCGTCGAGAGGCTTCTTCTTGGTGTTCGGGATGAGCCACGCGGTGTTGCCCGGCAGCATGTATGGCGGGCCCGCGTAGTACGTGGTGACGTTGTACCCGCCCTGCACGACCTGCGCGATGCCGGGCAGGTAGTTGTTGTCCAGGTCGAGGCCGCCGGCCAGCAGCTGACCGAGGGCGACGTTGTTGGAGCTGTTGACGATGTCAACGATGTAAGTCGGCTGGACGTTGAGGTTGAGGGCCGCGGTCGCCCACCACTTCGGGTTCTTGACCCAGACCATGCGGTCCTGGGCGGCCGTCTTGTACGTGTACGGGCCGGTACCAACACCGTTCATGTTGAGGTTCTTGAGGATGGTGTCGTTGTTCAGCGGGGTCCAAACCGCCGCAGGGACCATCGGGTCGTTGTAGAGGGCCTGCGACCACTCCTGGTATGCCGGGCTGGCCTTGAACTTGACAACGACGTCGTTACCCGAGGCGGTCACCGTGTCCACGAACGTGAACAGGTTCGAGCCGAGGGCTTTGTTCTGATATACATTGAGTGAGAAGGCCACGTCGGCGGCCGTGAAGGCCGAGCCGTCGGACCAGGTCACGCCCTGGCGGACGTGGATCGTGTACGTCGTCTTGGCTGCATCCCAGTCACCGCCGGAGGCGAGCCACGGGGTATAGGCGTCCTTGATCGGATCGTACAGGAACAGGGTCTCGTACTGGAGGCCGATGACGCCCATCGCGGCGTTACCGGGATCCAACGGGTTCCACGTCGGGGGAGCGCCCCACTGCTTGCCTGAGGTGTACAGGGTCTGCTCGCGCGGGTAAACGGTGGCGTCCGTGAGCGGCAGGCCGGTCGCGCTCGCCGCCGGGGCCGGCGTCGGCGCAGGAGTTGCTACGCCCGGGGCCGGGGTCCCTGGTGCCGGTGTGGCCCCTGGGGTCGGCGACGCGCTGGAGCTGCCGCAGGCTGAAGCGACGATGCTCGCTGCGGCGAGCAGAGCCAGAACCCTGGATTTCCCTAGTTGCATCCCTTTCCTCCTTCCCCATGAGGAGCGCAGGAGCAGCGCACTGGCCCAGAGCAAGGTTGGGCACGCTGAACGCTCCGCATGGCTAAAGCCAGATCACCAACTCCGTCGGTCGCCCCGTGACGGGGGGCCTGGTCATCGGCGCACACGACAGTAGACCGCGTTTAGTAGCGTGTCAATCTAAAACTTTGACTGACATTTTAGTACCGTGGCCTGCGGATTGGGCCCGTCCGGACATGCCTGGACCGGCGAACCGAGCGTGCGCGCTGTCCTGGACGAGGGTAAGAGCCGGTTGACCCGACCACTCACCGCTGATAAGGTGAGTGAAGCGTTTAGTAGCCTGATGGAGCAGATTGTGCCGAGGGGAAATGGACGCAAGGTGGCGACACTCGCGGACGTCGCGGCCGCTGTTGGCGTTTCGCCGGCGGCGGTCTCGCTCGCTCTGCGCGGCAAGCCAGGAGTATCGGAGACGACCCGGCAGCGCATCGTGGACGCGTCCCGAAGCCTCGGCTACCGACCTCTCTCGCACACCACTCGCCATCACCAGGGCCCTCTGACGGTTACGCTCGTCATCCGGGCGCTGCACGGCGACTCGCCGGGTGCCAACCGGTTCTACGGCCCCGTTCTGGCCGGCGTCGAAGAGCGCTGCCGCAGGCTTCACATCCGGTTGATGCTCGCGATCATGCCGGTCGACCAGTACAACCACCCGATCGAGGTGCCGCATTCCGTTACCGACCGGCTGAGCGACGGGCTGATCTTCGTAGGCGCTCACTTCGCCACCGCTTTGAGCCCGCTCCTGGAGGGGGCCCCACCCACGGTCCTGGTCGATGCCTACGCCGAGGAAGGGGAATTCGACACAGTCGAGACGGACAACATCCTAGGCGGCCGGGCGGCGGTCGAGCACCTCGTGAGCCGCGGACACCGCAACATCGCCATTCTCGGCACCGACCCGGGGGCCTTCCCGAGCATCCTGCTGCGGCGGCGCGGCTACGAACAGGCGATGGCCGAAGCCGGTCTGACCCCCCGATACATCGACGCGCCCTACTACGAGCACGAAGCCGCTGCCGCGGCCGCCATCAGCTATCTGTGCGCGAACCCGAGCGTGACCGCCCTCTTCTGCGCCAACGATCTGGTAGCGATCACCTTCATACTGGCCGCCAAGCAGGCCGGGATTTCCGTGCCCGAGAGGGTATCTGTGGTCGGCTTCGACGACATCGACCTGGCCGGCTTCGTGTCGCCGACCTTGACGACCATGGCGGTCGACAAGGTCGGGATGGGCCGTCTCGCGGTCACTCTGCTTGCCCACAGGGTCGATGTGGGCGAGGAGTCCGTGACTTCCACGCTCGTCCGGCCGCAGCTCATCGAGCGCGAATCAGTCCGAACGATCGAGCTGTCTCCGCCGTCACCGGAGCAACGGCCGATGCTTCGCCCAGAACCGGAACCTGTCCATGCAGTCGAGCGAGCATGACGATCGCCTGTCAACGAAAGGGTCCCTATGAATCCTGTTGACGTCCTCGCCGGGCCCGCGGGCGCCGCACGATCCAACGCGTTACCGACGATTCCCTGGGAGGATCGGCCGGCCGGCAGTTCTGCGGTGGTATGGCGGTCGAGCCGCAATCCGATCATCCGGCGCGACCAGGTCGCACGCTCGAACAGCATCTTCAACTCGGCCGTGGTCCCCTTCGGCGATGCCTATGCCGGCGTCTTCCGGGTTGACGACACCACTCGCCTGATGGACCTCCACGCCGGCCGAAGCGCCGACGGAGTGAACTGGACGATCGAGGACGAGACGATCAAGTGGGTCGCCACGGACAAGCGGGTCGCCGAGATCCAGGAACGGTTCGAGCATGCCTACGACCCCCGTGTAACCTGGCTGGAAGACCGGTACTACGTGACCTGGTGCAACGGCTACCACGGCCCCACGATCGGTGTGGGCTACACCCACGACTTCGAGAGCTTCCACCAGCTCGATAACGCCTTCCTGCCGTACAACCGCAACGGCGTCCTCTTCCCGCGCAAGGTCGGCGGCGCCTACCTGATGCTGTCTCGGCCGAGCGACCAAGGCCACACTCGCTTCGGCGACATCTTCGTCTCCGCAAGCCCGGATTTGACCCACTGGGGCCGCCACCGCCACGTCATGGCGCCCAAGGGGTGGACCTGGGAGGCGACCAAGATCGGGGCAGGCCCAACACCGATAGAGACGCCCGAAGGCTGGCTACTCATCTATCACGGCGTCCTGACCTCCTGCAACGGGTTCGTCTATTCGATGGGCGCCGCTCTGCTGGACCTGGACGAGCCGTGGAAGGTGATCGCCCGCAGCCGCGACTACATCCTCTCTCCCCAGATGCTTTACGAGCAGGTCGGCGACACCCCGAATGTCGTCTTCCCGTGCGCGGCGCTACTGGACGGACCGACCGGCCGCCTGACGATCTACTACGGCGGCGCCGACACGGTGGTCTGCCTGGCCCACGGCTACCTGCCCGAGGTCATCGACTTCGTCAAGGCTCGGAGCTAGCTGCCACCAGGAAAAGCCGCCGGTCGGATTCGCGGAGAGGCATGACCGAACAGACCCTCGATGGTGCGTGGCTGCTGCGGGAACGCGGCGCTGCCGACTGGATCCCTGGCCATGTCCCCGGTGGAGTCCATCTCGATCTCCTGGCCGCGGGCCGCATCTCAGACCCATTCGTGGGCGACGAAGAATCGCGCGTGCAGTGGGTCGCGGAGCGCGACTGGGAGTACCGCCGCGAATTCGCCGTCGACGAGGCAGTGGCCGGGCAGCGGCACGTCGCGCTGGTCTTCGACGGCCTCGACACCCTGGCTGAGATTCGCCTCAACGGCGAGCGGCTCGGCAGCACCGTCAACATGTTCCGGACCTGGCGCTTTGACGTGGACGGCCGGCTGCGGCCCGGTCTCAACGAGCTCTCCGTCATCTTCCGATCCGCGGTTGCGCGTGCGGCGGAGCTAGAGGCGGTACGCCATCTCGACTCACCCGATGGCCAGCTGCCCGGCGCGCCCTACCTGCGCAAGGCGCCATGCCACTTCGGTTGGGACTGGGGACCCAGGCTGCCGAACGTCGGCTTCTGGCAGGGCGTACGGCTGGAAGGCTGGAGCGTAGCCAGGTTGGCGGACGTTCGGTTGAGCCAGGCGATCGAGCGCGACGGGGCGCGCATCTCGGCGGAAGTGCGGATCGAGCGGGCCGAAATCGGGCGCGATTCCGATCCCCTCCCCCGCCCGATCGAGGCGAGATTTCGCGTTGAGCACCCGAACGGGCAGACGGCCAGCGTCACCTCGGCAATCGATCCCGCCGGCACGGCGGCCGTCCTTGCGGTCGAGATCGTCGAGCCGGAGCTCTGGTGGCCCAACGGCCTGGGCGGGCAGCCGCTGTACCGGATCGAGGTCCAGCTGGTCGAAGGTTCGACAACGCTCGACACCAGGTCGTTCCAGATGGGCCTCCGCACCCTCGAGCTGCGCCGGGAGTCCGACGCCTGGGGTGAGTCGTTCAGCTTCGTCGTCAACGGCGTTCCGATCTTCGCCAAGGGCAGCAACTGGATCCCGGCCGATACGTTCCCAGGGCGCGTACATCCCGACCGGCTGGAGGCGCTGCTGGGGGCGGCCGCGGCCGCGAACCACAACATGATCCGGGTCTGGGGCGGCGGCTACTACGAGGTCGAGGCGTTCTACGACCTGTGCGACAGGCTGGGCATCCTCGTCTGGCAGGAGTTCATGTTCGCCTGCAGCGTCTATCCGCTCGGCGATGAGGCGTTCCTGGCAGACGTCCAGGGCGAGGTCCTAGAGCAGGTGCGGCGCTTGCGCCATCGGGCCTGCCTTGCGCTGTGGTGCGGGAACAACGAGATGGAGCGCGGCTGGACGGCCTGGGGCTGGGATCGACCCGAGACGCAGGATCTCAAGGCGGCGTACCTCCGCTTCTTCGGCGAGACGCTGCCGGCATGGGTCGCGGGCGAGGACATTGCCACCGCCTACTGGCCGAGCTCGCCTTCGTCGGGCAGGCCTCTCGTGGAGGCGATCGGCGAGCGGAGCGGCGACGAACACGAATGGGTCGTTTGGCACGGGCTCGCGCCCTTCTCGGCGTACGGCCGGGAGTCGTATCGGTTCGTCAGCGAGTTCGGCTTCGAGTCACTGCCGGCGGAGGCGACGGTCGCCGCCTTCGCGACGGACCCGGCCGACTGGAACCTGGGCTCTCCGGTCCTGGACCACCATCAGCGGGGCAGGGACGGGAACGCGCGAATCCTCTACTACCTGGCCCAGCAGTTCAGGCTGCCGCGCGACTTCGGCGGACTCGTCTATCTGACCCAGGTCCTCCAGGCCGAGGCGATGCGTGTCGGCGTGGAGCACTGGCGTCGGGAGCGCGACCGCTGCGGCGGGGCGCTCTACTGGCAGCTCAACGATTGCTGGCCCGTCTCGTCCTGGTCGAGCATCGACTACTTCGGCCGTTGGAAGGCGCTTCACTACGCCTCGCGGCGCTTCTTCGCACCGGTGCTGCTGTCGTGCGCCTTGGAGGGCAGCGAGGCGGTCATTGCCGTCACGAACGACCGCGTGGGAGAGTGGCGCGGCCAGCTTCGCTGGTCCCTGGAGGGGCTCGACGGGAAGGTCATCTCAGCCGGCCATGCTGAAGTGGAGGCTCGCGGCTTGGGTACGACCCGGGTGGCTGCGCTCCCCTCGCCTGCCGAGCCGCATGAGCGCCGCACCACCGTGCTGGTGGCTGAACTGCTCGAGGGGGAGTCGAGGCTGGCGCTGGTCGTCACGCCCTTCGCGCCAGACAAGCATCTGGCGCTGCGGCGGCCGCAGATCCGGAGGGCGGTGACGGCCGAGGAACCGGACCGGGCGGCCCACAAGGCCACGGTCGTCCTGCGGTCGGACGTGCTGGCGCGCTGGGTCGAGCTCTCGCTCGAGGGCGCCGAGGTCGTCTTGGACGACAACTACCTGGATCTACCGGCAGGTCGCGAGGTGGCGGTCGGGTTCGAGCTGCCGGACGGCTGGGACCTGGCGCGGGCGCAGGCCGCCTTTCGGGTTCGCTCGGTCGCCGACACCTGCCAGTAGCGGGGCGTCGTCCCGCCGCGCGACCTGATTCGACGGCCGAGGCGGCCGGATGCTCGTCGCGAGCGCCCCCCTACTCCATAGGTGAAGCGAACATCCCATCACGGTCGAACTCGACCGCCTCGAGCGGCCGGACGATCTCGCAGCGCCCGGTCGCAAGCACCTCCTCGATCGCCGGCCGGCTGACGTAGAGCAGGCCGAGGTGCTTGGTATCGCGGATCCTGACGATCCGGGCATCGGGCGGTTCGACCTTGAGGCAGCTGGCGATAGCGACGGAAAGTGCCTGGCGGTCCGTGTCAACCGTCAGCGCGACGCGCGCGCCCTCCGGAGTCTTGGCAGTGATGCAATTCATGTACGTCTTATGGGCGTCCATCTTTTCGACCGCACGCCGCAGCACTACGTCGGCCATGCCGATGCCGACGGCGTTGCCCTCGGTCTCGGCGGTCAGGTCGCGGACGACGATCCTCTGGATGCTCGGGCCCGCACCGGTCGGTCCCTTGTAGTAGCGGCCCACGACATTGGAATCCATCCCCAGGCCGCTGATGTCCTTGCCGATGTAGTCGAGCACGAGCACGTCGATGCTGCCGAGGGGCAACCTGGCCATGCGATCTCGAGCCATCACCAGCAGTTCCCGCTCTCGGTCCCAGATCCGGTCGCGCGGCACCGCCTCGATTCGCCACAACCTGGCGTAGCCGTTCTCGACGAGCGCCAGGCCGAACGGGATGTTCACCTTCGAAATGGTGAACTCCGCGACAGCCGGGATGAGCTCGTGGAAACTGGCAAAGCCCTGGCGGTGGAACGTGTCCGCGCCCCGCTGCTTGCCGAGGCCGATGGCGATCATCTTCATGAGGCCGCTCTCGACCTCGCCAGTGAAGTCCGTGTGCGGCTTGACGCGGTTGATCGGGACGATCACGTCGGCGCCTTCGAAGGCCTGACGGTCTACGAAGACCGGGACTCCAGGCTGAACCTCGCCCAGCTCGACCGTCTCCATGCTCGACCGGATCTCGCAGCCGATCGACTCGGGGGTGATGCCGTAGGAGGCGAGCACCTCGAGCTGCCCCTCCGGGGAGGCACCGCCGTGGCTGCCCATCGCCGGCACGACGAAGACCTCGGCACCCGCCGAGCGGACCCACGAAACGGCGGCCCTAACGACCTCGTCGATCCTGTCTATGCCCCGGCTACCCACCGCCAGGCAAACCCGCGAGCCGGGTGCGATCGCGGTTCGGACGGGATCGAGCGCCGCTGTTACGGCTG
>DATEXG010000130.1:0-7700 GCA_035257225.1 Candidatus Limnocylindrales bacterium
GGCGCCACGTATGCCATCGCCGTGCACAAGCCCAAGGGCGTGACCGGGCGAGTGAACCGGCTCATCGTCGATGGGCGCCAGATTACAGGCAGCCTGGTGCCGCTCCCCACCCAGCCGGGCCAGTCCTTCCAGATCGAAGCCTTCGTCGACCAGGTTTCCGGCTCCGTCACGTAGCGCGGAGAGAAGATGAGATGACTGAGGCCCAGGCGCGCCCGGGCGCCAACGCATACGGCTACTTCGACGAGGAAGCGCGCGAGTACGTCATCACCCGGCCGGATACACCGACGCCGTGGCTGAACTACATCGGCGAGGGGCGTTACGGCGGCATCGTCTCCAACACCGGCGGCGGCTACTCCTTCGACCGTGACCCGCGCAACCGGCGCGTGACCCGGTATCGCTACAACGCCATCCCGGACGACCAGCCGGGCCGCTACGTCTACCTGCGCGACCAGGAGACGGGGGACTATTGGAGCCCTACAGCCGCGCCCGTCAAACGGCACCTGGAGAGTTACGAGTGCCGGCACGGCACGGCCTACACGAAGATCTCCAGCACCTACAAAGGGATCGCCGCGGAGGTCCTGTACTTCGTGCCGCCGAGCGCGATCGACGAGCCCGCCCCGTGCGAGCTGTGGGTCCTGCGCGTCCGGAACTCCGGCACCGCCCCGCGCCACCTGCGCAGCTTCAGTTATGCCGAGTTCAGCCTCTTCGACGCCTTCAACGACCTGACCAACCTGGACTGGGGCCAGCACATCGTCTTTAGCTCCTGCGAAGACGGGGTGATTCGTGTTGGGACCAAGTTCAAGCCCCTGACCTTCTTCTTCGCCAGCAGCGAGAAGCCGGCCGGCTACACGTGCGACCGCGAGGATTTCGTAGGCCGGGGGCGTGACCTCGCCGATCCGGTCGTCGTCGAGACGGGGACTCCCTCCAACGCTCCCTCACCGCGTGGCAACAGCGTGGGCTCCCTGACCCACGACATCGAGCTGGCGCCGGGCGAGGAGCGGCAGATCGTCTACGTCATGGGCGCCACTTCGCGGCCGGCGGAGATAGGCCGCGTCGTCGCCCGCTTCTCGCAGCCGAGCGAGGTCGCCGCCGCTCTCACGGCGTTGCGCGATGACTGGGCCGCGTACCTCTCGCGCTTCACGGTCCAGACCCCGGACGCCGACACGAACGCGATGCTCAACTTCTGGAACCAGGTCCAGTGCCGTACGACGCTGTACTGGTCGCGCTTCGTCTCCGGGTACGAGACCGGCCTGGGCCGCGGTATGGGCACTCGGGACAGCGGCCAGGACACGCTCGGAACGATGCACACCGTGCCCGACCACGCCCGAAGGATGCTGACCCTCATCTGGAGGATGCAGTTCGCCGACGGCCACACCTGGCACCAGTTCTACCCGCTCACCGGCGAGGGCGGCCCCGGACTCGCGGCGGAGTATCCCTCCTCGCCCCAGTGGTTCAGCGACGATCACCTGTGGCTGGTCCTCGCGGTGTGCGCATACCTGCGCGAGACGGGCGACTTCGCCTACCTCGATCAGAAGGTTCCGTACGAGGACCACGCCGAGGAGACGGTCTGGGATCATATGCTCCGCGCCGTCGACTTCACCCTCAACAATCGCGGGCCGCACGGCCTGCCGCGCTCGGGCTTCTCCGACTGGAACGACACGCTCAACGTCGACTACGGGTCGGGCAAAGCCGAGAGCGTCTGGACGGCCATGCAGTTCTGCCGGACGATGCTCGACCTGGCCGAGCTGTGCGAGACGCTGGATCGGCCGGCCGACGCCCGACGCTTCGCCGGCCTGCACGCCTCGATGGCGTCCGCGATCAACGAGCACGCCTGGGACGGCGCCTGGTACATGCGGTCGTTCGACGACGACGGGCTGCCGATCGGCGTCTCAGGCGCCCCGCACCACGCCATCGATCTCATCCCCCAGAGCTGGTCCGTCATCGGCGAGGTCGCCCCGCGCGAACGCGCGGAGCAGGCCGTCGCGTCGGCGGACGAGAAGCTCAATACCAAATTCGGCATCGCGCTGCTGTGGCCGCCCTACGACGGCGTAGACGATCGCGTCCGCGGCACGTCCACCTTCGTGCCGGGGGCCAAGGAAAACGGCGGCATCTTCTGCCACGCCAATACGTGGTCCATCGTGGCTGCCGCGATGCTCGGCCGGGGCGACGACGCTTACCGCTACTACCGCCAGATCCTGCCACTTGCCCGCACCGACTCGGACCTGTACAAGAGCGAGCCGTACGTCTATCCGCAGAACATCTGCGGCCCCGTGCATCCCTCCTTCGGCATGGCCCGCAACGCCTGGCTGACCGGCACGGCGGCATGGACGTACGTGGCCGCCACTCAATGGATCCTGGGCATCAGGCCCACGTACCACGGCTTGCGCGTGGCTCCGGTCCTGCCGTCCGCCTGGCCGGGCTTCAAGGCCCACCGCGAGTTCCGCGGCACCGCCTACGAAATCACCGTGCGGCGCGAGGGGTCGGGGAACGCCGTATCGCTGGTCGTGGACGGCGTGGCGGTCGACGGCGACGTGGTGCCGCTCCCGGCGCCCGGCACCGGGTCCGTGACGGTGGAGGTGAGCCTGCGGTAGCCGGCCGGCCGAGCCTCGAGGTCTCAGCCCCGGACGGCCGTGAGGGCCGCCACGCCCACGACGATCGCCACGACGCCGGACCGCTGCTGCGGTGAGAGACGCTCGCGGAAGAGTACGAATGCGGCCACGGCGGTGAGGGCGGCGAACTGGCTGGCCAGGACGGCCGCGATCGCGATGCTCTGCTGGGTGCCCACCACGAAAGCGGCGTTGCCCAGGACGTCGGCCACTCCGATGACCGCGACCATGGGCACTGCCCGCCGGGTCATCTGAAGGCGGCCGGCCAGCGCCATCGGGACGAACACGGCCACAACGCCCACGACGCGAACCGGCAGTGTGGCCCCAAAGGGCGTCATGACCTTGCCTACCTGGGCCGTGCTGAAGATGGCGACTCCGAAACAAAGGGCTGCCGCGACGCCGAACAAGATGGCGCGCCGCTCGTCGCGCCTGCCGCTAGGGTCCGTCAGCTGCGCGGCCTCGCCGGCCGCGAGGGCCACCGTGGCTACTCCGCCGGCGATGACGCACAGCATCGCCATCACCGGGATGGTCAGGTGTTCGCCCGCAACCACCGCGAACACAGCGGCGATCGCCCCCTCGGTGGAAGTGATTGCCGACACGACGCCGACCTTGCCGATCCGCAGCCCGCTGTAGGCGAGCAGAAGACCGGCCACGCCGCCGACCCCGGACCCCACAAGCCAAACCGCCAGCGCCGGCGTGACGGCCGGCATCGGTCCCGACACCACCGCGAGCGGCACGGCACACGCGAGGCCGATGAGCATCATCCAGGCCACGGTGGATGAAGGGCCGATGATGCGGCTGGATCGAGACGAGGTGAGGGTTGAGGTGGCCCACATGACCGCAGCGCCCAGGCCGCCGAGGATCGCAATCACACCTCCAGTGTGAAGCACGCCGGCTCGGCGCGCCGGGCCACGGAACGTGAGCGGCGCCGCCCCGGCTAGGGCGTAGCCGCCTCGGCGAGGGCTTTCGCCACGATGGTCGTCAGCTCAGCGCGGCTGAATGGCTTGGCGAGGAAAGTGGCCGTGCCCTCGGGCGCCATGTCGCCTATGTCGCCCCCGTAGCCGGACATCAGCACGACGCGCATCGAGGGTCGAGCGGCGACCAGCCGCTCCGCCAGAACCTGACCGTTGGTATCCGGCAGAACCACGTCGGTGAGCAGCAGCTCGATCGGATCGTCGAGGCCGCCGGTGAGGGCAACGGCCTCGGCCGGCGAGCCGGCGACCAGAACGCGGTAGCCCTCGCGCTCGAGGGTGGACACGACGAAAGCCCGGACCGCCGGATCGTCCTCCACCACGAGGATGGTGGCCGAGGTGGCGGTCTCCGCTGCCGAGGCCGCGGCGGCGGACGGCACGGCGAACGGTTCGGGCTGGACGTCCACGCGCCTGAGCAACATCGAGACCCTGGTGCCGGATTCCACGCTCGAGTCCGCCCATATCTGGCCGTTCGACTGACGGACGATGCCGTAGACGGTCGCGAGCCCAAGCCCGGTGCCGGCACCGGCCTGCTTGGTGGTGAAGAAGGGTTCGAAGGCATGGGCGAGTGTCTTGGCATCCATGCCCAAACCGGTGTCGGTCACCGTCACGAGAACCGCCGGCCCGTCCATGCCGCGCCCCAGCGACGCTGCTTCCTCGATCCGAGCCACGCTGATCTCCAGCACTCCGCCCTCGAGCATGGCGTCGCGGGCGTTGATGGCCAGGTTCACGAGCACCTGCTCGAGTTGACCCGGATCCGCGATCACGACGGCAGGCTGGGGCGCAAGATTCGTCACCAGGTGGATCTGCTCCCCGATCAGGCGTCGCATCATCTGGCTGACGCCGTCGACGATGGCGTTCACGTCGACCGGTCGTGGTTCCAGAACCTGCCGCCGGGCGAAAGCCAGCACCTGGTGCGTGAGTTCCGCCGCTCGTCTGCCGGCCCGCTGGATCTCGCGGGCGTCCTCCGCCAGAGGGCTGTCGCCGAGCTCCGCCACCAGCAGATCCGCGTATCCGATCACGGCGGTGAGCAGGTTGTTGAAGTCGTGAGCGATTCCGCCGGCCAGGTGGCCCATCGCTTCCATGCGCGTGGCTTCGGCCAGCTGCGCCTCCATGCGGCGCTTCTCCGTGATGTCGATCGCGGAGATGAAACGGGCCTGGTGCCCGTCGAACTCGAGGACGTGACTGGTGATCTCGACGTCCATGAGGGTCCCGTCCTTGCGGGTGTGCCGCCACACACCCCGCGGACGATAGCTCCCGATTGGCCTGGCGACGTCCTCGATGAGTGCCGGAATGTCCTCCGGGGGGCGGATGTCCGCCAGCGTCATATGGAGGAACTCCCTCTGGGTGTAGCCGTAGCTCTGCACGGCCGTATCGTTGACAGCCAGGAAGCGCAGCGTCTCGACGTCGAACACCCACATGGGGATCGGGTTCTGTTCGAACAGTTCGCGGTAGCGCCGTTCCGACTCGCGCAGAGCGGTCTCAGCCTCACCCTTGCCCCGCTCGGCTGCCAGCGATTCCAGGGCGAACGAGACGTCGTTGGCCAGCTCCTCGAACAGCTGCGTCTCCTCTGCGTCGAAGTAGCCGAGCTGGCTGGAGTAGAGGACGAAAGCGCCGATCGGCCGCCCGGCCACGCAGATCGGAAACGCGGCCGCCGTTCGGAAGCCCGCGTTTGTCAGTCTCGACCGCCAGGCGACCATTCGTTCGTCGCCCACGACATCTTCCACGACAACCGCCCGGTTCTCCCTGATCGCCATCCCCACCACGCCGCGGCCGGCCGGCTCGTCGCGGACCGACACGGCGACACCATCGAGGAGGCTCTGCTCCCGGCCGGCGCGGAAGGCAATCCGGACGTCGCCGCTGGGTTCGACGAGGCCGATCCAGGCCACTGAGAAGTCGCCCACTTCGGCCGCGATGCGGCAGGCCTCCTGGAGCAGCTGGTCGCGGTCGCGCAGGCGGACGATGGCCTGGTATGTGCCGCTCAGGATCGCGTGAATGCGCTCGAGCCGTGCGACTCGATCCAGAGCCCGGGCTAGCTCGGCGACATCGACGTCGCGGACGGCCGCCGGACCGGCGGACCCGACCGATCGACTTCCGGGCGAGGCGAGGGCAGGGCCGGCCCCCCGGGACCGCGCGTGGCTGGAGTGGCGGAGTTCGCTCATGTCGCCCATTCGAGGTAGAGAGCCCGAACCTGGGGCCAACCTACGATAGCTCGCGGCCGTTAGCGGGGCAACGCCCCGAATGGGTCACAGGGTCAGGGGGCGATGCCCGCTCTCGCGAGCAGCCGCAGGCGCCATACCGCCACGACCACCGGCACGCCCATGACCAGCGCTCCGATGACCGCCAGGCCGGCCGGCGCCAGGCCCGAGAGCAGATCCGAGGCCAGCATCAGGCCGTAGGTGGCAACCGGAAGCGCGGCGATCCCCGTCGTCACCGGCCCCAGCGGGACGGGGGCGAAACGCTGCTCGAGAGCCCGGTATGCCAGGTAGACCGTGAACGTGGTCAAGAGCCAGCCGACGTAGTTGTGGATCGGGATGCCGAAATAGGGCCCTCCCGTCTCCCACATCCACGCCCGGACCGATGGGCCGGAGAGGATCGGGTCTATCACCAGGTCCCAGAGGGTCATGACGACCGCGCTGACGGCGGCCAGGCGGATCAGCCGGGCCATCCCCTCCGGCGTTCCGGTCGGACGGCGTTCGAGGGCCATGTTGGCGATGACGTAGCTCGGGTAGATCATCATGAACCAGGCCAGCGGTATCAGAAGAGGCACGTCGCCCAGCCTGGCGCCCAGGTAGTCCGTGTAGTGGTAGGCGCCGAAAACCAGCCCCGTCGCCACGCCTACCTGCTCGTAGACCCACGAAACGACGGCGCTGAGGCCGAAGAAGGCGAGCGTGTGTCGGCCGCCGAGCGAGTACCAGGCGTGAGCCAGGCTGCACATGGCCACGATCGCGGTCAGGGAGCGCAGTCCTCCGGGCAGGAGCGGCAGCCTGACGATCCCGAGCAGGAGCGCTCGAAGCACGCCTTCGTACGCGAAGAGGCAGAGCAGGACGAGCGACAGCCAGATCAGGATCCGCCCGAGGCCAATCGGGCGCTGGCGACGAACCCGGACCATACGTGTCATGCCAACTACCCGAGGGCTCCATCCGATGGCAGCTGCGACGGCAGGCCGACTTTACAGGAAGGCGTCGGGCTCGCGAGCGCCGGTGATGCCTTCTCGATTGGGCGCAGTAGCCGTTTGGCTCTTTGAATAGCCCCAAAGTACTATCCTCCGCGGGCCCTCGGAGTAGTACTACGCGTACCACTGTCCCATTGCGACAGGGGCGTATTCAAACGACCTTCACTCATCATGGTCTCGCTGCCCCCATCGTCTCCTGAGCCACATCCAGCTGTGGGTAGAACACCCTCGTGAGCACCTCCCAGGAAGCGCCCGATCTCATCCAGTACGCCTGCGAGCGCTGCAAGACGCGCTTCGTGCTGCCGGCGTCCAGCCGGCGGCTGGGTATTCGCGGCAACACCCGGGCCTTTGCGATCGGGCTCGGCCGAACCCTCCGCTACCGCGAGGGTCTCGGCGCGAGCTATGCGACCGCCAAACGCAACGCGCTCGCGAAGGTGGACGACGAGGCCTACCAGTCATTCGTCAAGAGCTTCCGTTTCTGCCACGAGTGCCGTCAGTTCGTTTGCAACGATTGCTGGAGCGACGCCCGCCGCAGCTGCCTGACGTGCGTTGCCAAGGCGATGACCGGTACCACTCGCCCGCGGCCTCCGTTCGCCCCAGTCGGGCCGGACATCCCGCGACCGGTCGTGGCGGCCGGACCCGAGCGACGCCGCCGCATTCGGCGCGATCTGGCGCTGGTCGCCCTCGCGCTGGGCCTGATTCTCGTGGCCGTCGAGGTTGGGGTGCTGTTCGCAAACGCCGGCGCGCCGGGTCCGACTCCCGTGACGATCGTGGTCACGCCCTCTCCGAGCGCGACGGTCCAGGCAACCCCGAGTCAGACGCCACTCACGACCCCAACCGCCTCGCCCAGCCCGACCGCTTCACCGACTGCCAGTCCGACGCCTACGCCGACGCCCACGCCGACACCCGCGCCGACACCGAGGCCAACACCCGCGCCGACCCCGAAGC
>DATEXG010000131.1:0-12461 GCA_035257225.1 Candidatus Limnocylindrales bacterium
GATCCAGCGCATCGTCGCCATCGAGGTCTGAGAGATGCTTATCTACATCCTCCCCGTCCTCGTCTTCGGCGGGATCCTGCTCCTGATCGTCGGCCTGGCCAGCAGCTCGCCGGTCGATCCCGTCCAGGCCCGCCTGACTCAGCTCGGCTCCGTCCAGGCGAAGAACCTCGAGGAGCTCGAGCTTCAGCAGCCCTTTGCCGAGCGGACATTGCGGCCGCTCGTTGCCCGTCTTTCGAGAATGGGTGGACGCTTGGGCAGAGTCTCTTCGACCGAGGTCGCCGAAAGACGACTCGCCATGGCGGGCAACCCGGGCGATCTCAAGCTGACCGACTGGATGGGCGTGAAGATACTGGTGTCCATTGCGATGGGCGCGATCATGTTCCTGCTGGTGGGCGTGCTGTCCCGCAACCTGACGGGCGGACTCCTCATCGCCGCGCTCGGCGCCGGCATCGGCTATCTGGCGCCGGAGTTCTGGCTGGGCCGCAAGATCAAGGCCCGCCAGAAGGTCATCCTCGTGATGATCCCGGACACGCTCGACCTGTTGACCATCTCGGTACGCGCGGGACTCGGCTTCGACGCGGCCCTGGCGAAGGTGGTCGAGAAGCTCCCGGGTCCGCTCAGCGACGAGTTTCGGCGGGCGCTCGCCGAAGTGCGCGTGGGCAAGGCCCGGCGTGACGCACTGCGGGACATGGTGCCGCGCACGAACGTCCCGCCGTTGTCCAACTTCATCGGCGCGATCGTTCAGGCGGAGCAGCTGGGCGTGTCGATCTCGAAGGTGCTGCAGATTCAGTCCGAGCAGCTCCGCATCGAGCGACGGCAGCGCGCCGAGGAGCAGGCCGCCAAGGCGCCGATCAAGATGCTCTTCCCGCTGGTTGGCTGCATCTTCCCGTCCCTCTTCATCGTCATTCTGGGGCCGGCCCTCATCTCCATCGCCAAGACCTTTGGTTCGGGCGCCATCAAGTGAGCCAGCGCCGGCTGGTGGCCCGCAACATCAGCCGCGGAACCCAACTCGCCGAGCGGCTCGAAACCGGCTCTTCCTTCTGGGCCAAGTTCGTGGGACTCATGGGCCGAGCGACGCTGCCGGCCGGAGAAGGGCTCTGGCTTCCCGGCGAGAACGGCATCCACATGCTGTTCATGAGGTTTTCGATCGATGTCCTATTTGTGGCACCGCCCTCAGGCGGCGGTGGCTCCAGGCGAGTGCTGTCCCTGCGCCGGGCCGTTCCGCCCTGGCGGGGGGTTGTGTGGCGGGTCGGCGGCGCCAAGGGCGTCCTGGAGTTGCCCGTCGGCACGATCGACTCATCCGGAACTGCGGTCGGCGACGAGATCTCCATCGGCCTACCTTGAATGCGGCAGGACGCAGTCGAGAATCGTGAGGCGGCGGAGGCAGCCGCTCGACGCCATTGGAGGCGCGGGGGTCGCCGAACCCACCGGAGACCCGGCTGCTGATCTCGCAGACAGCGCTGGCTGGATGAGCCTCCGATACGCCGCGAGTAAGCGAGCGTCGCTACCCTCGCGGCATGGTATCGCGGGCTCCCCGGTCGGTGGCGGCGTCGCTTCTGGATCTGGCACTGCCGGCTGCATGTCCAGGCTGCGGAGCGGAGAGCACCGCGCTATGCAGATCCTGCCAGCGGGCCTTCGAGGTGCGCCTGCGATTGCCGGCCGGAGTCCCGATCGGCCTGCCCGCGCCGTTACCGCTGCCACTCGTTCAGCTGGAGTGGTGCGCGCCGTTCTCAGGGGTGGTGAGAGCCGCCCTGCACAACCTCAAGTACGGGGGCGAGAGAAGGCTCGCGGGCCCGCTCGCGGCGGCGATGGCGGCCCGATGGCGCCAGGCCGGCGCGGGTGGGGAGCTGCTGATCCCGGTCCCGGTTCATTCGCAAAGGGCGCGGCAGCGTGGCTACGACCAGGCGGTCCTGCTCGCCGCCGGAGTATCTCGGGTGCTGAACGTGCCGTGGCGAGCTACGCTGGAGAGGCTCCGGCGCACCTCGCCGCAATTCGAGCTGGGTCGTCAGGCGCGGCGGATGAACGTGGCCGGCGCCTTCGCTCCCAGAAGCTCGAGGGAAGCGGCCGTCGTCGACGGGAAGTGGATCGTCCTTGTGGACGACGTCGTGACGACCGGATCGACTCTGGTAGCCTGCGCCGAGGCGCTCTACGAAGCGGGAGCGATAGCGGTGGCGGGTTTGACGGTGGCGCGCGAGCGCTGAACCCGAAACGGCCGAGTCCCGCCCGCGGGACCGGCTTCTGTACCGGCCGCGTGGCGGCGGCTCATCCGAGAACGCCGGTGCTCGGGACGGCCTCGGGCCGCCCGGATGCCGGCGATTTGCGTTGCGGAGGTCAGCCGTGAGGACGATCGTAAAGGGCAAGAACATCGAAGTCCCGGACTCTGTGCGGCAGTACGCCGAGCGCAAGATGCGCCGGCTCGAACGGCTGCTAGACGAAAGCACCGATGCGTTGGTCGAACTTTCGAACGAGCAGCATCGCAGCGCCGCGGACTCGCAGATCGCCGAGGTGACCCTGGTCGTCGACGGTCAGACACTCAGAAGTCACGCCGCCGGCCCCACGTACCAGGCCAGCCTCGACACCGTTATCGACCGGATCGAGCGCCAGGCAGTCGATGCCCGCGAGAAGTCGCGCGGGAAGGTCCGGCCCGGGCAAGCCAGGGTGCGCCGAGCTGCCAGCGAGGAACCGGAAAGCGTCGCCGAACAGGAGCAGCCGCGATCTCGGATCGTCAAGACCAAGCGCTTCGCCATCCAGCCAATGTTCGAAGAGGACGCGCTGGCTCAGATGGAAGAGCTCGGCCACCGCTTCTTCATCTTCGTGAACGCGGAGTCCGAGAGACTGTGCGTCCTCTACAAACGACACGCCGGCGACTACGGGTTGATCGAGCCGGTCATCGGCGGTGAGTACACGCCGGGACGCAACGTCCACAGGGTCGGCTGAGGGCAAGAGCCAGGTAGTCCGGGCGCACGAGGGTATGAGCAGCTTGACGACCGCACCGCCGGAGAACGAGGCCGATCTGCGGGCAAGCGTTCCCGCGGGACGGCCGGAACGGGTCGAATTGCCGGGAGGAAGGCGCGCCGGGATCCATCTGCCGATGGCGATGGGCCTGATCCGGGTGGCCGAGCGCGCGTCGGAGATAGGCGCGTCGGCTTTGCAGATCTTCAGCGACAACCCGACCGCGTGGCGGCGCCGGGCGGAGACCCCGCCCGAGGCCACCGCCTTCCGGCAGCGGCTCAAGGAACTGGACATCCGGCCCGTCGCGATCCATGCCGCGTATCTCGTCAATCTGGCAGGTCCGGACGACGAACTTTTCGGACGGTCTGTGGAGATGATCCGGCATGAGCTGGAGCACGCGCCGGAGTTCGGCGCCCGATTCGTCAACGTCCACGTCGGCTCGCATCGCGGCGCAGGACTCGAGGCGGGAATCGATCGCCTGGTCGACGGTCTGGAGCGAGCCACCGACGGACCGTACTGGGGCCCCGACGCGCCGCTCCTTGTCCTGGAGAACTCGTCGGGCGGCGGATACACGATCGGCTCCACGATCGAGGAGCTGGCCATGGCGCTGGACTCGGCGGCAGTTCGCGGCCTGGACGGCCACCTGGCTATCTGCCTGGACGTAGCGCACCTCTGGGGCGCCGGCTACGACGTCGCCCGTCCGGACGTCATCGACCGCCTGCTCGAGGACACCGATCGAACGATAGGCCTGGACCGACTCGTCATGATCCACATGAACGACTCGCGCTCCGACCTCGGATCGCGCCGCGATCACCACGCCCACCTCGGCGAAGGCCAGATCGGTCGACTGGGGCTGGCCCATTTCCTGTGTCATCCCGCGCTGAGCCACGTGGCTTACTACCTCGAAACGCCCGACGCCGAGAATGGCTACGACGCGGTCAACGTGGCCAGGTTGGGCGACCTGGCGGCCCACAAGCCGCTCACCCCAGGTCCGGCCGGCGAGCTACCGGCATGAGCACCATCGCCGGCCGCCTCACGGCCCGTCTCGGCGTCGGCGGCCGCGAGCTCGCTTGCGTGGCCGGAATCGTGGCGGCGGCCGCGGCCTTTCGATTCGTGAATCTACCGGTCCGTGGAGGCTGGGACTCCGACCAGGGCACGGAGATGCTGGCCCTGAGAGACGCGATCGCCACGGGACGCCTGCCGACCTTCGGTCCTGTCTCGTCATTGGGGAACTTCCACCACGGCGCCCTATCCCGCGACCTCATCCTGCCCGCAGCCTGGTTGGGCAACGGCGATCCAACGTGGGTCGTCGGCGAGAACGCTCTTCTTGGTCTGCTGGTGGTACTCGCCGTCTGGTGGATCGCCCGATCGATCGCGGGTACGCCGGCCGGTCTGGCCGCCGCGCTCCTGGCGGCCGTGTCGGCCAGCCTCATCGGCTATTCGACGTTCATCTGGAATCCGACGCCGGTGGAACCAGGTGCGGCCCTTGCCTACCTTGGGGCGTGGCAGGCCGTGCGAACGCAGAAGGCGCAGTGGTGGATCCTGGCTGCGATCGGATCGGCCGTTGCCGCCCAGTCGCACATCGCCGCGGCGGTGATCCTGCTGCCAATGGCGGCAGCCTATGCGCTCGACCTGAGGCGGGGGCCCGCAGTCCGACGTCGGTCCATCGTTCGGTGGGGCCTGGCCAGCGCCGTTCTCTTCTTCGCGACCTTCCTCCCGATGATCGTCTCTGAGATCGGCCACGACTTCTCCGATACGCGCGGGATCCTGGCCTACTTCACGAGCCCGACCTCGACTGCGGTCCACGATCCCATCACGCAGGTGCTCTTCAGCGCCGTTCGAATACTGGCGTGGCCCCTGACGCGATGGCCGCTGATCGATTTCGTGCCGGCCTTCCCGATTGCCTTGGTCGTAGCCGCGGGCCTGGCCGTGGGGCTGTTGTGGCGGCTCGGAGCGACAGCGGAGCAGAAGACGGCCGGCGGCGCGGTCGCGACGGCAGGTCCAGACCACGAGGTGGCTCGCGGCGGCAGTGGTGCGGCCGGCTCGGCCATCTCCGAGGATCGGACCGGAGCACCCGAGGCGATCGAGCGCCTCGGCACCCGACTCGTCGGCGGCGGCCTGCTGCTGATCATCCTGGCCCTGGGACTGGGGGTTCACGCCGTCTCGGAGGTCCAGGGGCTGCCCACAGAGCAGTACCACATCGTCGCGGATCCCCTCGTGTTCGTGGCCGCAGGCCTCGTGCTGGGCGGATTGTGGAGGTCACTGCCCCTACGAGACGTGACTGCGGCGCGGCGCGCGGCGGCGGTCGTGGCCATCGTGGCCCTGGTGGCATGGAACGTTGACCGTTGGCCGCCCCTAACCTCCCCGGACGGCGGCTGGCCGGCGGCGCAGGCGGCGGCGACACGGGTCGAGCGCGACGCCGGAAGCTCGGCCGTGGCGCTGGTGCCGCTCTTCGCACCCAAAGGGGGCGACGCTTACGCCTATCCTCTCGCCCGAGATGGCGTGACCCTCGTCGCACCCGAGCACGCCGCGATCGTGGTCATCCTGTGCGATACGTTCTGGCTCTCGGGCTGTGGCGGGCCCGCCGAGGAAGCGTGGCGGACAGGCAACCCCGCCGGTCGCAATCTGGTCTTCGTGGACCGATTCGCCGCAGCTCCCGACCGCTTGCTCACCGTCTATCGGCGCGCGCCGTAAGGATTGGGCGGGCCCGGCTGCGACGTGTGGTCAGCCCGCCTCGCGACCCGTCCGGACGCGAGGGGGCAGAGGATGGAGCATGGGCCGCACCGCGCGGCCAGCCAGCGCAGCCGACAACACCGGCGAGTCACGGCGATCGTCGAGCAGGCGGCGCGGCTCAATCGGCCGATCGCTCGGCCTGATGCTCGTGTACCCCCGCGCGAAGCGACGCATTCGAACGGCGAGGTAGTACTCCATGACCTGGCGGACCTGAGGTTCGGAAAGAACGTCGTCGGCGCGCAGGGCGTATTCGACGCGGGCCGTCGGGTTGGCCGTGCCCGAAGCTACCGTGCTCAGGTACTGCGGCGCGTCGGAGTCGTCGCGGATCTCGCGCAGGCCGCGGGCCAACTTCGTGGCCGTGCCCAGCGACGGCATGCGATCGCCGTGGATGAGTCGAGAGATGGTGGAGTGGTCCACGCCAGATTGCTGCGCCAGCTGGCGCTGCGACATCTTCTTCGCTTTGAGTTGGGCCTTCAGCCACTCGTTGAAAGCTCGTCCAGTCTGTCCGGCCATGCGCGACGTGGGCTCCCCGGTTCGGCGCATTCTGCCCCGATAGTGGAACTATCGGAGGGAACCTCCAAAGGGTTAATGACCTTTTGGTACCGGACGGGCGGCGACTGTCGGGGGAGACTGGCAAGGTCGCCGCAAGGTTGCGTCTGGCGGTCGTCCGGAACGCCGGGAGCTGGCTCCGCTCGCGGGCCTCAGCCGGTCGAGTTGGGCCCGCTCGCGACTTCCTCGACCTTGATCCCGCTACCGCGCGGTTTGGACGAAATGACGTAGGCGATCGAACCCAGCACCACGATGGAAAAGACGCTGATGGCGCGGTCGACCAGGATGATGGCCGACGCCTGCGGGAACGGCAAGCCGAAGACCGTGGTAAGAAGTCCAACCCCACCGGCCTCCACGAAGCCAAGGCCGCCAGGGGTCAGTGGCACCGCCGTTAACAGTGAGCCGCACAGCGCCACGAACATCGTGCCGCTGAGGCCCAGGTGGAGGTTCTGGAAGCCGAAGGCCTGGATGACGAAGTAGAGTCGAAGCCCTTCGGTCACCCAGATGAGCACGGTCAGGACTCCGAGCCACGGTAGGCCGCGAAGCCCGACGGACTGGAAGACCCCCTCCTCGAATCGATAGTAGAGCTCCTCCGCGCGGTGGGGCAACGGGAGCGCCTCCACGAGGCGCCGGCCGAAGTTGCGCATGCCGATCAGCGCCAGTGCCAGCAGAACCACCAGGGCCACGCCGAACGCGAAGATGATCTGGACGTCGCGCGGCAATCCGTCTCGGAAGTGGATATAGCCGGCGGCAAGGCCGAGGATGGCGATCGCGAACAGATCCAGAATCCGCTCGATGAAGACCGTCCCAAGGGTCTTGGTCAGCGAAACGGAGCTGTTGAGCTTGAGCAGGTAGGCTCGGTATACGTCGCCCAGCTTCGCGGGAACGACGCAGTTCACGAGCCATGAGAGGAACAGGATCTCCGTCCCGTCTTTCGTAGAGATCCGGTACCCCGCCCCCCTGAGTAGCACAGTCCATCGATGACCGCGCAACGGAAACCCAAGGTAGTAGACGGCGAAGCCCAGCGCGATGAGCCACAGGTTCGCCTGGCTGACATCCTTGGGGACTTCGGCGAGCTTGTCTCTGTTGAAGAGGATCGCGACCACGATGATCGCCAGCGGGACCGCGATCGAGAGGATCGTCTTGGGCTGACGGAGCCGTCGGATGAGCGACATCTGCTCGGCCTGAGGGACCTCGACGGGCACATCCGGATTGATGAGCGCATCGGCCTCCTGGCCGAGCGAATCGCCGATCGGGTGGAGGTGGTGTTCCGGCGGGTCGGTCATCGGGAGTCCCTCCCGGTGGCAAGCGCCCGGCGACGGCCGTTCCCCCGCATGGATTGGATGATCTTGGCCAGCGGCGTCCACGCTCTCACGTAAAAGGTGGCTCGGGCGGGATGCATGTCGACATCCTCGATGGCGGCAAGCAACCCCTCGGGCGTGCCCGGATCCCCGAGGACCCTGTTGTAGGAGACACCGACCTCGACCACCGTGTGCGAGTCCGAGGCGGCCAGGCCCGGCAAACCGTACTCCTGCGCGAAGCTCGCAGCTCGCTCGTTTGCGGATCCGCCGATCACGCGGGCGTTGTAGGCCTCGATCCAATCCACGAGGCGGGCGATCGACTCGATCTGGGTGCCGCTCTTGCGGCCGAAGCCTCGGAGCCGGTCGAAGGGATGCGGGATCCCCACGAGCCCGCCCTGCTCGCGAACCGCGGCGATCGTCTCGGCGGCCGACAGTCCCGGCGGCACCAGCTCGCGCAGGAAGATGGCGATCAGGTCGCCGTCGGCCGTGTTGACCTCCTCGCCGACGATGATCGTCAGCCCGGGCGGCGCCACGTCCTGAGCTCGGAGGGCGGCGTCGATCCGATCGTGGTCGGTGACGGCCAGGTGGGTCAGGCCCCGGGATGCCGCCGCGCGCACGACTGCGCCCAAGGTCGCGAGCGAGTCGAAGCTGGCACTGGTGTGGCAGTGCAGGTCGATAAACGCGCGCACGCCTTCCTGGGTCGAGTCGGGCACGGGCGCGGCCATCAGGCCTGCGAGCCGAGGTACTTCTTGAAGAACTCGAAGTGCTCGAGCGCTACGCCGGTTCCCAGCGCGACGCAATGCAACGCGTTGTCGGCGACGTGGCAGGGTACGCCGGTCACCTGAGTGAGCAGCTTGTCGACGTTGCGCAGTAGCGAGCCCCCACCGGACATGACCATGCCCTTGTCGATGATGTCGCTGGAGAGCTCGGGAGGCGTCTGCTCGAGGACGAGCCGGACGGCGCCGATGATCTGCTGGAGTGGGGGCTCCAAGGCCTCCATGACTTCCGTGCTGTCCATCGGGATGGTCCGCGGCAGGCCGGCGATGAGGTCGCGGCCCCGGACATCCATCGTGAGGTCACGCTCGAGGGGCAAGGCCGTCCCGATCTGGATCTTGACGTCTTCGGCGGTTCGGTCGCCGATCATGAGGTTGTACTTCTTGCGGACGTAGCTGGCGATCGCCTCGTCCATCTTGTTGCCGCCGACGCGGAGGCTGGTGGACACGACGATCGCGCCCAACGAGATGACGGCGATCTCGCTGGTCCCGCCGCCGATGTCGATGACCATCGATCCCGATGGGCCGCTGATCGGCACGTTGGCACCGATCGCCGCCGCCAGCGGCTCCTCGATCAGGTACGCCTCCGCCGCGCCGGCCTTGAGGGCCGCATCGCGAACGGCACGCTTCTCGACGCTGGTCACGCCCGCGGGAACGCTGATCATGACTTCGGGCTTGCCCCAGCCGAAGCGCCGCCCCTGCTGGACACGGTGGATGAAGTGGTCCAGGAGCGCCTCGGTGATGACGTAGTCGGCGATGACGCCGTCCCGCATCGGCCGAATGGCCTGGATGTTGCCGGGTGTGCGGCCGATCATCTCTCGAGCCTCTTCGCCGACCGCCACGATGTGGTTCTGGTCGTCGACGGCGACTACCGAGGGCTCCTGCATGACGATTCCGTGGCCCTTCACGTAGACGATGATGTTGGCCGTGCCCAGGTCGATTCCGATCTTCATGCCGACGTGCTACGTCCCTTCCGAAATCCGTTCGATACTGGCCCCGAGTTCCATGAATTTCGCGTCGATCTTCTCATAGCCGCGCTGGACGTGGTGCGCTCCCCGAATTGTCGTCACGCCGCTGGCGGCAAGGGCGGCAAGGATAAGCGACGCACCGGCCCGAAGATCGCCGATCTCGACCTCCGCGCCGTGGAGCGGAGTGGGGCCGTTGATGACGGCGTGGTGCTGGTCCGCTATCTCGACGTTGGCGCCCATGCGGCGCAGCTCGCCAAGCCACTCCAACCGGTCCTCGAAGACGGTCTCGTGGATGTGGCTCATGCCATCCGCCTGCGTCAACAGGACACAGGTGGGTGGCTGGAGGTCCGTGGCGAGGCCCGGATAGGGCTGGGTCTCGACGTCGCGACACCGCAACGGCTTGAGGTCGGCCGAAGTGGCGTCGACCTCGATCTTGTCGGCGGTACAGCTCACCGAGACGCCGATATCCGCCATGACGCCAAGGAAGGCGCCCAGATGGTCGAACTCGGCGCCCCGAAGGGTGATGCGACTGTGCGTCACCCCGGCGGCGACGATGAAGGTTCCGGCCTCGATCCGATCGGGCACGACCGAATGATCGGCACCGCGCAGGCGTCGGCGGCCTTCTATCTCGATCCGGTGCGGGGCCGTGCGCTCGACCTGCGCGCCCATCTTCTGCAGGAAGGCGATGAGGTCGTCGACCTCGGGCTCCCGTGCGGCAGGCTCGATGACGGTGTGGCCGTCGGCCAGGACCGCCGCGAGCATCGCGTTCTCCGTGCCCATCACGGTGATCTGGGGGAACGTGATCTGGCCGCCCCGGAGTCGGCCCGGGGCCTTGGCGAAGTAATAGCCGTTGCGGTACTCGATCTCCGCTCCGAGAGCCCGCATCGCGTCCACGTGCAGGTTCACCGGCCGCCGGCCGATGCGGTCACCGCCGGGGTTGCTGATGATCACCCGCCCAAATCGTGTCAGCAGCGGCCCGAGCAAGATGAAGCTCGCCCGCATCTTGGCCGCGGCTTCGAGCGGCACGAAGAGCCACTCGGCGTCGCCGGAGGCAACCTCGTAGACGTTCGGCGCGGGATGATCCACGGCCACGCCGATGTCGCCCAGGACCTCCGCGAGAACGCGGACATCTTCGATCTCCGGAACGTTGGTGAAGCGGCAGCGCTCGCCGGTCAGGGTTGCCGCGGCCATGAGCTTCAGGGCGGCGTTCTTCGCCCCGCTGATCGCGACGGATCCCTCCAAACGGTGGCCGCCCTCGATCCGCAGGATCTCGCGGTCGACGGGCTCCGGGTTGAACTCCCAGTGGAACGGGCGAGCGTCAGCCATCCGCTACTTGTCCGACGGCTCTTCGTTGGGAACCGGAGTGGCCCGCCGCATCGCGTCGCGCTCGCTCCGGGCCATTCCTCGAGGCCCCCGCTCGGCCACTCGGATGCGAACCAACGCCCGCTGCAGCGCGCTCCGGGCGGCGGCGAGATCGGCCGGCTCCACGTAATCCCCCTCGAGGACGGCCTGGGCGTCGGCTCGGGCATGCTCGGCGCGCTCCAGGTCTATCTCCGATGCCATGTCCGCCGTCTCGGCCAGCACCACGACGCGATCCGGCCGAACCTGCAGGAAACCGCCGAAGATCGCGAAGACCTCCTCCTGCCCACTTCGCTTCAGACGCAGCACGCCCTGGCCGAGCAGGGAGATCAGGGGCGCGTGATGAGGCAGGATCCCCATCTCGCCCTCGCTGCCGGGCACGATGACCTCGTCGACGTCGCCCTCGAAGGCGAGCCGCTCCGGAGTGACGATCTCCAGATGCAGGGTCATCGCTATTCCTCACTCATGCGATCTGCGGCGCCTTGTCGCTGTCCGCCGTCGCTCCGCACTGAAGCGGTGGCTGAGTGCTCCGCCGGCGGAGGCAGCTCCCGGCGCGGCCACGCGCCCGTGCTCGGCCACCGTCGACGGCGAGCAAGCGCCGCGCCACGCCGTACCGACCGCCGGGTCGTCAACGGCGCCCGAGGGGAGGTCATTCCGCCATCTTCGCCGCGTTGGCGCGCACGTCTTCCAGGGTACCCGCCAGGAAGAAGGCCTGCTCTGGAAGGTCGTCCACCTTGCCCTCCAGGATCTCCTTGAACGAGGCGACCGTATCTCGGACCGGCACGTAGACCCCGGGCCGGCCGGTGAAGACCTCGCCCACATGGAACGGCTGGCTGCTGAAGATCTGCAGGCGCCGAGCCCGCGCGACCGTAGCCTTGTCCTCCTCCGAGAGTTCGTCGATCCCCAAAATGGCAATGATGTCCTGCAGGTCGCGGTAACGCTGCAGGACGCGTTGGACTTCGCGGGCCGTGTCGTAGTGCTCCTGGCCAACGACCAGCGGATCGAGCACCCGGGAGGTGGACGTGAGCGGATCGACCGCCGGGTAGATGCCCAGCTCGGCGATGGCCCGCTCGAGGCGAATCGTCGAGTCGAGATGGCCGAAGGTGGTCGCGGGGGCCGGATCGGTGTAGTCGTCCGCCGGTACGTAGACCGCCTGCAGCGACGTGATCGAGCCCTTCTTGGTTGAGGTGATGCGCTCCTGCAGGGCTGCCATCTCCGTGGCCAGGTTGGGTTGGTAGCCCACCGCCGAGGGCATTCGGCCGAGCAGCGCCGAGACCTCCGAGCCGGCCTGGGTGAAGCGGAAGATGTTGTCGATGAAGAGGAGGATGTCGCGGCCCTCCTCGTCGCGGAAGTACTCGGCCATGGTCAACGCAGTCAAACCGACCCGCTGGCGCGCGCCCGGCGGCTCGTTCATCTGGCCAAAGACGAACGCGGTCTTCTCGATGACCTTCGACTCGGTCATCTCACGGATCAGGTCGTTGCCCTCGCGCGACCGCTCGCCCACGCCCGCGAAGACGGAGTAGCCCTCGTGTTCGGAGGCGACGTTGCGAATGAGTTCCTGGATGATGACCGTCTTCCCGACGCCCGCCCCACCGAAGACGCCGATCTTGCCGCCCTTTGCGAACGGGCAGACAAGGTCGATGATCTTGATGCCGGTTTCGAAGATCTCGGTCTCCGTTGTCTGCTCGTCGAACGCGGGAGCCGGTCGATGAATAGGCAGCCGCTGGGACTCGCCCACGGGTCCCTTCTCGTCGATGGGCTCGCCCAGGACGTTGAAGACCCGGCCGAGAGTTACCTGGCCGACGGGCACGGTGATGGGGCCCCCG
>DATEXG010000132.1:0-6444 GCA_035257225.1 Candidatus Limnocylindrales bacterium
TGTGGGTGACGGGGTCGGCGCGGCTGTGGGTGACGGAGTCGGGGTCGGGCCCGGGCTGAGGGTGGGGGTCGGGCCGAGGCTGAAGGTCGGCGATGGAGTCGGCGGCAGCGTCGAGTTTGGCGCCCTCGTTGGCTGGGGGGCGGGCTTCAAGGTCGGCGTGCCAACAGCGACCGGGCCTCCGGCCGAACCGCCCACCGGGCCTTCGCCAAGGAGAGTCGACGCTCCCGAGGGGGACGGCTCGGCCTGATACTGCGTGGCGGCGGGCGACAGTGCCGGCGACGGCCCGTAGGCAACCGCCGGGAGGGCGGCTGGCCCGCCCCAAATGGCGGCCAGCAGGAAGCCGCCTTCGAAGGCCAGCAGAACCACGGCTGCGGCCAACACCGGCAGGGCCGCGTCTCGGCGGGGGCGGTCCGGTCGAAGTATCGCCGCTGAAACGACCGGTCGCTGGATCTCCGGTCCGATCGGCGCGAAGGGCAGTGGCGGTCGGACTCCGCCGGCCATCGACGTGGCGACGCAGGTCAGGCAGTTGCGGGGCGAGGCGCTCCAGCACTCGTCGCAGACGAACTGGCGGCATTCGTGGCAGAAATGGAAGCTCTCGACGAACGACTTGTACGCTTCGTCGTCCATCTTGCCAAGAAGCTGCCTTCGGGCGGTGTCGTAGCCGGAGCCAAGGCCCTCGTGGAAGCGGACCGTGCGCCCAGCTCCCATCGAGAAAGCTCGGAGCTTTCCCCCGAGGCCGAGCTTCCGGCTCGACGGCCGCAGCACGAAGCGCGTCTTGCACCGCTCGCAGCCGAACTGGATCAGCGCTGGGCCTTCTTCGGATATGGCCTTCGGCTTGCCTTGACCCACGGTGAACGTTCCTCAGCTAACTTGTGACGGGGGGTCGATTTCCAACGTAGCGAAGCTCGTGCGGTCGAGCCGGATTAACCCGACCCGTGGCGGGCAATCTCGCGTCTTTGCCGCTGGTCAGTTGTGGCTCGAGGTCCGCTTCGGTTCGTAGGGCAGGTCGCGTACGCCGCGGTTTTGTCGGCCGACGTCCGCAGACCTCGGTGTAGTCCCCGCCACTGGCCTTGGCGCGATACAGGGCTGCGTCAGCCACGGAGATGAGAGCGGATGCGTCCGCCGCGTGGACGGGATGACAGGCCACGCCCGCACTCGCAGTGAGGGTCCCGGCCACGATCGGGTGTTCCTTGATCGCGTGCCGAACGCGGTCGGCGATCTGGGCCGCCTGTTTGACACCGGTCCGTGGGAGCAGGATCACGAACTCGTCGCCGCCATACCGGAAGCTGAGATCACGCTCTCGGAGCGAAGAGTCAATGGCTCGTCCAACGGCCTGCAGGACCTTATCGCCGGCCGGGTGGCCGTGCCGATCGTTGTAGCTCTTGAAGCCGTCCAGATCGACCATGATCAGGGCGCAGGACTGAGGCGTCGTCTCGACCAGAGCAGCGAGGCGGGCGTCGAGGGCGCCCCGGTTGTGCAAGCCAGTCAGGGAGTCAGTCTGGGCCCGGTTCCACACGGCGCGATGGGTCTCGGCATTCTGGATGGCAATCGATGCCTGACCCGCGAAGAGCCGCGCGAGTTCGAACTCGGCGGCGCCGAAATGCGCCTCGGCCTTACCCATCCGGCCCAGGTTGAGCGTGCCGACGACCTCGCCGCGAGCCCAGAGCGGGAGCACGATCAAGGACTCCGGCTCGTCGGGAGTGCCGGGGATCATGGCGGCACGTTCGTCGAGTTGGACGTCGTTCACGCACTGGGCTTCGCCGTGCTCGATGACCCACCCCGTGACCCCACTGTCGAGCGGAAACGTCGTGCCCATGATCAGCTGTTCGAAACGGTCGCGCACCATCATCGGCCTCATTACCCCCGCCGCACGATCGACCCGGTAGATGGCGAGGTTGTCATAGGCCAGGACCGGCTTGAGCGAGTCCGCGATGAGGTCGAGGACACCTTGTGGATCGAGTGTCGAGAGCAGCCGCTCATTGACCTGCAGCAGCTGGCGCTGGCTCTCCATGGCGTGCTGCGCGCGTGTGGTCGCCGACCAGCCGCGATCGCCGGCCCACCACACCAGACCATAGACGAAGGCCAGCATGACTCCAGTTTGGATGAGCGACAGCGACCAGTGAGCCGAGCCGACCACTTCGGCCGTCCCGCCGTACAGATACGCGGCCGACTCGCCGGCGATGCCCGCGACAAAGGCCAGGATGAACATGCCCGCCAGCGGCCTGCCACGCTGCTCGGGCAGGGTCAGCACCGCGCCGGCCAGCGGCAGAATGGCCGCCGCGGCCAGGCCATCGGGCATGAGAGGGCCGGCCGCCATCCCCATCATCATCAGGGCGACACCGGCGATGTTGAGCGCGTACGACAACCTGCCCAGGCGCAGCAGGAGCGCCGCAGCCATCAATGTGGCGCCGCAGGAGACCGTGATAGCCAGGAGCCCGGGCAGATTCGCGGCCGGTGCGGCGACGAATTCCGCGAGCGACAGCAAACCTGTGGCCAGCCCACACGTGACGGCCAAGAGGCCGAGCAGTCGGGCACGGCCCGCGTCCAGCCCGTGCAACCGCGTTCTCACGCGATGCCAGACGCCCGGTTCATGGCGGGAGTTGGTCGAATAGCCCATCCCATCTACTTGTAGAGCTATGTTGCTCAGAGGCAACTAGCTCATAAGTACTACTGGGGCAGGACCCTCCGGTTGTTCCCCGACGGCCCACGACCAGTCCATGTCCGAGCCAGAGCGATTGCCTACTGGGTAGCGCTTGTGAACGCGATGGATTGGCGGCGGTGCTGCCGGCCGAGCTTCGGATACCGGTAAGTGGTCGGGGCGAGAGGACTTGAGGCTCCGACCGGATCCGCCGCCCAGCTTGCCATTCCGTGGAGGATTGGCCTAAGGGTTCAGGTCCTCGACCTCGCCCGTCGCCAGGAAGACCACGTCCTCGGCGATGTTGGTGACACGGTCGCCGATGCGCTCGAGGTAGTGGGCGGCGAATAGGATCCGTGTGCCGGGGTCCACCTTGGCCGGATCGGTCCGCATCTCCGCCAGGACATCGTCGAAGACCTGATGGTAGAGGCGGTCAATTTGGTCGTCGCGGGAGGCGACTTCTCGGGCCTTGTTCTCGTCGATGTCGATGAGGGCCAGCACGACGTCCCGGACCTGCTGCGCGGCCAGAGTGGCCATCGGCGTCAGCTCGTCGTAGGTCACCATGCTCACAACCCCCGCGAGCTTGCGGGCCTGCTTCGCAACGGACCCGGCGTGGTCGCCGATGCGCTCGAGCTCGTACGTGACCCGGTCCAGGGCTAGCAAGAAGCGAAGGTCCCGGGCCACTGGGGCCTGGGTCGCGATGGTCAACGCTACGACCCCGGTAACGTCCTTCTGGACCTCGTTGATCCGCCCGTCCGAGGCGATAACGGCCGCCGCCAGGACCGCATCCCGATTCATGATTGCGTCGTGCGCAGCCAGGATCTGCTCCTCTACGAGGCTGCCCATGCGCAATACGCCCTCCTTGACGTCTCGCATCTCGGCATCGAGGCTCTCTCGGATGTGCGTCGAATGGCGCTCGGCCTCGGTCACAGCCTCGGCGACCGCGTCGGATCCGGCGGCGGTTGGTTCGACGGACGGCTTGCCGGCGGCTTGTTCCAGGGACTGCATCGTGGACTCCTTGCCTCCATATGCGTTCATCCGAATCGCCCTGAGATGTAGTCCTCTGTCAGTTGCTCGCGAGGCTGAGTGAAGATGCGGCCTGTAGGGCCCTCTTCCACGAGGTATCCGGCTCGGTCTTCGGCCATGGTCAGGAACGCAGTTCTATCACTCACCCTTGATGCCTGCTGCATGTTGTGGGTCACGATGACGATGGTGTAGGCGGCCCGCAGATCGGACATGAGCTGCTCGATCTGAAGCGTGGCGATTGGGTCGAGCGCGGAACACGGCTCATCCATCAAGAGCACATCTGGGGCCATGGCCAACGCGCGGGCGATGCACAGTCGCTGCTGCTGTCCGCCGGAGAGCGAGGACCCGCTCTGGTGCAGCTTGTCCTTGACCTCGTCCCAGAGTGCGGCGCGTTGAAGCGATCGCTCGACGAGATCTGCGGCGGCATGCCTGCCGTGGACCAGACCGTTGAAGCGCGCGGGGGCCGCGACGTTGTCGAAGATCGACATGGTCGGGAACGGGTTTGGCTGCTGGAAGACCATGCCGATGGAACGGCGGACCGCCGCGGGATCTATCCGCTTGTCGTACAGATCCACGCCGCGATAGGCAATGAGCCCGGTCGCGCGCGCATGGGGCACGACTTCGTGCATCCGATTCATGCAACGCAGGAGCGTGGATTTGCCGCTTCCGGATGGTCCGATGATGGCTGTGATCGAGTTGCGGGCGATGTCGAGTGAGATGTCGCGAACGACTCGCCTGGAGCCGTAGAAGGCATCGACGTTGCGCAGTCGCATGACGACGGCTTCAGCCGGGAGAACGTGGTCCGATCCCGCGGCCTCCACGGTGGGAGTCGGGGCGTGCCTGGTGTCAGTCGCGGTGACCATGGTTACCTCTTCCATCGCTTGCTCACCTTCAGTGGCTGGCATTTCTGCCAGCTTTTCGCCGCGCAACCAGCCACCGGCCCAGCAGGTTGAACGCCAGGACCATCAACACCAGAGTGAGGGCAGCCCCCATCGCTCTATCACGAGCCGCGGGAAAGGCCGAGTTGAGGGCATTGCGATAGATAAGGAGAGGCATGCCCTGCATAGGCTCATTCATGTCGGTGGTGAAGAAGTTGTTGCCGAGCGATGTGAACAGGAGTGGGGCCGTCTCGCCGACCGCCCTGGACACGGCCAGCAGAAGGCCCGTGAAGATTCCCGACAAAGCCGTCGGGATGAAGACGGACACGTAGGTCCGCCACCTCTTCAGACCAAGTGCCCGTGCACCCTCGCTGATGGGCCTGGGGATCAGGCGGAGCATCTCTTCGGTGGAGATGACGATCACCGGAAGCATGATCGCCGCTAGCGCCACCGAGCCGGCAAAGCCTGAGAAGTGGCCCTGAGCCACGACGACCAACGTGTAGACGAAGATTCCGATCACGATGGATGGCAGGGCGGCCATGACGTCGACAAGGAATCTGGTCGCTGCGGCTGCACGGCCACCGATCTCGGTGTCGAAGATGGCGATCAGGATGCCCGCCGGAGCGGCGATAACCGTGGCCAGGGCGGTCATCTCAAGCGTGCCAGCGATTGCGTTGCGTATCCCGCCACCGGCGGCGCTGAGATCGCCGGGCGGGTCCTGCGTGAAGAAGTCGAGACTCAGCACGCCTGCGCCATTTGAGATGACGTAGAACATCACTGCGGCCAAGGGGATCAGAGCGGTGACGGTTGCCACGACCGCCAGCACGACCACGAGGTTCGCCTTGAGTTCGCGAGTGCGACTGGTCGGCTTGAGCAGCGTCGTGAACTCAGCGGCCACGGCTGGCGCTCTTTTCGAAGCGTCGACGGACCATGAGGCCGGCGCCGTTGACCGCAACCGCCATCGCAAGAAGTACGACACCCAAGGCGATGAGTGCCTCCGGGTGGAGTTGCTCAGTTGCTTCGTTGAACTCGTTCGCGATCACGCTCGCAAGCGTGAAGCCGGGCGAGAAGATCGAGCCGCCGACGTGTGGGGAATTTCCGATCACCATCGTCACCGCGATCGTCTCGCCGATGGCTCGGCCGAGGCCGAGGAGGACCGCCGCCATCAGCCCAGTCCGGCCAATCGGTAGCACGACCTGCCGAATGACGTCCCATCGCGTCCCTCCAAGGGCGAGGATCGCCTCGCGCTGGAGGCGCGGCGTCGTGGCGAAGACCTCGCGTGTTACGGCGGCCACGATCGGGATGATCATCAGCGCGACTATCAAGCCCGCTACGAAGTAGCTTGGTCCCGGAGTTGGCGGCCCCATGAATGGGATGACCGTGCCCGGCCCGGTTGCGAGGTTGTGCTCGATCGGCCGGATGAACGGCACCAGGACCAACAGTCCCCAGAGGCCCCATACAACCGAGGGGATCGCCGCCAGCAGGTCCACGACGATGGCCAAGGGCTGGCCGATCCGAGGCGGCAGGAACTCCGTCACCAGCAACGCGATGAGGACTGCGATTGGGACGGCTATGACCAGGGCAATGGCGCTGGTCACGATCGTTCCGAAGATGAACGGCCAAGCGCCGTAGATCGTGAAGGCCGGCGACCACCGTTGGCCTGTGACAAAGCCCACTATTCCAAAGCGTGCGAAAGCCGGCCAGGCCGTTTGGATGATCTGCGCCACCATCAGGGCGATCAGTGCGAGCACCACGGCGGCCGTGACTGTCGCGGCGATCCGGAAGACCAGGTCTCCGTCGGCGAACCGCCGACGAGCCAGGTCGACTGGGGTCTTTCCTGCGTCGTCTCTCAGGCTGTCCATTCGGGCGGTCATCGATGCCTCTCGGAAGATGGACTAGGCCGCC
>DATEXG010000133.1:0-4738 GCA_035257225.1 Candidatus Limnocylindrales bacterium
GCGGCTGTGGTTGATGCCGGAGCCGCCGGGCCGCTTGCCGCGCTCTCGGCGGCCGTGCGGGGATCGGCCGGAAGCGTCACCGTGAACGTGGATCCCGACCCGACGCGGCTCTCGACCATGACCCTGCCGTTGTGCATCTCCACGATCGAGCGAACGATCGCCAGGCCCAGGCCGCTTCCGCTGCTGCGTGCTTCGTTGGCGCGCGACCCGCGATAGAAACGCTCGAAGACGTGGGGCAGTTCGTTGGCACCGATTCCCACGCCGGTGTCGGTGACCTGGATTCGGGCTCCGCGGCGGTGCGGAACGAGGGTCACCTGGACGGCGCCGCCCCGTGGCGTGAACTTGAGGGCGTTGCCGATCAGGTTGATGAGCACCTGTCCAAGGCGCTGGGGGTCGTGGCGCGTGACCAGGGGAGTCTCGGGCAGGTCGGTCGTGAGAGCGATGCCGCGTCGCAGGGCCGAGACCTGGGCTTGCTCGACGGCGGAGAGGATCGTCGCCCGCAGGTCATCCGGTCGCAGGTCGAGCCGTACCAGCCCGGAGTCGAGCTTCGAGAGTTCCAGCAGATTCTGGGCAAGCCAGTCCAGGCGCTCGATCTGTTGGGCGCTCGCCTCCAGGAATTCGGTCCTGGCGGCGGGATCGTTGCCGGCTTTCTCCTGCAGCAGCTCGTTGAAGGTTCGTAGCGCGGCTAGCGGCGTCCGGAGCTCGTGAGAGACGTCCGCCAGGAACTCGCGGCTGATGTCGCGATCGCGCCGGATGACCTCCATCGTCTCCTCGACCTGGTCCGCCATCGCGTTGAACTGGTGCGACAGCTCGAGGATCTCGAGGCCTCCGGTCTGGGCGCGCTCGGCAGGGACACGACGGGCCAGGTCGCCTTCGGCCAGGGCTCGGGCGGCGTCGGTCAGGCGGCGCAGGGGCCTGGTGAAGCGACGGGCCAGGAAGGACGACACCACGATGGCAAGCAGCAGAGCCACCGTCGCGGTGACGATCAGGAAGCCGACGACGGAGGCGATGGTGCTGCTCCGCGTCGTGTACGGCGCCGAAAGGCTGACCTCCAGGTACCAGGTCGGCTGGACGCCGATCGGGTCCTGGAACTTGAAGATCTCCGTGTAGCTGACCGAGTCGCGAGCCTGCCCTCGGCCCGGCTGCGCGGTGAGGGAGGCGCTGAACGTGGAAGGCTCGTTGGCCGCGTAGAACTCGATCGTCCCGGAGGTGTCGGAGCCCAGGCCGACGCGGAGGCGGAGATCCGCCTGGGCGACGTTGTTGGCGTAGTCGGTGAGCGTCGTCGGGTTGGAAAGGGCGCCTCTGACGTAGTCGTTCAGCTGGCCGCCGGCGGATACGACCGTGACGTTGGCCGGGTCCAGCGCGGCCGAGGACTCGGCCTTGACGCGGACCACGGCCGCTATGGCGTTGGCCCTGGCTACCAGGTTGGTTTCTTCCTGCTGACGCAGGGCGTTGTCCAGGACGAGGACGGTCAGGGTCGACACGGTCCCGACCGCCAGGACGAAGACCATGACGAAAGCCAGCGAGAGCCGGCCCTGGAACGTCCGGGGCAAGGCTCGCCAGAACGGCACGTCCGGACGGCGGAAGGCTCTGCTCCTGGCGGCGTCGGCCGGCTGAGCGTCTGGCTGATCACCCGGCCCATCGGCCGGGTTGGGCGGCGTCGCGGTGAGGGGCGCCCCGGTGCGCGAGTCCGGCTTCTTCTTGCTCTTCCTCGCGGCCATGTCAGCGCTCCGCGAACGCGTACCCCGCGCCGCGGACCGTCAGGACGAACCGCGGGCTCGAAGGATCGTCCTCCAGCTTCTCGCGCAGGTGGCTGACGTGGACGTTGATCGTCTTCTCGTCCTGATCTAGGGCTTCGTAGTCGCGGGTCAGCTCCAGCAGCTCGCGCCGGGAGTAGACGCGGCCCGGCCGGCTGGCCAGGTGGCGCAAGATCTCGAATTCGGTCGCGGTCAGGGCGATGCGACGCTCGCCACGCTGGACGCGCCGGCGCTCCAGATCGATCAGCAGATCCCCGTGGCGCAGCAGGCGTCCGCCGCCGGCGTCGGCGAGGTCGCCGTAGGCGCGCCGCAGCAGGGCCTTGATCCGGCTCATCAGCTCGCGCAGCCCAAAGGGCTTGGTGACGTAGTCGTCCGCGCCCAGTTCCAGCCCGATGACCTTGTCCATCTCCTCGTCGCGGGCGGTGAGGATCAAGACCGGGGCCTTGGAGCCGCTGGTCCGCAGTCGCCGCAGGACCTCGAAGCCATCTAGGCCCGGCAGTCGAACGTCCAGCACGACCAGGTCCGGTCCCTCACGCAGCGCGAATTCCAGGCCCTCCTCTCCGGACCTGCATACCGCCACCTGGTAACCCTCCTGCTGGAGGGCGTACTGGATCCCACGCGCGACGGCGTATTCATCTTCGACGATCAGGATCGTTGCGGCCATCGGCGGGAATCTACACCCCGCGACCGCGCCGCAAGCTCTCGTGCCGCGCCTCGCGGCCGGCCTGACGGGCCGGGCCTGGCAGGCGGAGCCGGCCACTCGGGCGGCCCGAGCGTGGTAGGCTCGTACCTCGCAGCGCCTGGCGTGAGCCGATCGGCGCCCCGATGGACCGCGCAGAGAGGTTTCCGCACGTGAGCTCAGCCCCGACAGTACTTACCGCGACCAGCCGGCCCGAGACCGGCAAGTCGGTTGCCCGCCTGCGCAAGGCCGGTCGAATCCCGGCCGTGGTCTTCGGCCATGGGATCGCCTCCGTCTCCGTCTCGCTCGATGCGCACGACTTCGACCACCTGCGCAAGAAGGTCCACTCGAACACGATCATCGAGCTGGAGATCGACGGCAAGGAGAAGCACCAGGTCCTGATCCACGGCTTCCAGATCGATCCTCGGCACCGCCAGCTGCTCCATGTCGACCTGTTCGCCCTCAAGAAGGGCGAAGAAGTCACGGTCGAGATCCCGCTTCACGCCACGGGCGAGTCGTACGCGGTGGTCCGCCTTGGCGGCACGCTGCTCCACAACATCGACCGCGTGAAGCTCCGCGCCCTTCCCGAAAAGCTGCCCGACTCGCTCGAGTTCTCGATCGAGGGGCTGGTGGACTTCGAGACCTCGATCCATCTGCGGGAGGTGGCGCTGCCGCCGGACGTGACCCTGCTCTCAGACCCGGACGAGGTCGTGGCCAAGGTCGCCGCGCCGCACGTCGTCGAGGAGCCGGTCGTCGAGGCGGTCGAGGGCGAGGAGCCGGAAGCCGAGGCTCCCGCCGAAGGCGAGGCCAAAACCGAGGAGTGACGCGGAACCGGCGGGGGGCCGGGCCGCCATTCTTCGAGCGGAGTCGCGAGCCGTCCTGGTTCGTACTCCTCGTTGAGACGGCAGCGCCTACGATGAGCGCATGCCCGGTGTCCTAGTATCCCGACGTGATCTGGCGCTGAGCGTTCCGGTTCTGGGGGCGTTCGTGGTGGGGGCGGTCGCCTACGCCCCGCTGTACTGCTTCCCGCTGTTCGCGCCCCAGTTCGAGAGTACGTTCCACACCTCGCGCGAGCTCGGGCAGATGCCGTGGACGATGTTCCTGCTGGTCTCGGCGCTCGCGTCGCCGTTGCTGGGACGCGCCTACGACGTCTTCGCCGACCGCACCTTGCTGCTCGCCGGCACGCTGTTGTTGGCGGCAGGTTGGGCCGTGGCCTCCATGGCGACGGACGTCGCGTTTCTCATCGCCGCGTACGGCGCCTTGCTTGCGCTCGGGCTGCAGCTGGTCTTCGTCGGCACGACGACGGTGATCGCGCGCAGGTACGCCGGGGCCACCGGTCTGGCTCTCGGCGTGGCGTACGCGGGCCCCGGTATCGGAGTGGCGCTGGCACTTCCCCTGGCGGCGGGCCTGATCCCGCAGCTGGGCTGGCGGTCCGCGGCAGTCGGCTTCGCCGGGCTTTCGCTCGTGGCCCTGCCCTTCGTCTGGCTCATGACCAGTAGCTCGGCCGTTGTCGTGCCGGGTGGGTCCGGGAAGGCAGCGGCAAAGGGCGCGATGACGGAAGGTAGCGCCGCTTCGAAGAACCCGACGGCCCGGGGCCTGCACGAGACAGCAGCCCCGGGCGCGATCGCCGCATCGCAAGAGCAGGTCCCGCCGGGCAGTCGTACTCGTCCCGACGCCCTTCGCAGGACTCTGCGAACTCGCCGCTTCCTGATCCTGCTGGTGGGCGCGGTGGGGATCGGCTGCATCGACGAGGGGATCTTCCAGACGTCCTCGCGCCATGCCATCGGGCAGGGAATCGACGCCGGGTTCGCCGCAACGCTGCTCGCCCTGCAGTGCTACGCGTACGTCGCGGGGCAGGTGGTGGGCGGCGGGCTGTCGGATCGATTCGGGCGGCGGTACATCGGCCTGCTCTGCGCCGGGCTGGTCGCCGTAGGTGCGACCGGCATCTTCGCCTCGAATGGCTCGCTGCTGGCCCTCGCCGTCGCCGGCAACGCGCTATACGGCTTTGGCATCGGCGCCACGATCGCGATCCGCTCGGCGGCCTTCAGCGACGTCTTCGGCGGCCACAACTTCGGAGCGATCTTCGGAGTCATCGCCGTCGCCTACCCGGCCGGCGGGATCATCGTCATGAACTCCGGCGGCATCCTGTACGACCGATTCGGCAGCTACTGGCCTGTGTACGGGATCGCCATGGTTTCGCTGCTGGCCTGGTCCGTGGCGCTGGTTGTGGCCGGGCCGCGGCGCCACGGATTCCGGAAGCGGCTTCGGAGCGCTCGGGCGCGCCTGCCTGTCTGAGCCCTCA
>DATEXG010000134.1:0-13539 GCA_035257225.1 Candidatus Limnocylindrales bacterium
TACACCACGCTCGTCAAAGAAGTGCAGTACCTCGTCGGCATCACGATCAACTACCACGCGGTCATGGACATCGGCGGCTTCATCACCATGATCAACAAGGTCGGCGGGATCGACATCGTCAGCCCATACGCGGTGGTCGACCCAACCTACGACTGGCTCGACGGCAGCCCATACGGTTTCTCCCTGGCTGCCGGCCCGCAGCATCTCAACGGCCGGACCGCCCTCGCGTACATCAGATCTCGCCACGGCGCGGGCGACAGCGACTGGAAACGGTCGTCGCGTCAGCAACTGGTGCTGGTCGCCTTGCTGCACAAGATGGCCCAACCGAGCCAGGTTCTGGCGCTGCCGAGTCTGCTGAAGACCCTTGGAGCCAGCGTCGAGACTGACTTCCCGGCGAACCAGGTGGCAGATTATGTAGCCCTTGGCCAGGACGTCCCGAGCGCGAACATCACTCAGGTCGTTCTGGGGCCGCCATACACGATCACCGGGACCAGCAACGTGAACGCGGCCAACTGCCTGCTCAACGACAAGGTCGCGGCGCTTTCGATCCAGCTGTTCGGTGCCGACAGTCTCTGGTCCGGCAAACCGGCGCCCGCCAACACCTGTCCGTAGCACACGTTGTCGGCAGCCTTCACGACGTAGACGCGAGTTCTGTCACCGGGCTTGACGATGTCCTTACATCCAGCGGCGCGCGCGGCGGCAGACGGAGCAGGGTGTCAGCCACCTTTCGGGCTCGGGTCTCGCCTCAGCTGAGCTGTACCTGCCCTAGGGATGTCACGAGCCCTACGATGGGTTGATTGTGGCCGAGCGGGTCAGGTGGAGCAGGGCTTAGCTGGCCTGGGGGCTATCCGCGCCGAGAAAGGTCTCCAGCTGCGCGACTGCGTCTCGCAGCGCGTCGTTGGCGCTACTCCACACCCGCCAGTTGGCGCAGCTTCGCTCCGTCCACCTGGAGGTGATCCCCGGAGCCACGTCAAACGCCTTGAGAAAGGCGCGCGATTCCGAGTTTCGAGTCGAGACAACTCGGCCAGTGAGACGCTTGAACTCGACGAAATCCATGAAACCTCCCGCAGCGGACCGCACCGCCTGCGGACTGGACTGTACTCCGGGCCACCCGACCGCGGCACCATGACCACGCAGTGGGGCACACCGAGGTTCCTGCACAGCGGCTGGGACGAATGGCGATCGATGGCGCAGCATTGTCGGCGACCAGCGTGGAGGACGCGTCCCGGGCCGGCAGCATGGGGGCGTCAGACCACGCACCGATGAGTCGAGCAAACCGAGGGACGAGATGGCCACCAGCGACATTCTGCGCGAGCAGCTCCTTGCGCTCATCGACGGGCACGGTGCCCACTTGCCGTTCGAGGCCGCCGTGGCGGACTTCCCGGACGACGCCATGAACCGGCTGCCGCCCAACGTCCCCTACACGCCCTGGCACTTGCTCGAGCACATCCGGATCGCCCAGCGGGACATCCTCGACTACATCCGGAACCGCGAGTACCTCGCGCCTAACTGGCCGGAGGAGTACTGGCCGGAGCGCGACGCCACGGCGACGCCGGAGCAGTTCGCACTGACGGTCGAGGGATTCAAGGCCGACCGTACGGCGCTCCACGAACTCGTAGCGGATCCGGCGACCGACCTACTGGGGACGATCCCAAACACTCCGGGGCACACCATCCTCCGAGAGGTGCGCCTTGTCGCCGACCACAACGCCTACCACGTCGGCGAGTTCGCGATCCTCCGTCAAGTCATGGGGACCTGGCCGCCGGGCCGCGACGAGTAGCAAGCGACGTGTGGGCGCCCCATCTCGACCCACTCGGGCGGTACGGATACGGACCGGCCTAACTGGCCCTGACGTTATGCGCGGTCCGTGGTCAATGGCGTGTCCTGCTGGGTGGCCCGTCGGATGCTGGAGTGGTCGAGATCTATGCCTACGCCGCCGGTCTTGGGCCGATCGTCTGCACTCCCGCGTCAGGCCGTATAGGAATCCTGACGTGCTACTCCCGAACGATCGCGAAGGCGCGGACAGGGAACGTCGCCATGCCTCGAACCTTGACCGGCACCGCAAAGAAGGAGCCACCGGACGGCGGCAGGGCGTCGAGGCGGCAGAGATGCTCGACCAGCGGGATGTGGGCGCGGAGGATGGCCGTGTGAGCCGGCCGAGCCGGGTCGCCGGTGTCGTCCACGTTGAGCGAGTCGATCCCTACCAGGGCTGCCCCGGCGTTCACGAGCATCTCGGCGGCGGACCCGGTGAGGAAGGGATTCCCCGACAGATAGGCGTCCGTGCCCCAGTGCCGGTCCCAGCCCGTCTGGATCAGCACGGCACGGCCGGCCAGGTCGAGACCCGCGAACGCTTCGGGTCCGATCGCGCGTTCGTTCGGGCCAAGGCTCGGCCGCACCAGGCAAATCGGCAGGTCGGCAAGCCGATCGAGCGGCAGATCTGCGAGGTCGGGCGCGCCGGCGAACCTGTGTGCCGGCGCATCGACGTAGGTGCCTGTGTTCGCGACCAGATCGATGCGCCCGATCTGGAACTCGGTTTGCGGTCCGTAGCTCGCCCGCGATGCCTCGAAGCTGAGGTAGGTCGAGATTCGGGGCGCCGGCAGACCCGGATAGGTGATCAGACCGTCTTCGATCGTGTGACTGAGATCGACGAACGCCATAGCCTCGCCGCCTCCTTCGTCTCGAGATCCCGCCCTCGACTGGCCGCGAATCTTAGTCATTCCGCCGCGTAAGGTCAGGGCTCGGCCCGCAGTGCGGCGAGTATCGAGGCCGCAGAGAGTGCCAATCCTGACGCGGTCTTCTGGCGGTAGGGCCACGCTCGATGGATCGCCGCGGCCAGCGTCTCCTCCGTCACCAGCACCGCGCCTTCGGGGATCGCGTCGAGCGACGCCATGATCCGGCGACCGGCAAGGACAGTCGGGTGCGTCTCCCCAAGACAGGACGACAGATGCTCGACCGCGGTGGCAACGAATTCGGGCGCTCCATCCAGCGCCGCCTCGATCTCGACGCCTGACATCCCGTCTCCTTCCTTGCCCAAAGGCGGCGCCCGGTGCTCATACACCGGGATCTGCCGTTGGCGGCCTCAGCGTAATGGGCCGGCGTCCTTCCCGCCGATGGTGGGCGCGGCCCCAGGTAGTCGCGAGAGAAGAGTCCTGCCTATCATCTCCGCCATGGTGAGAAGTTGGGATGTTGCCGGGGATCTGCCCCCAATAGACGTGCGTCCGCTTCTGCCGAGGGAAAGGGCCAAGCTCCTGGGGCTCCTCGACAGTCTGAAGAGCTCGGACTGGACCCGGCCGACGGTGTGCCCCGGCTGGAACATCCACGACGTGGCCCTACATCTGCTCGGCAATGACATGGGTCGTCTCGGCCGGCTGGCGAGCCCCGAAGCTCGGTCCGGAAAGCTCGACTTCCTTGCTCTGGCCGACCTGATCGAACAGTCCAACGAGGACTGGGTCCGTGCGAGCAGACGAATCCCGCCATCGTTGCTCGTCGAGTTCCTGGCCCTCACTGGGCCTCGAGTCGACGCTGCCTTCGCCCAACTCGACATGGGGGCGGAAGGCGTCGCCGTCGCATGGACGGGTACCGGCCCCTCGCCATACTGGCTCGATATCGCCCGCGAGTACACCGAACGCTGGGTCCACCACCAGCACATCCGGCGCGCTCTCGGTAAGCCCGAGTTGTTGGGGCGCCGCTGGCTTCACCCAGTTCTTGCCGCGTTCATGCGGGCGCTGCCTCTCGCGTACGAGTCGATCCCAGCCCCTCTCGACACTTGCGTCGCAGTCGCGGTCGACGGCCCGGCAGGGGGCCGATGGCTGCTTCGGCGCGGCGATGAGCGCTGGCGCCTCATCCCTGACGATGGACGGCCGGCCGCGAGCGAAGTCCGCCTGGCCCAGGACCTCCTCTGGCGGCTCTGGACGCGACTCATCACCGTCGACGAGGCGCAGGCGTCCGTCGCCATCTCGGGCAACGAGAAACTCGGCATCCCCACGGCTCGCGCCGTCGCAGTGATGACGACCAAGTTGTAGCGAGCTTGTAGCGAGCCGGATCAGACGAGGCTTGAAGGTCTCGCCCGCGTGACTCGGAGGCGCGCACTCAGCTAAGGGAGGCAAGGTTGAAGAAGACCGCGCTCTTCGGTTCGTTCGATGAGCTGGACATCAGGGTCGGCCGCGTAGTGAGCGCGGAAGAAGCCCTGACTCGCAAGCCCACCTACAGGTTGACGATCGATTTCGGCCCGGAAGTCGGCATCAAGCGGTCGTGCGGCGCCTACCGGAACTATCCTGCCGAAGCCCTCATTGGCCGTCTCGTGATCGGAGTCGTGAACTTCGCCCCCAAGCAGATGGGCCCGGAGGTTTCCGAGGTGCTCGTCTTGGGTGTCGAAGACTCGGAGGGCAAGACGATCTACCTGACGCCGGAATCGGATGTCCCACTGGGTGCCGCTGTCTTCTAGCTCGCGACCGGTCCCGCGGCAGACGGCGCCCGGCTAGCCGCCCAGGTAGACGATCTTGACCTGCTCGTTCTGGGCCAGCGCGGCTGCCGTGTCGGCCAGGACGATCTTGCCCGTCTGCAGGATGTAGCCGCGGCCGGCAACCTGGAGTGCCATCTGGGCGTTTTGCTCGACCAGCAGGATCGTCGTGCCCTGGGCGTTGATGTCGCGAATGATGCGGAAGATCTGCTCCACCAGGACCGGGGCGAGGCCCATCGACGGCTCATCGAGGAGCAGCAGCTTGGGCCGGCCCATCAACGCCCTGCCGATGGCGAGCATCTGCTGCTCGCCGCCCGACAGCGTGCCTGCCGACTGGCTGTGGCGCTCCTGCAGCCTGGGAAAGAGGCCGAACACGCGGTCGTAGTCGGCTTCGATCTCCGCCTTGTCATGCCGGGAGTAGGCCCCCATCTGGAGGTTCTCGAGGACCGTCAGACGATTGAAGATGCGCCGCCCCTCGGGAGCGTGGCCGATGCCGAGTCGAACCAGCTTGTGGGCCGGGACCGTGGTGATGTCGTGGCCGTCGAACTCGACGCTGCCGGAATGCGGGTGCATGAGGCCGCTGATGGTTCGGAGAATCGTCGACTTGCCGGCGCCGTTGCCGCCCAGCATGGTCACGATCTCCCCCTTGTGAACCTCGAGTGAAACTCCACGCAGGGCCTGGATGGCGCCGTAAGAGGCCACGACATCGTGAAGCTGCAGCAGCGCCGTTGCCGTAGACGTGGAGGTGGGCGAACTCGCCGCGGGCGCCGTCGGCGCCTGGAACGTGCGCATGAGCCTCATATGGCGCCTTTGCCTAGATAGGCCTCGATGACGCGGGCATCCGCTCTGACATGGTCCGGCGTTCCTTCGGAGATCTTCTCGCCGTGGTCCAGCACGGTGACCGAGTCGCTGATGCCCATGACCACTCGCATGTCGTGCTCTATGAGCAGGATCGGAAGGTTCAGCTCGGCCCGGATGCGGCTGAAGAGCTTCATCATCGTGGCCGTCTCCGACGGGTTCATGCCCGCCGTAGGCTCATCGAGCAGCAGCAACTTGGGCTTGGTGGCCAGAGCTCGCGCGATCTCGAGGCGGCGTTGATCACCGTAGGGCAGGTTGCGGGCCAGCTCGTTGTCCCGGTTGCGAAGGCCCACGTACTGCAGCAGCCGCTGGGCCTCTTCTCTCGAGACGACCTCTTCGCGGCGCTGCTTGCCAGTTCGGAGCGCCGCGTCCAGCGGGCTTGCCTTGAGCTGGCCGTGCATACCGACCAGGACGTTCTCCAAGGCTGTCATGTTGGCGAAGAGACGGATGTTCTGGAACGTCCTGCCGATGCCGGCCTGAACCATGTCGTTGGGTCGGGCGCTCTTGAACACTCCCAAAACGACCAGCAACGTTGTGTACCAGGCCGGCCGGATGACGGCAACGATCAGAGCGGCGATCAGCAGGCCCAACCCGACCAGGATCAGGATCTCGATCACCGCCGTCGGAACGCCCGCGATGCTCAACCCGTAGGTCAGCAGCCAAACCAGCCCGGCCGGAAGAACCCACAGGAGCGGCTCCAGCCAGCCCCGCTCGGGGCTGGCCACCATCTTCTGGCCCAGAAACTCGACGTAGCCCTCCGTCGGGTCGGACAAGCCGGCGACGACGTTGAAGAGGGTCGTCTTGCCGGCCCCATTGGGCCCGATGAGGCTGGTGATCGAGCCGGCCTTGACTTCGAAGTCGACCTCCTTCACCGCCACCAGGCCGCCGAAGGCCTTGGTCAGGCGGACGGCCCGGAGCACCGGAGGCGCGATCTGTTCGGTCATGCTTCCACGAGCTCCTGGTTGGACGCTCCGGCGTCGTCCGCGTCGTGGAGTTCCTCCTTGCGGCGGCGACTCGGGAAGAGTCCTTCCGGTCTCAGCAGCATCATCCCCACCAGGGCCAGTCCGTACAGGAGGAACTGGTAGTCGAGGAAGTTGACGGCCGATAGGTCCACGTTGACGAAGCCGATGTGTATCGGCGGGATGCCCGAGCTCGCGACGAAGTTGTTCAGCTGCTTGAGACCCTGGCTCTGGATCTCGTAGACGACGAAGGCGCCGATGGCCACGCCCCAGATGTTGCCCATGCCGCCGAGAACGACCATGGCCAGAACCGTGAAGCTGATGGTGAAGCCGAACTGGCTCGGGCTGACCAGGCCGAGCTTGGACGCGTAGAAGACGCCTGCCAGGCCGGAGGTCGAGGCGCCTATCGCGAAGGCGAGCAGCTTTGTGGTCACGGTGTTGATGCCCATGCTGGCGGCTGCCAGCTCGTCTTCGCGGACGGCCATCCAGGCCCGGCCGAGGCGGGAGTCCTCGAGCCGGTACAGCAGCATCATGGCAACGGCGATGATCGCCGCCACGGTTACGTAGTAGGGCCACGGGTTGATGAAGCCGAAGTCGCCGATCCCCGGGAGTGCGGGCTGGTAGAGGGCGCTGATGCCGTTGGTGCCGTTCGTGTACTTGTCGGCGTTGAGGAACACGACCGGCACGATCTCCCCGAAGCCGAGCGTCACGATGGCCAGATAGTCCCCTCGCAGCCGCAAGGTCGGGGCGCCGAGCAGCAGGCCGAAGATCGCCGCGACCGCGGCCCCCACCAGCAACATCGGCCAGAACGGAACGTCGAGGCCGGAGAAAGGGGACGCCCCATAGGCATAGGTGTACGCGCCGATGGCGAAGAACGCGGCGTACCCGAGATCGAGGAGGCCGGCCAGGCCGACGACCACGTTGAGGCCGACAGCGAGCAGGACGAAGACACCAGCCGAGGCGAACCCGTCCACGAAAGCGTTCTGGCCGCCGAATCCGCTGAGCGGCGGGATGAGGACCACCAGCGGAAGGATCGCGGTTGCCACGGCCATTCCCACCAGGATGGAGAGGGATTGGTGGGCGCCGAAGTAGTGGCCGGTGGAGGACGTCACGGGCCGGATCGCGACGCGGAGCCGGGCGGATGCGCGGCCCACGGGGGAGTTTTTGGTCCGAGACGAGACCGACCTGCGCAGGCTCATGCTCGCTCCGCCAGCCGCTGGCCCAATATGCCGGTCGGCCTGAAGACCAGCACGAGGATCAGGATCGAGAACACGATCGCCTCGCTCCAGCGGCTATAGCCGAGCTGCGAGCTGAATACCTCTATGAAGGCGATCAGGAAGCCGCCCAGGGCGGCCCCCGTGGTGTTGCCGATGCCGCCCAGAACCGCCGCCGTGAAGGATTTGAGGCCGGCCTGGAAGCCGATGTCGAACTTGGTCGTGCCGTAGTTCAGAGCCCACGCGACGCCTGCGGCTCCGGCCAGGGCGGAGCCGATGAAGAACGTCAGTGCGATCGTCGTGTTGATGTCGACGCCCATCAGCTGCGCCGCCTCGCGATCTATGGCCGTGGATCGCATAGCCCGGCCGAGGCGCGTCCGCCCCACGAACAGCTGCAGGGCAACCATGAGGGATACCGCGAGCACGATGATGAAGATGTGGGCGTACGAGAACGTCACCGGCGAGGCCGTGACCTGGAAGTTGGCAACCGCGAACTGAGGCAGCTGGACGGTGGCGCCGGCTTGAGCTTCGATCACCCGCGGCACGTTAACCGGTGAGTTGCTGAAGGTCACCTGGATGATGTTCTGGAGAATGAAGCTCACGCCGATGGCGGTGATCAAAGGTGCCAGGCGGGGAGCATTTCGGAGCGGCCGGTAGGCGAAGCGCTCGATGACGACGCCGACGAGGCCCATCACGGTCATCGTGAAAGCGAACATCACGATGAGCATGATCGTGAGCCTGGGCGGGTCGTTGATCGCTCCCTGGACCCCCAGCGTAGACAGCAGCCACAGCGTCACGAACGAGCCGACCATGAAGACGTCGCCGTGGGCGAAGTTGATTAGCTCGATGATGCCGTAGACCATCGTGTAGCCGAGCGCGATCAACGCGTACATCGCGCCGATCGTCAGGGCGTTGAAAGTTTGTTGGGTCAGAATCCCGGCGTCCACGTGTCTCCCGGTGGGCTGTGACCTGGCCTGCTCGCGCTGTCAATAGGGGGCCGAATATTGCTCCGGCCCCCTATCAATCGAGTTCCTGATGCCGCCTACGGAGCGGCTGTCGTCGTCACTCCGGACGTGAAGTCCTTCTGCTCGAAGTACTTCCAGTCCTTCGTGGCGTCGTCGTACTTGTAGTAGCTGATGATGTGCTGGGTCGTGTCGCCGTTCGCATCGAACGAGACGTTGCCGAGCACGGTGGGGAATACGTTCGCGGTGGTGGTCACGTAGTTGCGGACCGCCTCGCGGTCGTTGCCAACCTTGGCCAGGGCCTGCAGGTAGATCTGTGCGCAGGCGTAGCCCGAGGCGCTGTAGGCACCCGGCTCGGTGCCGTACTTGGCCTTGTAGTCCGCGGTGAACTTCGCAGCGTTCGGAATATCGTGGATAGCGGCGACGGTCATGTAGGTGTTCACGTCGCCCTGCGCGCCGGCCACGTTCAGGAACGAGCTGGCCGTTGCGGCCGAGCCGTCGCTGATGCCATCGCCGCCGCCGAACGGAATGCTGCCCATGCCGAGGTCGACCATCTGCTTGCGCAGGAGCCCGCCACCGGTTGCGGTCACTCCGCCGAAGTAAACGTACTGCGGCGTCTTGGCCTTGGCGGCCGTGAGCAGAGCCGTGAAGTCGGACTGCTGGTTCGCGCCGACGCCATCGTGGCCGACCACGGTGCCGCCGAGGGCGGCGAAGGACTGGGCGAAGACATCGGCCAGGCCCTTCCCGTAGGTCTCGGTGTCGTCGACGACGTAGGCACTCTTGGCACCGGCCACGTTGTAGGCGATGTCGGCGCCGGCCTGGCCCTGAATGTCATCGGTGGTAGCCACGCGGACATACGCGATCTTCGTGGGGTTTGCCTTGCGAAGGTCGGCCCCGGTGGTGCCCTTGGTAAGGCCGGGGTTCGTATTGGCAGGGCTGCACTGGATCAGTCCAGCCGAGTTGCTCTTTGGAATCTCAGCCTGGGCCACGTTCGAGTTGAACGGACCGACTACGGCGAAGACGCTGGTATCGCCGATCAACGTCTGGATGTTGGTTGCGCCCTGATTCGGGTTGTGGACGCCGTTCACGGCGTCGTCTTGCTTGTTGACCGTGACCGTGTAGCCGGGCACGGGGTTCTGATCGATTGCGAGTTGAACGCCCTTGAGCGTGGGATCGCCGTTCGGGAGCTCGCCGCCCGAGAGCGGGAGATCGACGCCGATCTTGACGTCCTTGGACCCCTGGGTGCTCGAAGACGAGCCGCAGGCGGCTGCCACGAGCGCCACAATAGCGACGAATGCTAGCGGTCTGGGCTTCATACGCCCGATCCTCCACTCACTCCCGACGTTACGAGGATTAGCCCCGTTTCCCCTGGACAGGGGGAACCGTCCGCGGGCGCCGGTGCATCCCACGGGCGGCCGGCTCGAAACCGGTCTGCGGACCGGCGGAAAGCCTTGCGACGTAGAGTACTAAACCGTGAGCCGCCCGCAACACGTTTCTCACAAAACAATCAATGCCGCACGTTGCCTTTGAGTACATTGTTGCGCCCCTTGGACTTCGCTCGCGCATCGGCACGTGGGCGATGCGGCTCGTGCCACCCCAACCGCGAAGCGAGGTCAGGGCGCGGGGTTGCCGGAACGGGCCAGATCGGCGGCGAAGGCGATGCTCTCCCCGCCGAGATCCGCGGACACCCATATCAGGATGCTGCCCTGGAGGTCAATCCAGGCCGGAGACTGAACGCTGAACAGGGCCACGCCAGTCTCATTGGCAGCGTCGAGGAAGGCCGGGTACACGGCGCCACGGCCCACAGTAGCGTACCAGGCCACGATCGGGCCGGTTAGACCAGAAGAAACGACCGGCCGAAGAGGCTCAGGGGCGCAGAATGCCGCTGGCAAGAGTATGTTCTGAGGAAGCCCCGAGTCGAACTTGTCCACGACCAGCGCCGCCTGGGCCGTGGACAGCGACCGCTCCCATGGAGCTCTCGAGTCCCACGCGAGATAGGTCCCATCCTCGGAGATGGACGCCGACGCGGCCGGCTCCCCGACTCGTTTGAGCTGCGGATGAGATGCGTCCCCGGTCCAGAGCTCCATCCGCGCTTCAGTCATCAGTGCCCCGTCGGTGACGACCGCGAGCCGGCTGCCGCCCAGCAGGATGTCCGACACGCCTCCGTCGGTCTGCGCGGACCACAGCAGCCGGTTGTTGCCGGTGGAACGGACCGCGACCCGCTCGAAAGGGGACAGCTGGGCCGGGCTGAGGGGAACTTCATAAGCGTAAGCCGAAGCCGACAGGGCCAGGTGCACCGGGTAGAGCCTGATTTCCTCTGATCTGGCCAGCCTGACGCCCGATGCGACTTGCCGCGGCTGATTGCCCTGCAGATCGCTCAGCCAGATGCTCCACGCGACGCTTGTCGGCCTGCCGCATCCCGACGCATCGAGCGGCGCGCCCACGGGATGAGTTTCCACGTATGCCAGGAGGTCCCCGGCGGCCGCGATCTGGTTGATGGTCCGGCACGACGGCACGCTGACCAGTGACTGCGGCTCCACGTCGGAGCCAATGACGGTGGATTCGATCCTATTTGAATCCACGACGTAGAAGATGCGCGTGCCTATCGCCGCGAGCGAGCGGCCCGTGATGGAGTCCGACAGCCACGACATGCTGATGTCGGACGGGGCGAGTTGGGCCGGGGCCAGATCGGCGAAATCCGGCTGCACACCGGTCTGGTGCGGCGTCGGAGTTCGTCCGAGCTGGGACTGGGTGGGAGCGGTCTGCGACCGCGACGTCTGGTGCGGGCCGAGGACGCCTGCGGCCACGATCGCGGATGTCACGGCGAGGATCGCGGCGATACGTAGGTACGGCCTCCCGAACCGTGCCCGGCCCTCGATCGGTGCCTGGCGCCCTACTGTCACGAGTCCCTAACCCGCGCTCGGGCCGCTACCTCGCACGCATTTGCGCTGCCATACCCGTCAGGTCGCGGGCACCTGTACTGCGGACTGGCTTCCGCTCGTGACGGGCGACGAATCGATGCTCAGGCGGCTCGAAGGGCCATCCTAGCACCAGCCCGGTCGATTCGGGCGCCCTCGAACCCGCTTCGGAGTACCACGGGGCCGGCAAGGATTGCCCCACACCCTTCCGGGTGTCGAGTGACCGTCGCCTGAGCGGCGCCGGCCCGCGATCCGATGATCGGCCCACGCGACTCGTGGAGCCGGCCCGGCTGTCGCGGCCGGCGGGTCGTCTCGGAACCGCCGGCGCCGGATGCGCGGGCTCCTGCTATGACATCAATCGTGATCCTGTTGCTGATCGTTGCCTTCGTTGCCGGCGTCGTGACCGCCGTCTCCCCGTGCGTTCTGCCGGTGCTGCCCATCGTTCTGGCAGCCGGCGCCGGCGGCGATCGACGCCGGCCGTACCTGGTCATCGCCGGACTGATTGCCAGCTTCTCGTTCTTCACCCTGGCAAGCGTCCAGATCATCGAGGCCCTCCATCTGCCGAGCTCGCTCCTTCGGGACGTCGCGATCGCGATCGTGGCCATCTTTGGGCTGACCCTGCTGCTGCCGGCCCTGTCGGCTGCGTACGAGCGCGCGACCGCCCGGATCCCGGCCCTGGGCGCCCGAATGGCCCACCCCGGTCTCGCCGGCGGCCTGGTGACCGGCGTTGGACTGGGCCTGGTCTGGACGCCCTGTGCCGGCCCGATCCTCGGTGCCGTGACCAGCCTGGCCGTGACCGCCCCCGGTTCGACCGCGACGGTGGCTCTCGTCGTCGCCTATGCCGTCGGCGCCGGCCTGCCTCTCCTGGCAATCGCGTTGGGCGGACGGACTGCGCTGGCGCGACTGAGGCTCCGCTCGGCCTCACCCTGGGCCAGCCGCGCCCTCGGCGCTCTCGTACTCGTCACGGCCGGCCTGATGGCCGTGGGAGCTGACACGGCCATAACGGCGGACCTGACCAGCGCCCTGCCCGACTGGACCGGCACGCTCCAGACTCTCGAACGAACCCAGCAAGTGCAATCTGCCCTGAGAGACGTGGGCGTTGGGCAACACGGCGGATCCACGTCCGGAGGGGGTGCATCGGCGGATGCGCCCGGTCTCCCCGACCTCGGGTCCGCCCCCGAATTCGCCGGCATCGACAACTGGCTCAACTCGAAGCCGCTGACCATCGCCGGCTTGCGAGGCAAGGTGGTCCTGGTCGACTTCTGGACCTACTCGTGCGTCAACTGCCTCCGCACCCTGCCGTACGTTGAGAGCTGGTATCAGAAGTACGCGGCCGAGGGCCTGGTGATCGTGGGCGTGCACACCCCGGAGTTCGCTTTCGAGCACGACACCGGCAACGTTACAGCCGCGATCACCCGTTTCGGGATCACGTACCCGGTGGCTCAGGACAACGAGTTCGCGACGTGGAACGCTTACACCAACGAGTACTGGCCGGCCGACTACCTGATCGACGCCACGGGCCACCTGCGGATCGCCCACTACGGCGAGGGCGACTACGTCCAGACCGAGAACGACATCCGCGCCCTACTGGCCAGCGCGGGTGCGACCGCCTCCGCGATGCCCGCGCCGGCAACCTCGGCCCCAACGCCGCCGATCACGCAGACCCAGACGTTCGAGACCTACCTGGGAACCTCGCGGGCCGATCGGTTCGCCTCGCCCGAGCCCGCCAGCGAGGGCCCGAAGCCCTACACATTCCCGAGCTCTCTGGAAAAGGACAACTTCGCCGTTCACGGGACGTTCGACTTCCAGCCGGAGTACGCGCTGGCGAGCGCCGCCGGCGACCAGATCGAGCTCTCGTTCTTCGCCCGCGACGTCTACCTGGTGCTGGCCGCCGACTCCCCGGTGCCGACCACGGTATCGGTCACCGGCGCGGCGAGCGGCGGCGGCACCGAAGACGTGGCAACCGATGGCTCCCTGACGGTGGGGCCCGCCCGGCTGTACCACCTGGTCCATCTCTCGGCCGCTGCCCGCGCGACCGTCACCATAACCTTCAACGCCGCCGGCGCCAGCGCCTACGCCTTCACCTTCGGCAGCTAGCCGACCGCGCTCGACCGACGTGGCGCCGACGCGGGGCTGATCGCGCGGCCCCGGCCGCGCGTCCTTGACCCC
>DATEXG010000135.1:0-15184 GCA_035257225.1 Candidatus Limnocylindrales bacterium
CGGGCGTTCGGAGTTGCGCGAAGAAACGGCTACTTGTCGCGCTCCGCGGCGCCGAGGAGGGCGGCCTGGGCCGCGGCCAACCGAGCCACGGGAACCCGGAACGGGGAGCAGGACACGTAGTTGAGCCCGATCTGGTGGCAGAACCCAATGGACATCGGGTCGCCGCCGTGCTCGCCGCAGATGCCGATCTTGAGGTCGGGGCGGGTGCTGCGGCCCAGCTTCACGGCCATCTCCATCTCCTTGACGATGACCGGGTCGAGCGACTGGAAGGGGTTGTAGGGGAGGATCTTGTCCTCGACGTACTTGAGGAGGAACCCGCCCTCGGCGTCGTCGCGGCTGTAGCCGAACGTCATCTGGGTCAGGTCGTTGGTGCCAAAGCTGAAGAACTCAGCGTATTTGGCGATCTCGTCCGCGACCCAGCAGGCTCGCGGGATCTCGATCATGGTGCCGAACTTGTAGTCGATCTTGACGCCGGCCTTGGCAACGACCGCAGCGGCCTCGGCCTCGAGGAGTGCCTGGGTGGCGATGAGCTCGTTCACGTGACCGACGAGCGGGATCATGATCTCCGGCCGCGGATCCTTCTTGGCCTTCTTCACGGCTACGGCCGCGTTGAGGATGGCCCTGGTCTGGATCTTCACGAAGTCGGGGATCATCAGGCCGAGCCGGCATCCGCGCAGGCCGAGCATCGGGTTCTGCTCGTGCATCGACTTGATCGTCGCGAGCAGTTCCTTGTCCTTGGCGGTGGCCTTGTCGCCGGCCTTGGTGACCTTGACGAGCTGGTCCTCGAGGTTCGGGAGGAACTCGTGGAGCGGCGGGTCGATCAGGCGAATGACAACCGGCAGACCGGTCATCGCGGCGAGGATGCCCTCGAAGTCGCCCTGCTGGAGCGCCTCGAGCTTGGCCATCGCGGCATCGAACGTCTTGACGGCCGACTTCTCTTCCGAAGTGAGTGCCTGACCGGCCGCGGTCTTGGCCTTGGCCCGGGTGGCGACGTTGGCGACGAGGATCGCGGCGCGCACGATCTCGAGCCGCGGGCCCTCGCGGAACATGTGCTCGGTCCGGCACAGGCCGATGCCCTGGGCGCCGTAGGAGCGGGCCTGAGCGGCCTCCTCCGGCTTGTCGGCGTTGGTCCAGATCATCAGCTTGCGGACCTTGTCGGCCCAGCCGAGAACCGTCTGCAGATCCTTCTGGTCCTCATATCGGGCGTGGACGGTCGGCAGGGCGCCGACGAAGACTTCACCCGAGGAGCCGTCCAGGCTGACCCAATCGCCTTCCTTGACCGTGGCGCCGTTGGCGCTCGCGGTCTTGGCGGCGTAGTTCACCTCCAGCTCGGCGCAACCTGCGACGCAGGGCTTGCCGATCTGGCGGGCGACGACCGCGGCGTGTGAGGTCGCGCCGCCCTTGGCGGTCAGGATGCCCTGGGCGACGGCCATGCCGTGGAAATCGTCCGGGGAGGTCTCCTCGCGGATGAGGACGACCTTCTCGCCCTTCGCGGCCCAGGCGGCTGCGACGTCGGCGTGGAAGACGGCCTTGCCCACTGCTGCACCCGGAGACGCGTTCAAGCCCTTGGCCATGCGCTTCGCAGCAGCACGGGCCTTGGGATCGAACTGGTCGCGCAGGAGCTGGTCGACCTGGGCCGGCTCGATGCGGGCCAGAGCCTCCTCCTGGGTGATGAGCTTCTCCTTGACCATGTCGATGGCGATCTTCACCGCGGCGGCCGCGGTGCGCTTGGCTGAACGTGTCTGGAGCATGTACAGGGTGCCGCGCTCGATCGTGAACTCGAGGTCCTGGACGTCCTTGTAGTGCTTCTCGAGCTTCTCCGCGATCTTCTTGAACTCCGCGTAGGCCTTGGGCATGTCCTGGGCCAGCTGAGCGATCTTGGCCGGGGTGCGGACGCCCGCGACGACGTCTTCGCCCTGGGCGTTCGTGAGGTACTCACCGTAGAGGGCCTTCTCGCCAGTGTTCGGGTCGCGCGTGAATGCCACGCCGGTGCCGGAGTCGTCGCCCATGTTGCCGAAAACCATGGTCACGACGTTGACCGCGGTACCGAGGTCGTGGGCGATCTTCTGGCTGTTGCGATAGTCGTTGGCGCGCTTGCCGAACCACGAGGCGAAGACGGCCTTGATGGCCAGGTCCAGCTGCTCGTTCGGATCGTCCGGGAAGTCGCGGCCGAGGGTGTCCTTGACGATCTTCTTGTACGCGACCACGACCTTCTTGAGGTCGTCGACGCTCAGGTCCGTGTCCTTAGCGCCCTTGCCGTGCTTTTCCTTGGCGGCTTCGAGCGCCTCGTCGAAGCGGTTGTACTCGACGTTGGAGCCGTCCTTGGCCTTGGCACTGCGCGTCGGGACATCGAGAACGATCCGCCCGAACATCGAGATGAAGCGGCGGTAGGCGTCCCAGCCGAAGCGCTCGTTGCCGGTGATGGCGATGAGGCCCTGGAGGGTCGTTTCGTTCAGGCCGAGGTTGAGGACCGTGTCCATCATGCCCGGCATCGAGAACTTTGCGCCGGAGCGGACCGAGACCAGGAGCGGGTTCTTCGGATCGCCCAGGCCCTTGCCAGTCTGCTGCTCGACGACCTTCACGGCAGCAAGAACGTCGTTCCAGAGCCCGGCCGGGAGCTTCTTGTCGGCGGAGAAGTAGTCGTTGCAGGCTTCGGTCGTGATGGTGAAGCCGGGGGGAGTCGGCAGACCCGCGTTGGTCATCTCGGCCAGGCCGGCGCCCTTGCCGCCCAGCAGGTCCTTCATCCCGCCGTTGCCCTCGGCCTTGCCGCCGCCCCAGGCGTAGATGTAGCGCTTGGCGGCCTTGTAGGTCTTGGTGCCAGAGTCGGCCATGGGGGTGTCATTCTCCTTGAATTCGGGGGCTGGTCGCGCCGCGGGCGGCGGGGAAGCGCCCGAGCGACGGAATCACACTATCTCCCGCAGATTGTACAGGCGCGCGCCAGACAGACTCCCTGCCGACCGACATCACGACCCGGCAACTGGGTCACGCGGGCCCCGACCATTCGGCCCGAGTACGGGCGACTCTCGGCCCAACGGGAACCCTGGATGACACGGCGTCCCTGCTGGGCCGGGCGCGGCCCGACTGCTGGGCAGCTCCGCCCTTCGCAGCGGCTTCGGATCTAATGCTTCCCGGGACGTCCGTGGATGCCGCGTTTCTGTTCTGCTCTCATACGTTGCAATCAGGGTCCGTACTTCCTATCATGGCTGGTACTTTCGTACGAGAGACGGGGGGCCATTTCGATGATTCAGCTGCCGCCGGAACTGATCGGACCATCGGCGTTCGCGCTCATCCGGCACGTCGGAGGGTCAGGGCATCAGGTCCTCGGCTATGTCGATCCGGGAACCGGGAGCCTCATCATCCAGGCCGCACTTGCCGCCTCGCTCTCGGTGCCGTTCCTCCTGCGATCGAAGATAAGGGCCATCCTCGCTGTCATCCGTACGCGACACTGGCGAGTTCGACCGAGGGCAGACAAGCGAGCGCTGAGCTAGCCGGCAGGTGGAGGACCCAGCCTCCTTCCGCGATCCCAGCGGCGTCGTCTTCAAGCGGGACGGGATCGTATACCGCCAGATCAACCGCGTCTTCGCCGACGAATGGGAGCTGCTCCGGACGTCCGGACTCTACGACGAGTTGACCCGGGCTGGCCTACTGGTGCCTCACGAAGAAGCCGACGACGTCGACCCGGTGGACGACCGAGCCGCCCGCGTGATCAAGCCCCTCCAGCTGGACTTCGTGTCGTACCCGTACGAGTGGTCCTTCTCGCAGCTGAAGGACGCGGCGCTGACGACGCTCGAGATCCAGAAGCGCGCATTGGGCTCGGGCATGAGTCTCAAGGACGCCAGCGCCTACAACATCCAGTTCGTCGACGGCCGCCCGACCCTCATCGACAGCCTCTCCTTCGAAGCCGCGGTCAAGGGCAAGCCTTGGGTGGCATATCGCCAGTTCTGCCAGCATTTCCTCGCACCCCTGGCCCTTATGGCATACCGCGACGTCCGCTGCGGCCTGCTCCTTCAGACATTCGGCGACGGCATTCCTCTCGATCTTGCGAACTCGCTGCTCCCGGGTCGAACCCGCCTGCGACCCGGACTGGCGGCGCATCTCCACTTGCATGCCCGAGCCCAGCAGCGGTCCCGTGAGCCCTCGGCCGGCCGGTCGTCCCGAGCCAGCGTCTCAGACCTCGGCAGACGGGCTCTTCTCGATAGCGTCAAGAGGGCCGTCGAAGGCCTCAAGTGGAAGCCCCGCGCGACGCAGTGGTCTTCCTATACCGCCCTCACCAGCTACAGCGCCGCCGCCGCTACGTCCAAGGCGGAACTCGTCGGCGAGATGCTTGATCGGGTGCAGGGCCGGCGAATCTGGGACATCGGCGCAAACGACGGCACGTATAGTGCGATCGCGGTGGCCGCGGGTCGCCGCGTGGTCGCCCTCGACGCCGACGCGGGTGCGGTCGAGCAACTCTATCTGAAGGTCCGCGCCGGCGAGATCCACGACATCCTGCCCCTCGTCGTCGACGTCACCAACCCGAGCCCGGCCAGCGGTTGGGCGCTGCACGAGCGGCGCTCGCTGGCCGAACGAGGGCCCGCGCCCGTGGTGATGGCGCTCGCCTTGATCCACCACATCGCGATCGGGTGCAACGTGCCTCTGACCAACCTGAGCGCATTTCTGGCGAGCATCGGCTCGGAGCTAGTGATCGAGTTCGTGCCGAAGGACGACCCGCAGACTCAGACCCTGCTTGAAGCCCGCGAGGACATCTTCCCGGACTACACGCTGGATGGCTTCAGGGCGGCGTTCGGCAAGCACTTCCAGCTGCTCGATGAAGCGGCCATCGTAGACTCGCGGCGAACCCTATTCCGAATGCGAAGGCTCGAGGCTTGACGCCCGATAGGCCTGTCGCCGAGGAGCCCGCGAATCCTCCCGGGCCGACAGACGGAGTACGGTCGCTCGCGCCGGCGCTGACCCAGCGACGCAGCTGGCTTCGCGCTTCGCTGCCCGGCTTTCTCTACCCGCTCGAGATACCGGTCGTCTTCATCATCAGCCAGTCCTTCGTCCTCGGCGTCAGCCCGCATGCCATCGTCCGGTCGCTGATTCTTGTCGTCGTGGGCGTGCTGCTGCTTCTCGTTCTGCTGACGGCCCTGCTCCACGACGTACACAGGGCCGCGATCGCCATGGTGCTGATCTACCTGCTTGGGATCTCCGTAGCGACGCCGCTCATCTTCGCGCTATCGGGTCCGGCAATCATCCTCGTGGTATGGCTCGATCGCCTCCCTGTACGAAGCATCAGCTGGGCTCGCTTCTCGCGGGCCCTTTCGGCCTTTGCCTCGATCCTGCTGGTCATCGTCCTGGTGCAGGGATACTTCGCGGGTGAGCTCGGGCCGTCAATCGCGGATCTGAGCCAGGGTGGCGACCTCCCGGGCCCGGACTCCGCCGGTCAGATCGATCCTGCGAAGCCAGACATCTACGTGATCATCCTGGACGGCTACGCCCGCCCAGATACGCTGCGGACGTTCTTGGGCTTCGACGACGGGCCGTTTCTGGACCAGCTCGAGAGCCGCGGCTTTGAGCTCGCGTCCGACAGCCACTCCAACTACTCAGCAACCGCTCAGACGCTCGTGACCATGCTCGACATGGACTATCTGGGTCAGATTCCGCAGGTCGCGAATCTGCCCCCCGGCGATCCCGCCGGGAACGGCCAGTATCGTCAGGCGATCAACCACAACAAGGTCTTCGACCTGATGCGGGGCCAGGGCTACCAGGTGGTGGCAACGGGTTCGGGCTGGGAGCAGCTCGCCTTCCGCGGGGCGGATGTCTACATGGACGGTGGCCAGTTGAACTCCTTCGAGGCCGCGCTGCTGCGGACATCGGGATTGGGTTTCCTGATCCAGCAAGTCGCGCCCGATTGGCTTGGGGACCAGACGCGAGATCGCATCGACGGCACATTCGAGGAATTGCGCCAGGTTGCGGAGACGCCTTCGAGCCGGCCTCGACTAGTGATCTCCCATATACTCGCGCCGCACCCGCCGCTGGTCTATGGCCCCGATGGCGAGCATCTCCGGATCGACTTCTCGAACGCTATCAATATCGAGAGCGACCAGGAGACGAGAGCCGCCTATGTGGGCCAGGTGGCCTACGTGAACAGCCACGTCCTGCCAGTCCTGGATGCGCTGACCACTTCCCCGCGGCGACCGACTGTTGTGGTTCTGATGTCCGACCACGGCTCGCGCCTGGACACCTCCGCAGGGTCGAGCGTCATGTCTCCGGAGGCGGACCGCAACTTCTTCGCCACGTTGACGCCAGGGCATCGAGGCCTCTTTGGTGACAGTCCAACGCCAGTCAATCTGTTTCCCAAGCTCCTCAACGCCTACCTCGGGATGAACCTCCCAATCCTGCCCGACCATAGCTCCGTATCCACGTGGGGCGACCCCATGAACGTCACAACGCTTCCCGAAGCGCCTTCGCGGTAGTCGAGACCCCGACTTGAGCGCGCGACCGCCTCCCTACCCGTTGTGGCCTTGCCGCGGGTGACCTTCGGCCCAGGCGTTCGGGCAGACTGGGCATGTGACTGTATTGGCCCCACGAGGCACTATTCAAGTAACTCATACTGAACCGCACAACATTTCTGCCATGCCAGCCCTCGGAGCGAGATGCACCTCATCGTCAGCAAAGCCCAGCTGTCGCCCAACGTAACCCGCCTCGTCGTTCAAGCGCCGCGGATCGCCGAGATTCGCCAGCCCGGCCAGTTCGTGATCGTCCGGCGCGGACCCGGCGCGGAGCGCATCCCGCTGACCATCGCCGACGTCGACAAGGAGGCCGGCACCATCAGCCTGGTCATACAGGCGGTCGGCAAGAGCACTCACGAGCTGACGGCCCTGGAGATGGGCGACGCCATCACCGACATCGCCGGGCCGCTCGGCAAGCCGACGGAGTTGCTCGAGAGCGGCCACGCAGTATGCGTCGGCGGCGGCGTCGGCACCGCGGTCGTCTACCCCATCGCGCAGGCGCTGGCGCGCAACGGCGTAAAAGTCACGAGCGTCATCGGTGGGCGATCCAAGGAATGGGTCATCTACGAAAACGAGCTGCGCGCTGCCGGCGACGTGGTCGTCTGCACCGACGACGGCAGCTACGGCCGCCACGGCTTCGTGACCGAGGCCCTCAAGGATCTGTGCGTGGCCGGCGGGATCGACGAGGTCTTTGCCGTAGGCCCGGTGCCGATGATGCGGGCATGCTCCGAGCTGACCCGCCCGTACGGCATCAAGACCACGGTCTCGCTGAACGCGATCATGGTCGACGGAACGGGGATGTGCGGTGGCTGCCGCGTCTCGATCGATGGCAAGAGCCAGTACGCCTGCTGCGACGGCCCCGAGTTCGACGGTCACAAGGTGGACTTCCGCCAGCTGGCCGATCGGCTGAACACCTATCGGGACTTCGAACAGGCCGCCCTGGCACGGTGGCAAGCCGCGCACGCGGAGACCCGCTGATGGACGATGTGACGCTCTCCGGTCGCGCCGCCGAGAACCGCGAGCCGCTCCCCAAGAAGGAGCGGATGAAGATCGGGCGCGGCCAGATGCCGGAGCAGGACTCGATGGCCCGGGCTCGCAACTTTGCCGAGGTGAACCTCGGCTATACCGAGCAGCTGGCCGTGATCGAGGCCGACCGCTGCCTGCAGTGCCCCAAGCCCTACTGCATCGAAGGCTGCCCGGTCGCCGTGAACATTCCCAACTTCATACGGTTGCTCGGCGAAGGGAACGTGAAGGCCGCGGCGGACTCGCTCCTGGGCGACAACGCCCTGCCCTGCGTCACAGGCCGCGTCTGCCCCCAGGAGACGCAGTGCGAGCAGGTCTGCCTGCGCGCCAAGACGGGCGCTCCAGTGGCCATCGGCTATCTCGAGCGCTTCGTCGCCGACTGGGCGATCGAGCGCCGCGATCTCTTCGCCCACGCGAGGCCGGCGGCCTCCGGCAAGAAGGTCGCGATCGTCGGCTCCGGCCCGGCCGGTCTGACGGCAGCCGGCGAGCTGGTCAAGCACGGCCATGCGGTCACGATCTTCGAGGCGTTCCACGCCCCCGGCGGCGTCCTGATCTATGGCATCCCGGAGTTCCGCCTGCCCAAGGACATCGTCCAGAAGGAGGTGGATCGGCTCGTCGCCGACGGCGTCGAGATCGAGCCGAACTCGATCATCGGCAAGACCTACACCCTGCCGGAACTGCGCGAGAAGTTCGACGCCGTCTTTGTCGCGGTGGGAGCCGGTCTGCCGGTCTTCATGAACGTCCCCGGCGAGAACCTCAAGGGTGTCTACTCGGCCAACGAGTACCTGACCCGGGTCAACCTGATGGGCGCCTACGATCCGGACTCGGACACGCCGATCCTGCGCGGCAAGCGCGTCGCGGTCGTGGGTGGCGGCAACGTGGCCATGGACTCCGTCCGAACGGCGCGGCGCCTTGGGGCAGACGAGTCAGTGTGCGTCTACCGCCGCTCCCGCACCGAGCTGCCGGCCCGGATCGAGGAGGTCCACCACGCCGAGCAGGAAGGCGTCCGCTTCGAATTCCTGACCGCCCCTACCGAAGTCCTGGGCGACGAGAACGGCTGGGTTTCCGGCCTCCGCTGCATCCGCATGGAGCTGGGCGAGCCGGATGCCTCGGGACGGCGCCGCCCGATCGAGATCCCCGGATCCGAGTTCGTCTTCCCGTGCGAGATGGTCGTGGTGGCCATCGGGACGCGGTCCAATCCCCTGCTGACCTCCACGTCCCCGGACTTGCGCATCAACAAGTGGGGCTACATCGAGATCGACGACAACCTCCAGACTTCCATGCCGGGCGTCTTCGCCGGCGGCGACATCGTCCGGGGAGCGGCAACCGTGATCCTGGCCATGGGCGACGGCAAGAAGGCCGCGGCCAACATCGACGCTTACCTCCGGGGCGTGCTCGCGACGCCGGCGGCCATAGCCGCTCCCACGGCCACGGCGCACTGAATTGGGCGGCCCTTCGGCCGAGTCTCTCGACACCGGGTCCGCAGGTACTCAGCCCGGGGCCGCCGCTACCACAAGCGGGTCGGGTCCGAACGGCCGCCACCGCCACATCCACAGGATCGCGGCCGCATTCACGACCAGGGCGACGCCGCTCACGACCGTAAGCGGTGAGATCCACCACAGGATGCCCATGGGGATCGCCAGGAAGACTAGGCGCGTACGCCACGGCTCCGCCACGCCCCCTGCAGCGGCCCAGGCCAGCAACGGCAGCATCAGGCCGGCCTCGTAGCTCCAGACGCGAGGCCCTGCGACGAGCCCGATGAGGCAGGCCGCACTCGCGGCCTCGACCATCGGCGCGCGGACCAGCCCACGCAACGCAACCAGCACGACGGCGCCGCCACAGGCAAAGGGAAGCCAGTACGGCAGGCCTGAGACTCGGCCCAGCAGCGCCGGGATGCTGATGGCCTTGTCGGCATTGAAGGCCAGGTCGTGGGCGATCAGGGGCTGCATGCCGTTCCACCAGGCCACCGGCCATTGCCAGTCGCCGCCCGCGGCCGGCACGCTCAAGACGTAACCCGCCGCAACGACCAGCGACGCCACCGAAGCCGATCGCCAGCATCTTCGAAGCAGCAGGAAGCCCAGCATCGGCAGCCCTAGCGTGGGCTTGTACATCAGCAGTCCGACCGCAAGACCGGCCTCCGTACGGCTGTCCCGGCGCAACGCGTCGATCGACCAGAGCGCGAGGACGACAGAAAGCGGGGCATTCTGGCCCATCTCTACAGCCGCAAGCACAGGTGTCCAGGCGAAAGCCAACCGGACCGTCAGATCCCAGGGCAGATCGAAGATTCTGGAAAGAAGCCGCCCCGCCACCATCACCAGAGACAGCATCAAGGCCGCGTTGATCGCGAAGCTCAGCCCGATAGGGAGAAGAGACGCGGGCCAGTAGAGGTACGCAAAGGACGGCGCATAGCGCCACGCGTCTCCGGGGAGGCCTTGCACCGTCTGCCAGGCCATGTGGAGATGCGAGTCCATGAGATTCGCCGTCCCGACGGTGCCTCCAGCCGACCAGAAGGCCGACCAATCGCCCCACTTGTTGTACGGGGCGGACAAGATCGGAAGGAGAGCGATCACCGCCAGTGCGAACCAAACCAGGCGGACCCGCTTCGGCGTCAGCGAGAGCGGCCCGAGTCTGGTCCGGAAAGGCCAGGCCGGCGTTCGCGTCGGTCGTGCCGCGCCGCCTTCGAAGGCGGCGTCCCGTGACTCCGAACGGCCTCTCTCGGCCATCACCGGCTCTCGACCCTCCCCACGTGCTCCGCCCTAGCCTCGCGCCCCGGCCAGGCGCTCCATGACGATCGGCTTCACCTGCGAGATGTCCACTCTGACCTGCTCCATCGAGTCGCGGTCGCGGATCGTGGCCTTGCCGTCCTCGAGCGAATCGACGTCGATCGTGACGCACCACGGCGTGCCGATCTCGTCCTGGCGCCGGTACAGCTTGCCGATGGCGGCCGTGTCGTCGTAGACGGCCATGATCTCCGTCGCCAGGTCGTCACGGAGCTTGTGGCAAAGCGCCACTATCTCGTCGCGCTTCTTGAGCAGCGGCAGGACCGCCACCTTGTACGGCGCCAGATCCGGGTTGAAACCCAGGACCACGCGCTTCTCGCCTCGGACCTCTTCCTCGCGATAGGCGTCGATCAGGAACGTGAAGGCCGCCCGGTCGCCCCCGGCGGAGGTCTCGACGATCCAGGGCACGTACTTCTCTTCGGTCGCCGGATCGAAGTACTCGAGGCTCTCGCCTGTCGCCTCCTGGTGCCGGCCCAGGTCCCAGTCGCCGCGGTTGTGGATCCCCTCGAGCTCCTTCCAGCCGAACGGGAAGCGGTACTCGACGTCAACCGCCTTCTTGGCGTAATGGGCCAGTTCGTCGGGCCGGTGCTCGCGAAAACGCAGGCGCTCACGCATGACGCCGTAGCGAACGTACCAGGCGAGCCGCTTCGGCATCCAGTCTTCGAACGTCTGCGCGGCGGTCTCGGGCTTGACGAAGTACTGCATCTCCATCTGCTCGAACTCGCGCATCCGGAAGACGAAGTTGCCGGGGCTGATCTCGTTGCGGAAGGCCTTCCCGATCTGGGCGATGCCGAAGGGCAGCTTCTTCCGACTGGTCTCGCGAACGTTTCGGAAGTTCACGTAGATGCCCTGGGCCGTCTCCGGGCGCAGGTAGACCTCGTTGCCCTCCTCCTCGACCGGACCCATGTGGGTCTTGAACATCAGGTTGAACTGCCGCGGGGGCGACAGCGGGCCGGCGTCGACGGGGCACTTCAGGCCGAGGCGCTCGACGATCGCCGGGTCGCGTAGCTCCGCGGCCGTTAGGTTCTCGCAGCCCGGGAGCTCGTCCAGGCGGAAGCGGCGACGGCAAGTGGCGCATTCGACGAGAGGGTCGCTGAAGTTGGCCACGTGGCCGGAAGTGACCCACACCTGGGGCGCCATGATGATGCCCGCGTCGAGGCCGACGATGTCGTCACGCTCCTGGACCATGGCCCGCCACCACGCCCGCTTGACGTTGTTCTTGAGCTCCACGCCCAGTGGCCCGTAGTCCAACACGGCGTTGATGCCGCCGTAGATCTCCGAACTGGGGAAGATGAAGCCGCGCCGTTTCGACAGCGACACGATGGTTTCGAGGTTGGCCACGGACGGTCCCGGGTCGTCGGCCGGCGTGGTCAGCTTGGCGGCGGTCACTGTTGTCTCCTCCGGCGCGAGCGTTCGGCCGCTGGCATGCGGTCGAACCCCCGGCGATCAGCTAGTCGGGCGGGTGGCGGTCGAACGTCGAACACGCCAGGAACGTTCGGGGCGCAATTCTCGCACGAGCGAGACACCGGAGCGCGCGCTCCGCGTACAGCTGTCATCATGTTGGCGCGAATCCAGGCGCAGCGCCGATTGTCGAAGGAGTGCGCGTGACCACAAGCCGGCAGATCGATTCGATCTCCGTGGAGCACCCGGTGCTCGGCACTGCGGTAGCGATCTACGTCGACCGACGCCAGGCCCTGGGGAGCACCTTCGTCTATCTCGCGTTCGTCCTACTCGGCATCGTGGGCCTATTCCTGGGCCAGAGCGACCTCGCGAGTGGGACCGCCGTGCTCGGGCTGGCCGAGCTTGCCGGCGGGGTGGTCCTGGGCCTGTACAGCATTCGAGCCGCCGTGGCCGCCGCCCGTCGTCTTCGGAATCCAGTGACGCTCGTCGTGGGGACTGGTGGGTTCGAGTACGTGGGCGGCAACGGGCCGGTCGGCTGGGGCGAGGTAGCGACAGTCAGCGACCCGGCCTCTCGCCCCGGCCGGCAGGCAACGCTGAAAGTCCAGCTGAACGATCCCGGTGACTACGTCGTCCGTCACGCTCTATCGCCGGTCGCGCGGGTCATGCTTCAGGTCAACCACAACGATCTGGTTCTCGGCCGTGACGCGATCATACCGGTCGAGGCCGTACAGGCCCTGATGCGCGAGCGGCTCGCCGAATCCCGTCCGGTGGCGCAGGGCGAGAGCGAGGAGCGGCCGGCTCGGGCGCCCAGGCGGCCTCGGGCGCTCAGGCGGCCCCGGCCGTCGCCGAAGAGCTAACCCCGACGGACCTCGTCCAGAAACGGCAACGAGCGAGCGTCGCGGTCCAGCGAGTAACGCAGGAAATCGCGCATCGCTTGTTCCACCTCGGCCTCCACGGCCGCCGGGAGGCGCAGGCTCGCCAGCGCCTCGACGTCCAGCCGCTGGTAGGCCTTGAGCAGCTTCAGCGCCTCGAGAGACAGGCCGGCACGGTCGGCCGGCGGGCCCGGGCAACGAGAGCACAGCACGCCGCCGAGTGGCGGCACCCACCGGAACGCCTCGTCCGCGTCCAGCATTCGGTCGCATTCGACGCAGCGGTCCACCTCCGGTCGAACGCCCAGTTCGTCGGCGAGACGCATCTCGTACCAGCGAGCGACTCGGCCGGCGTCCATCCCCGCGTCCAGCAACTCGTACGCGTGGCGAAGCAGCGCGTACAGCCCCTCCGCCTCGTGGCGCTCCTCCAGGGAGCGGTCTGCCAGCTCGGCGAGATACCAGGCAGTGGCCGTGGACTCCAGCGAGTCGCGAAGGTGCAGCCAGGCGTGGCTGACCTGCACCTGAGTCACGACGTCGAACGTCCGGCCGCGGGCCAGGGCCACGCGCAGCTCGGCCAGCGGCTCGAGAGAGCCGCCGAGCCGGCTCTTCGTCCGTCGCACGCCCTTGGCGATCGCCTTGAGCTTGCCGAACGTCGGCGTGAAGAGCGTCATGATCCGATCCGCCTCACCGTAGTCGAAGCGGGTCAGGACGATGGCGTCGGTCACATACAGGCGCGGCGTGGGCACGTGGTCACGCTACCACGCCTCGCGTACGTCGCTCGGCTAAGCTGGGACGATGGACGAGACTACAGGCTGCCACGACCCGGTTCCGGACGCGCCATCCGGCGCGGCCGCTCCCGCACCTCGAACCGACCGGACCCGTATTCGCCGCCACGCCGACCGCGCCGTACCGGATCGAATAGAGGAGCTTCTGCGCGCGGGGCTGATCGCCCACGTCGCCTGCGTTGAAGACGGGGAGCCGAGACTCATCCCGTTCCTCTATCACTACGAGACCGGGCATATCTACCTCCACGGCTCGCCGGGCAACGCCACGCTCCGGCTGCTCCGCGACGGCCGGCAGGTTGTGGTGGCCGTTACGCGCCTCGACGACCTGATCGCCTCCAAGACGGCACCGGACCACTCGGCCAACTACCGCAGCGTGGTCGCCTACGGCCGTGGCCGCGAGATCGCGGATCTCGCGGAGAAGCGCCGCGTCCTCGACGCCATGACCGAACGCTACTTCCCGGGGCGGCGCACGCCCCACGACTACGCTCCCGCCTCTGATGACGACCTGGCGCGCATGGAGCTGACCGACGTCGCGGTGGAGGAAGCCTCGGCCAAGATGCGTGAGGGCGGGCCGATGGGTCCGCATGATGCCGAGCCGGACTTCCCCGGATCGGCCTTCGTCCGGCCCGTCTGACGGCATGACGGCCCCGCACGATGGCTCGCGCCTGCTGCGGCACCGACTTCGTCGCGCCCTTTGGCCATTCGGCCGGCTGCGACGCCAGCACTCGCCGGATTCTGAAAGCGGATTGCTATGATCCGCCCGTGCAGACCCACACCAGCTTCGCCGGCTTGATCTCCGACACCGAGGCGGAGATCCTGCGCCTCGTCTCCGACCGAGACGCATCGACCGCGGGCCTGTACGAGATGTTGCGGTACCACCTGGGCCTGGACGGGAGCGGCTCGTCGGGGAAGCGGATGCGGCCGCTGCTGGGGCTGCTTGCCTACGCCTCGATCGCCGGCGACTACCGGAAGGCACTGCCCGGTGCGGCGGCCGTAGAGCTGGGCCACAACTTCAGCCTTGTCCACGACGACATCGAAGACGGCGACACCGAACGCCGCCATCGGACCACGCTGTGGGCGCTGAATGGCATCCCCCAGGCGATCAACGCCGGGGACATGCTCTTCACTTTGAGCCGAGTGGCGCTGCACCGCCTGACCGAACTCGGCTTCTCCGACAGCAAGGTGCTGCGACTGATGCGGCTCTACGACAACACCTGCGTGGCGCTGTGCGAGGGCCAATACCTCGACATCTGGGCCAGCGAGCGGTCCGAGCCGATGTCGGTCGAGATCTACTTCGACATGATCGGCCGCAAGACCGCGGCGCTCATTGCGGCTTCGGTGGAAACCGGGGCGCTGCTCGCGACCGACGACGAATCGGTCATCGCCCGGTATCGCGCCTTCGGTTGGGCTCTGGGGATCGCCTTCCAGCTCAACGACGATCTGCTCGGGATCTGGGGCGAGCCGGCCGCGACCGGCAAGGAGCCAACGGACGTGGCCCGGCACAAGATGACCCTGCCGGTCATCTACGCCTTCGAGCAAGCGGGACCCGAAGACCGGGCGAAACTGGAGGCCATCTGGCGGACCGACGCTCCCGCTGACGGCCAGGTCGCCGAAGCGGTCGCCCTGATCGAGGGACTTGGCGGCCGGGACTACACTCGCGATCAGGCTCGCGCGCACCGAGACCGCGCCCTCGCCGAACTCGAGGCCGCGGGCGTGGTCGATGCGGAGGCGCTCGAGTCGCTGCGCGCGATCATCGTGGGTTTGATCAAAGCCTAGGCGCCAGCATCGACTGCCGTCGATCGTCCCCCTGGCTACCGCTCCCCCTCGTCGTCGCC
>DATEXG010000136.1:0-6023 GCA_035257225.1 Candidatus Limnocylindrales bacterium
GGTCAAGGACATCCTGCTCCTGGACGTGACTCCGCTGTCGCTCGGTATCGAGACGATGGGCGGCGTCATGACTCGCCTAATCGATCGCAACACCACCATCCCCACGAGCAAGAGCCAGATCTTCTCGACCGCGTCGGAGAACCAGACGCAGGTGGAGGTCCACGTCCTCCAGGGCGAACGCGACTTCGCCAACGACAACAAGACCCTGGGCAAGTTCATCCTCGATGGGATCCCGCCGGCCCCCCGCGGCGTGCCTCAGATCGAGGTCACCTTTGACATCGACGCCAACGGAATCCTCGACGTCAAGGCCAAGGACCGAGCGACGAGCCGCGAGCAGCAGGTCCGGATCACCGCCAGCTCCATGCTGTCCAAGAACGACGTGGATCGGATGGTCAAGGAGGCCGCCTCTCACGCCGATGAGGACCGCGTCCGCAAGGAGGAGGTCGAGACCCGCAACCAGGCCGATGCCCTGGCCTACCAGGCGGAGAGAACGCTCCGTGATCTGGGGGACAAGGTTCCGGCAGAGGATCGAGCGGAGACGGAACGCCGCGTAGAGGCGGTCCGAACCGCCCTGAAGGGCAGCGACCTGGCGGCCGTCAAGTCAACGTCCGAGGCGCTCGTCGAGCAGCTGCAGAAGGTGAGCACTGCCGCCTACCAGGCGACGGCAGCTGCCGAAACCGCGGCCGGTGGTCCCGATGGCCCGGCGGACGGTGGCGAGGATCAGTCCTCAGGTGACGGCGGCTCGCCGGACCAGGGGAATGAGGAAGTCGTCGAGGGCGAGTTCAAGGAAGCCTGATCGGGACCTTCAGCGCCCTGGCCCTCAATCGGGCTGGGGCCCTGCCCCCCAATCAGGCCGAAACTCTGGTCTTGGCCTGAGCCGAAGCTCTCGTCTTGGCCTGAGCCGAAGCTCTCGTCTTGGCCTGAGCCGAAGCTCTCGTCTTCGCTTAGGCCGAAGTCCTGGCCCCCAATCGCGCCGGCGTCCTGGCCCCCAATAGGGCCGAAGCCCTGTCCCCATACTGGCTCCAGGGGCGCGTCGCCACCCGCGTCGTATCTCGGATAGTGCTCGATGACGCGGTCGAGGGGGTCATCGAGCAGCGACGTGGGCTGCTGGGCCGGCGTGTACCCACCCTCGCCGGGACGGGCAACCCACGACCGCGAGCGGCCGACTCGGACCAGCGTCTTGCGAGTGCGCTGGCGCCGGACGAGCCCGACGGTGATCGGTACGAGCAGTCCCACGGCGCCGGCCGTCCAGGCGACCAGGCTGCCGACCAGAAGCGCCACTCCCAACTGGGCGGGTCCCAGGCCGCTCGACTGCCAGCCGGGGATGCGGTCTCGCCCGAGAGTGTCCGAGGCGAAGACGAGAATCACGGCCAGCGCCGGAAGAGCGTACATGGCGATCGCGAGCACATTTGCCGCGCGGAAGCATGCCGACCAGAGCGAGGCCAGCCGCGACTCGATCGAGCCGCCGACTCCCAGCTTGGCGTAGAGGTCCGGTAGATGGCGATACGGCATGGTCAGCCACCCGAACGGGTCGTCCAGGTGGCGCTGGGCTATCTCGACGGCCACGATCGCGGCCATCAAGCCGGGGATCGGATAGCCGAGCCATATCAGCGCCGCGGGAACGATCATGCCGACGGCGATTCGGGCCTGGGTCCAGACGACCACTGGCCAGACGATGCCGGCGCCGTACGGCGTGAGGATCGGCATGTCGGCTCCGAGGCCCGTCGCGTTGTGTGTGGTCAGGCCTAGGAAGAGCGACAAGGAGAGGAGGCTCACGATCCCGAGTGCTCCGAAGGCGATGGCCAGAGTCCTGGCGAGGCCCTGCTGATCTGACGTGAGATGCGCCCACGCTCCGGCGAGATTCGCGTTCTGCAACAGGTCCCTGGCCGCGGGAGAGACAGTCAGGACAAGAGCCGCTCCGTCCAGGACGAGAAGCACCAGCAGGATCGCAGTCAGGTTGCCGAGCCAGCCCACGGACAGGGACTGCCGCTGCGCGAAGAACCAGGCGATCCGCCGCTTGACCGCCGACACCGGATTCGGCACTCCGCGGGCTTCTCGTGCGGCAGGCGTGCCGAAGACGGCCGAACTGGGAGCGGCTGGCGACGGCAGAGCGACCGGGCGGGAGATGTAGGGCTGCCGCACTACCGCGGCGCCGAAATCCGCCAGGGTCGGCAACGCTGCCGGAGGCGCCGCGACCCGGTTGGCGCCCTTGACCGCCGGCGTCCCCTGCTTGGGCTGGCTGCCGTACTTCTCTCTGCAGCCATAGCACTTGCCGGCACTGGCCCGGTTGAGCGATCGGCAGTGTTGGCAAACCCAGAACTCTTCCACGCATCTTCCCCTGCTGCTACGCATGGATGATATGCCGCCCCGAGCGTCCTTGGGCCACGCCCAGATCGTCCCGGGGTCGTCGAACGATGGTTCCGTGGCGGAGCAGGCGGCAAGCTGCCCGGGTTCGCGCTTCGGATGAATCGAATCCGGCCCAATGGAATCCGGCTGCGGCAGCCTGTACCCGAACGCAGCCGCCTGAACCCGGCCGTGGCCACCTGAACGTTGCCCGGCGGTACCATCCGGTCGTGCTCGAAGTTGCAGCCACTCCCGAGTCATTGATACATGCGCGCGGGCTTACGAAACGCTTCGGCGCGTTCACGGCCGTGGACGGCGTGGATTTCGACGTTGCTCCCGGCGAGGCATTCGGCTTCCTCGGCCCGAACGGCGCCGGCAAGACCTCCACGATGCGAATGATCGGCACCGTGTCGCCCGTCACGGCCGGTACGCTGACTGTCTTCGGCCTCAATCCCAAGCGAGACGGAGCCAGGATCCGCGCCCGCCTGGGAGTAGTGCCGCAGGCCGATACGCTCGACCCTGAGCTCAGCGTCCTGGAGAACCTGCTCATCTACGGCCGTTACTTCGACCTGTCCTGGGGGGAGGCCCGGCGCCGCGCCCTCGAACTGCTCGATTTCGTCCAGCTCACCGAACGATCCGACGACAAGGTAGAGCCGCTCTCCGGCGGCATGAAACGGCGGCTGGTAATCGCGCGGGCACTGATCAACGAACCGTCGCTGCTGCTCCTCGACGAGCCGACCACGGGTCTCGACCCGCAGGCCCGCCACCTCCTCTGGGATCGGCTGTACCGCCTCAAGCAGCGGGGCGTGACGCTGTGCCTCACGACGCACTACATGGACGAGGCTGAGCAGCTGTGCGACAGGCTCGTGGTGATGGATCAGGCCCGAATCGTGGGCGAGGGATCGCCCCGCCAGTTGATCGAGCGGTACGTCAGCCGCGAGGTGCTGGAGCTCCGGTTCCGTCGGGATGATGGCGAGGCCGACGACGATGCCCACATCGCCGGCCGGCTGGACGGGCTCGCCGAGCGCGTGGAACAGCTTCCCGACCGAGTCCTCGTCTACACCGCCGACGGTGAGGGGGTCGCCGCCACCGCGTACGAGCGAGGCCTGCGGCCCACGAGCGTCCTTGTGCGGCGCAGCACTCTCGAGGACGTATTCCTCCGTCTCACCGGCCGCAGCCTGGTCGAGTGATGATTGCTCCGTCTGTCTGGCAGTTCCGGCCGAGGGCAGGCGTCTCGCGCCGCTCGGTTCGGATACTCGAGCACGACCTGCTGGTCTTCAGGCGGGGCTGGTACAGCTACGTGCTGTCGGGCCTCGCCCAGCCATTCCTGTACCTGGTGGCGATGGGAATCGGGCTGGGCCTGTACGTGAACCGCAACGGCGGACTCCCGGGCGGAGTTCCCTACCTGAACTACATCGCCCCGGCGCTGCTTGTGACCCAGGCGATGATGGCGGCCGCTTTCGAATCGGCCTGGCCGATCATGGCCAAGATCATGTGGGACAAGACGTACCTGGCCGCACTGAACACGCCCGTGGGCGCAATGGATCTGCTGGTCGGGGACCTTATGTGGATCGCCTTCCGAGGGACTCTCCTGGCCGCGTTGTTCCTCGCGGTGATCGTGGCGCTTGGGGCGGCTTCCTCGCCGATGGTGGCGCTGGCGATTCCGGTGGCGGTCTTGACGGCAATCGCCTTCGCGGCGCCGATCATGGCCTTCACCGCCACCCAGCAGGGCGACGGCGGCTTCAACGCCCTCTTCCGGTTCGGGATCACGCCGCTCTTCCTGTTCTCGGGCACGTTCTTCCCGATCGAGAAGCTGCCCCTCTTCCTCCAGCCGCTGGCCTGGCTGACGCCGTTGTACCACGGCGTTGCCGTCGCCCGATCGCTGTCGCTCGGCCAGATCGAGCCCGTGGCGTGGCTCGTTCACATCGGTGCCCTGGTGGCATTTGCCGTGGCGGGCGTGGTCGCCGGCCGGATCACCTTCAGACGCAGGCTGGAGGTCTAGATGACCGTGCTCGGCGTCTCCCGATCGTTCATTACGACTCGCCCTGCCCGCCTGGTCGAGCGGAACCTGCTCGTCTATCGGCGGAGCTTCATGGTCATCTTCTCCGGGTTCTTCGAACCGCTCTTCTACCTGTTTTCGATGGGCTTCGGCGTTGGCGCGTTGATCGGCAACGTCCCGCTCGACGACGGCCGCAGCGTTCCGTATGCGGTCTTCGTGGCGCCGGCCCTCCTCGCGTCGTCGGCCATGAACGGCGCCATCTACGAGACGTCGAACAACTTCTTCTACAAGCTCAAGTACGCCAAGCTCTACGACGCCATCATCTCCACGCCGATGTCCCTGGCCGACGTGGCCATGGGCGAGATCCTGTGGGCTTTGCTCCGGGGCAGCCTGTACGCCATCGGATTCCTGGCCGTCATCGGCGTCGTTGGCCTGGCCGGGCTCGGACTGCTCAACTCGCCCCTGGGGCTGCTTGCCTTCCCGGCGGCGATGGTGGTCGGCTTCGGTTTCGCGGGAGCCGGGATGGCGGCCACGACTTTCGTGCGGCGCTGGCAGGACTTCGACTTCCTGCAGCTGGCGATCATGCCGATGTTCCTGTTCTCCGGCACCTTCTATCCGATCGCTGCGTATCCGGCGGGGCTGCAGGTGATCATCCAGGCGACGCCCCTGTACCGCGGCGTCCATCTGATCCGGGCCCTCACGACCGACACTCCGGACGGTCTGCTGGTCCTCGATCTGGTCTATCTCATCGCCATGGGATTGATCGGGCTGGCCATCACCTCGCGCCGCCTGCAGAAGCTGCTTCTGGCCTAGAGCCCGCCTGAAACAGGTTGGTCGAGGCGGCCGCAGGTCGGAGCGCCCTGGCCGAGGCGTCGTGGGTCGCAGTCGCCCTGGACACCGCTCCGGCCACTCGTCTCGTATCCTTCTTCACCAGATGGCCACCGAGCGTTCCTACTACGAGATCCTCGGCGTCGAGCGCAGCGCGTCCGACGCCGACATCAAGCGCGCCTTCCGCAAGCTGGCGCAGAAGTGGCATCCCGACGTCAGCGCCGAACCCGGTGCCGCCGAACGATTCAAGGAGATCAACGAGGCTTACCAGGTCCTCTCCGATCCCCAGCGCCGGCAGATCTACGACGTCGCAGGGAAGGCCGGGCTCGGCGACATGGGTGGGCCGGGCTCGCCTTTCGGCGATGGCTTCCCCGGCTTCGGCGATCTCTTCGACGCATTCTTCTCCGGGATGGGCGGCGCGTCGGCGGGTGGCCGCCGGGGCCGGCGGCCCGGGGGCGCGGACCTGCGCTACGACCTGAGGGTCACCTTCGACGAGGCCGTGCATGGCGTCGAGAAGGAGATCGAGTTCGACCTCCTCGATCGCTGTGGGACCTGCGGAGGCACTGGAGCGGAGCCGGGAAGCACACCCTCCACTTGTTCCACCTGCGGTGGCCGGGGTGAGATCCGGAGTGTTCGCCAAACGATGCTCGGGCAGATGGTCAGCGTCACCGCCTGTACCCGCTGCCACGGCGACGGCCGGGTGATCGACACGCCCTGCAAGACCTGTCGCGGCGAGGGCCGCGCACCGCGCCACAAGAAGATCCGGGCAACCACCCCCGCGGGTATCGACGAAGGCCACCAGATCAGACTGTCGGGCGAGGGCGAGGCGGGGCCTCGAGGCGGTCCGGCCGGC
>DATEXG010000137.1:0-8388 GCA_035257225.1 Candidatus Limnocylindrales bacterium
GCTCAGGGCGATGACGGCGCGCCGGAAAGCCGGATTAGTCGCCTCGGGCACCGAACCTCCGTTCTTCCGCACGCCGCCGGAATCTCAGTCGCGTACGAGGCGGAACGATACCACCGGGCGGTGCCGGCGGACGGGCCGAAGGTCAGCAGAGTGCCCCAGGGCCGGCCGATCGAGACTGCGACTTTCGGCATCGGAACCAAGCCGTTCGGCACCGGTGTGCCTCTGGCCGCCACTCAGCGATCCCGGCTGTCGTCCGTGGCCACGAGCGTGCCGGCGGGTCTGATCTCCTCGGAGACGGCCCGGGCGCTGGCATCGTCCCGGCGATAGGGCACGTTGATCACGACCGTGTGGGAACGTCCAAGCAGTGTGGCGCGTAACTGTTTCGACGCCTGGTTGTAGAGCAGCCGCTCCCACCAGCTGCGAGCGACATATTCGGGGATGATCACGAACGTGATCGGGGCCTCCTTCTCGTCCGGCCAGGTGCGGTCGAGCACGTCCAGGTAGGCGATGAGTGGCGCGACGAGGGCACGGTAGGGCGATTCCACGAGCACGAGCGGGACATCGGGCACCGCCTGCGCCCAGCGCTGGCGAACGTCGTCACTCTTCTGCGGGTCGTCCGAGATATAGACGGCCCGGATGTCGGTGGTGATCGACCGGGCCACGTTGAGGGCTTGCACGACGGCCCGGTTCACTCCCGGGATCGGGACTATCACCCGGTTGTGGCGGTGCGGCTGCGGAACCGCGGCGCTGGCCGACATCTCGAGCTGGCGGGCCGAAGCGACGTACTGGTGGCTCACGAAGAGCATCATCGAGATCAGGAGCGGGATGAACAGCAGAACCATCCAGGCTCCATCGGCGAACTTCTCGGTAGCGACGACGATGAAGACCACCCCGGTGAGGATGGCTCCGAACCCGTTGACCAGGCTGCGCCACGCCCAGCCCGAACTCCGTTCCTTGCGCCAGTGGATGACCATTCCGGTCTGCGAGAGGGTGAAGCAGATGAAGACGCCGACCGAGTAGAGCGGGATCAGGGCATGCGTGTCGGCTTTGAAGACGAAAAGCATCCCGATCGCGACCGCGGCCAGGACGACGATTCCCCAGGAGAAGGCGAGACGGTCGCCGCGGAAGGCGAACTGGCGCGGCATGTAGCCGTCTTTGGCCAGGATCGCGGCCAGGCGCGGGAAGGCGTTGAAGCTCGTGTTGCAGGCCAGGAAGAGGATCAGCGCGGCGCTGATCTGGAGCAGGTAGAAGAGGATCGTGTTGCCGAAGACTGCCTGACCCACCTGACCCAGCACGGTCGCACCCTGGGCGTCTGTCGCCCTGACCCCGTAGTGCAGGCCGACGAACGTGAGGCCGATGAAGATCACGCCCAGCAGGACGGCCATCATGATCAGGGTGTTTGCCGCGTTCTTGGCTTCGGGTGGTTTGAAGGCCGGCACGCCGTTTGCGATCGCCTCGACGCCGGTCAGGGCCACGGACCCGCCGGCGAAGGCCTTGAGCAGAAGGAAGACCGTCACCATCTGGCCTTCGGAGGAGATGACGTGGTTGGGCGCGGGCAGTTCATGGGCACTGCCCGTGACCACGTTCACGATGCCCCAGCCGACCACCAGCAAGGCCAGCCCGACGAACATGTACGTGGGGACGGCGAAGATGTTGCCGGACTCACGGATGCCGCGCAGGTTCGCGGCCGTGACCGCCACGATGACGATGGCGCCGAGAAGGACCTTGGACGTGTCGATCGCCGGAAACGCCGTGCCCAGGTTGGCCAGGGCCGAAGCACTCGACACCGCGACCGTCATGACGTAGTCGACCATCAGCGCCGCCGCCGCGATCAGGCCGAACCTGGCCCCCAGGTTCTCTCTGGCCACGACGTACGCGCCGCCGCCCGACGGGTAGGCTCGACAGACCTGGCGGTAGCTGAAAGCCACGATCGTCAGCATCAGGGCGATAGCGGCCGCCACCCAGATGGACCAGCTCAGGGCGATGACGCTCGCCAGCACCAGGACCTTCAGGATTTCGTCCGTCGCGTAGGCGGACGAGGAGATCGCATCCGAGCTGAAGATCGGGAGGGCGAGCTTCTTGGACAGCCGCTCTTCGATGTCCTGCGCGTTCGTGAGCGGCTTCCCGAAAACGATGGATCGGATGCGAGCGATCCGTCGTCCCAGGGCCGTTCGGGGCGCGCTGGCGGCGGCCTTGGCGACCATGACGCCTGCGCCCGCATAGCGGAAGTAGGCGGAATGAGGGCGATCCACCACCACGCGCCGGTCGCCGAGCTTGCGGCCGTGAAGGGGCGAGCGGGGGGCGGTCATGTAGCGGTCTGCCCTCTTTGACGAGCGACGGCTCGACGTTCGGTACCCGGTTCGGGCGGGATGCCAGTACCCCCTCGAGCGCCCACCCTGTACCGGACGCGGTCGCGCGGCGGGACCGGATTAGGCTAGCACGACGCCCCCGGCCGAGCACCATGGGCGGCGATGCGCCACTCCGCGCCGACCCGGGTCACTGCCCGAAGCTGAGGCGCCTGACCAGGCGTGGCGGCAGACCGGCCGCCTTCATGGCTGCCTGCGTGGCTCCGATGTCGTAGGCCACGCGTCGCCACGTCGCGAGACCCGCAGCCGTGTCGAGGATCACATAGCTCGCCGCGGGGTTGCCGTCGCGAGGCTGGCCCACGCTGCCGGGATTGAGCACCACGCGGCGGTCGTCGAGCCGCAGGCGACTCTCCGGCGGCACTGCCGTCGCCTCCATGCCTCCGCGGCGTCGCTCCCGGAACACGATTGGAACGTGAGTGTGGCCCACGAAGCAGTGAGGGGTGTCGAGCAGGGCGAGGTTCTGCTCGGCGGCCCATGGGGAGTCCAGGTACTCCCAGATCGGATGCCGCGGGCTGCCGTGCACCAGAGTGAAGCCCGAGCCGGCCGGCGCGATCAGCTCCGGCAGCGCCGCCAGGTAGGTTCGTGTCTCCTCGCCGATGCGCGCTCGAGTCCACTCAGCGGCGGCCCGCGCGTCCACGTTGAAGCTCTCGATCGTGGCGCCGCCGCAGGCCGCGTCATCGTGATTGCCCCTCACTCCTATGGCCGCGACGTCGCGCAGCCGCTGCACCACCCCGTCCGGTTCCGGACCGTACCCGACGACGTCGCCCAGGTGCCACACGGCGTCCACCGTCCCAAGCGAGCCGAGGACCGCGTCCAGCGCCGCCAGGTTGGAGTGGATGTCCGAGAGGACCGCGACGCGCATCGGGCGACGCCTCTACAACGGCCTGCGGCGGCGGGCGGCCGGATCGCGCGGGAACTCAGGGGGAGTGACCGCGACTTTCTCGACGACCGCCAGGACGTGATCGTCGAGGCCGGGCACGTCCACCCGCTCGTAGCCGGCCAGGCGGCCACCGAGCTGGCGCACCGCGCGCGCCGCTCGGGCCAACTCGGCGTCCATCGGCAGCCGTTTCCAGGCCACCAGCAGGCCGCCGGCTCGAAGCAGGGGCAGCGAGATCTCAGCGAGCTCGGTCAGGTCCGCGACCGCCCGCGCCAGGACCGCCTGCCAACGCCCCCGATAAGCCGTGTTCGCGGCGAGGGTCTCGGCGCGTGTCGCAGCCACGGCCACGCGGTCCGCCAGCCCGACAGCCGCTACGGCCGCGGATAGGAAGCGTGCCTTCTTGGCGATCGACTCCACGAGAACCGCACGCGTCGCAGGCAGGGCCACTGCCAGGGGGAGGCCGGGATAGCCGGCGCCACTGCCAATGTCCAGAAACTCGGTCACCCCGGCTCGGCGCAGCAGGGTCAGGGCCGAGAGGCTGTCCAGGACGTGCTCTCGGGCGATCGCCTCCGGCTCGCGGATGCCGCTCAAGTTGATGGCGTCGTTCCAGGCGAGGAGAAGCCGAACGTGGTCGGCGATGGCCGCCAGCCGGTCCTCGTCGATGGCGGCAGCTCCGACAGCGCCCAACCCGGCCCGCACCGACGAGTGGTAGCCCTCCGGCAACGGCGCCAGCCCCTTAACGCACGTCGGGAGCGGATCGCGAACCCGAGGCGGGGTCATCTGGGACTCCCGGTCCTCACGGCTGCGCCGCTCCCGGCGTTGGCTCTTCTCGCACCAGGCGTCCCTCGGTCTTCCCGCGCTGGTCCAGTCTCTGGCCGGGTCTCCCCAGGCCCCTCGCTAACGCGGTTACCCGTTGACGGTCCGCAACAGCGGTGCGGATGTCGGACGGTAGAAGCCGTCGAGGGTCTCGTCAACGTCGTTATCCACGAAAACAGTCCGGTCGTCCACGATTGTGGACAAACGGCTGCTTCCGCCGACGCAGGTGGATGACCCGGCACGAAGCGGCGGTGGCTCTCCGCGGCCGAGTCACCGATGCCCGCCGAGTCTCGCTCGTGGAGTGCGCGCTCGATCGGAGGATCCGGAGCTAGACCCTCGGGGTCCGGACCGGCTTGCCGAGGGCCCGGCGCACCACATCGAGAACCTCTTCGATGTAGCGGTCCGCGTCGCCCTGTTCGGCGGCCGTTCGCACACATCCCTGAACGTGGTCCTCGAGGATCAACAAGGCGACCGAATCTACCGCCGCTCGGAGGGCCGCGGTCTGCTGGAGGATGTCGATGCAGTACTCGCGCCGCTCGATCATTCGCTCGATGCCTCGAACCTGGCCTTCGATGCGGCGGAGACGCCGGATCAGGGTCGCCTGATCCCGCGAGTAGGAGTGGCGAAAAGTCGGATCGAGGTCGGACCCGTCTCCACCGAGTTCGACCACGCCGTCGCCGGCCGATCCGGACAGGAGGTCCGAGGCTGTGGCAATACCGGCTCGACCGACTCCTCCCGACCGCTCCGGCACCGAGGCGGTGGGCGTGGCGGTGGGAGTGGCGGTGGGCGTGGCGGCGGGTCCGGGTCGTTGCGCCGGGCGGATTCCGTCCGCCTTCCCTGACTCTTCCTGAAGTGCCATTCGACCTCGCTCGGTTCCGTCTGCCTGCCGCTGGGGCGGTCCGGCCGGCTGCCGGCCGGTCGCAGCGGATCGGGCCTTCGGCTGATGATACCCCCAGGGAGTATCCGAAGCAACGCGCTTGGGCTTCTGGCGGCCTGTCCGAGTCGCGACGCAGCGCTGCCCGAGGCGGCCTTGGGCGCGTCAAGCGGATAGACTTGGGGGCGTGGATCGTCGCGAGGAACTACGCTTGGGCCGGATGGGATGACCGACGGGGAAGCTCCTCGCGGTCCGAGATCGGACCATGCGTTTGCCCACGCCAGCGAGGCCGAGTTCGCCCGTATCCTCGACTTCTACCAGGTCGAATGGGAGTACGAGCCCCAGGTCTTCCCGATCCTCTGGGATCTCGACGGCAACGTCCTGGAAAGCTTCGCCCCCGACTTCTTCCTGCCGGAGCTCGAGCTGTTCGTGGAGCTGACCACGCTCCAGCAGCGGCTCGTGCGCAAGAAGAACCGGAAGGTCCGCCGTCTGCGAGAGCTGTACCCGGGATTGCGAATCAAGCTCTTTTACGCCCGCGACTTCCGGGCCCTGATGCTGAAGTACGGGCGCACCGCGCTCGTCTCGGAGTTGAGCGGGACGCTCGGTCAGGTCATGACCCACGAGGAAGCCAATGAACCTTCGGCACCGGCCGGCCCCGAACACGGATCCGGCGGGAACGGCCATCTGATCGACCGCTCCGACGCGGGATCCGGCGCGTCGGGCGACTCGAGCCCCGTCCCCGGTCGCCGCTCGCGAGCCGCTCGTCGCCGCACCGGCCGCCGGTCCAATACGGGGTCCGCGCCCGTCTCACCCGTTACGTGATGTAAGAGGAAGCGATGAAAGTCTCCCAGGACCTCGTTTCCGACGTCTCCGAGGTGCTACTGACCGAGGAGCAGATCGGGGCCAAGGTGGTCGAGCTCGGACAGCGGATCAGCACCGACTACGCCGGCCGCCAGTTGACGCTCGTCAGCGTCCTGAAAGGCTCGCTGCCGTTTATGGCGGACCTGATGCGGAGCATCAGCCTGCCGCTGCGGATCGACCTGATGGAGGTCTCCAGCTACGGCGGGACGTCGACGGAATCATCCGGGCTGGTCCGGATCCTCAAAGACCTCAGCGCCCCGATCGAAGGCCGTGACGTCCTCCTCGTCGAGGACATCATCGACACGGGGTTGACACTCAACTACCTGCTGCGGTACCTGAAGGGCAAGAACCCGCGCTCGATCAAGGTCTGCGCTCTCCTCGACAAGCCGGCTCGGCGTCTGGTCGAGATCCCGCTGGACTACGTGGGATTCCAGATCCCTGATGCCTTCGTGGTGGGGTATGGTCTCGACTTCGGGGAAGTGTATCGAAACCTCCGCTTCGTGGGCGTGCTCCGCCCCGAGGCCTACGAGTCGTAGAGAGGCGCGACGATGCATCACACTTCGGCGAGCCGCGGTCGCTGGATCGTTGCGATCGGCGCGATCCTCGTGGTCGGGTCGTGCTTCCTGCAGTGGTGGCAGATCGGTGGAGGTACCGGGCTGCCGCAGCAGGGCGCGATCGGCTTCAGCTCCATGACAGGCGCCGTCTTCCCGATGTTCCTGGCAGGGGTCGGGACTCTGCTCCTGATCACCCTGCCCTTTGCGTCGGAGAAGCCGGTCGCGATCGATCACCCGCTGTCATACCTGCTGCTGCTGACGATCATCGTTGCCTGCTTCGGTCTGTCCGTTGCGGTTCTGGCCCAGAAAGGCCTCCTACCGTTCCCGCCGCAACTCGGCCCCGGCCTCTGGCTGGCTGCTGTCGGCATAATCGTGCTGGCCCGGGGTGCGTTCGAGCTCTTTGAGGAGCGCCGCCGCCGCCTGTACTAGCGCGCGGCGCCTCCAATCCGCTGTAGGCGGTATCGAACCGGCCGAAGCCGCCGAATGCTGAGCGGTATACGCGAACTTGCTCACTAGCTGCCTTGGACGCCGTTGCCGTATAGTTAGAACAGGCGCGCCGGATGCGTTGCACGGCCGCCGACCCACTGAGGCGTGGCTGTCGAGCGGGGATCCCGTTCGCCACCCCGAGAGCCCTGGCACTACAGCAAGCGAGCTTCGGCCATTCCGGCTGTCGCCGCAATGCGAGCGCCCTCTCGTCTTGAGGTTCGTCTGTTCGAGTGGAGTACCTAATCAGGCAGGCCCGTATCACCGATGTCGATCGGCTGTACGCGCTTTGCGCCCAGAAGGGTGCCGTACCTGGAGGCGACTCTCCGATCGATGCGATCGGCTTGCTCCGCCAGCTGGTCTACATTCCGAACGCGAGCGTCGCCATCGCCGAAGCCGGTCACCAACTCGCGGGCGGCGCGATCCTCGGCCTGAGGCCGTCGGTCCGGTACGGTGGGTTCGTAGCAACAATCGATGTCCTGGTGGTCGCGGACGGCGTCGAAGACGAGAAAGTCGCCGACCTGCTGATCGAAGAGATGCTGCATTCGGCGCGGAGAAAGGGCTGCGCATCGGTCGAAGTCGTGCTGACGCCTGACTCGGCGTATCTGTCGAACTGGCAGGGCCACGGTTTCACCAGGGCAACAACGAACGTATACACGGCGGCGATCGCCCTGAGGGCATCCACGAGCCGCTAACTACCCCAGGCAGCCGAGCAGCCGAGGAGCGCCGGCGCCACGGGCTCTATAGGCCGACGACCAATCTCGCGGCCGGTCAATCAAGGAGTCACATTCGTGAGCAAGAACGTCGCCGTCTTCGTTGACGTGGCGAACATCTTTTACGCAGCGAAGGCGGCGGGCGCGGACATCGACTACGTCACGCTGCTGAAGGCCGCCGTGGCCGGGCGCGATTTCGTCCGTGCCTATGCCTACACCGGGCTGGATCCCGAGAACGAGAACCAGCGCAACTTCCATTCGTTCCTGGCGCGCCACGGCTACAAGGTGGTGAGCAAGGACATCCGCAAATACGGTGATGGCAAGGTCAAGGCCAACCTGGACATCGAATTGGTCGTCGACATGATGAAGACGGCCCGCAACCTGGACGTGGCGATCGTCGTCAGCGGCGACGGGGATTTCGCACCCGCGATTCGCGCCGTCCAGGAAATGGGCGTGCGGGTCGAGGTCATCAGCTTCCGGGGCAACACCAGCTCGGATCTGATCGAAGTGGCCGACGCTTTCTACGACATCACGCAGGTCGCCCGAGTGGACCGCGACTCGTCGCGCTCCGGTCGACGCGTCTCCGGCGATGAGGAGGACCTCTCGATGACCGAGGTCCCGGACAAGCAGACGGAGGGACGCGGCGGACGGCGTGGTCGCGGTCGCGGCCGCTGGGGACGCGGCGAGAGCCTCGATGAGGTGGCGGTCGCTCCTGTCGAAAAGCCGGCCGGACGAACCGCCGGGCGCGGCGTGGCCGCGCGCACGGCATCCCGCGGATCGGGTGGCCGGCTGGTTGCCTTGCCGGGAGAGAAGCTGTCGCGAGCGGGGGGCGCTGCCGAGGGCG
>DATEXG010000138.1:0-16295 GCA_035257225.1 Candidatus Limnocylindrales bacterium
CCGCCCGACTCCGCGAGACCGGCCCTGACAGTCGTCTTCTGGGTCGCCGCCCTCGTGACCCTGTTTCTGCTCTTCAGCGACCGCACCAACCCCGAGGCCCAAGCCGTGGAGGTCGAAGGGCCGGCCTTTGCCCGCTATCTCTTCAGCAACACCCGCGCCGGCCTCTTCTGGCTGCCGATCCGCATCTTCGTGGGCTTCGAGTGGCTTCTTGCGGGTTGGGAGAAGCTCAGCGGCACAGGCTGGACAGACGGCGGCTCGGCGCTGCTCGGCTTCTGGAAAGGCGCCGTCGCCATCCCGCAGACCGGCCGGCCCTCGATCACATTCGAGTGGTACCGGAGCTTCCTCCAAATCCTCATCGACAACCACGCCCAAGGCTGGTTCGGGTGGCTGGTAGCCCTTGGCGAGACGGCGGTTGGGCTGGGCATCCTTCTCGGAGCCCTCGTCGGGATCGCCGCGTTCTTTGGGGCGACGATGAACATGTCCTACATGCTGGCGGGATCGGCTTCCACCAACCCGATTCTGTTCGCCCTCACAGTTGGCCTGATGCTCGCCTGGCGCGTGGCCGGCTACTACGGCATCGATCGATACCTCTTGCCGATCCTTGGCGTGCCCTGGCACAGACGACCCGTTGTCGTGGGCACCGCCAATCAAGAGGCACCGGCATCGACCTGAGCTGCCGACAGGCTTGCCGTGCATCGCCAGCGCGCACCGCACCCTCCCGCCCGTCCGGTTCGCCGTCTGTCGGGCGAGGACCACCATCTCCACCATGGCCTCCACACGGCAAACCGCGTCCGCGGCGGCTGGGAGCGGTCCAGCTGGGGCCGCCATTGCCGGCACCCGCTAGGTGCCCGAAGTCCCTGTCCAGCTCTTCGACCATGATGCGGAGCTGCCCGCTTGCGACCGAAGCAGTCAACGCGATGGACGAGCACAAGGTTCACGGGGCCGGCCGCGTCCGCGCCGGCTTGGCGTCCCGCCCGGCCAGCCAGGCTGGCCCAAGTAGCCCATAGACTGCTGGACGACAGAGAAGGTCGGAGCAGGCTGTCAGGGCCGTGGGTCAGCGGGTCGCGGCCATGGAGCGGAGCGCATCTGCTTCACCAGCAAGAAGCCCCGCTCGCCACTCCAGGTACTGAGCGTGACGAATCAGCTCTTGAGGAGTGGCATCGGCCGTCCTCTTGCTCGCCTCGGCGCCGCGGCAGTCCCTTGGGAGCTCGTCGCTATCGTGGATTGGGATGGACGCCGGCGCGTCCACGCCAGGCGGATTGACCGCAGGGGCCTCCCCGCCCATGGCCTTGGCAATTGCTTCGTCGAGGTGCTCTTCCTTCCGCTCAGGACTGTCCATCGAGTTTCCTCCATGCTGCGGCCAAGGCCGGGGCTCAGAGTCGGCCCCCGGCCCCAATGAAGACCGCATCTGTGGCCCTACCGCGAGCCTGCAGGGTTCGGCCTATAAGATCGTCGAGCTCTCAGCGACGGCTGGAACCGGAAGCCGCCGAAAAGCAGGAGCAGGATGACGATAACGAGCAGCAGTTCCATGGGTTGCCTTCTTTCGCCCCGAGGCTGCACTTCTTGGGCCGACGGCGGGAGGATGGAAACCCTCGCTCGGTTCGCCTCGCCGGAGTGCTTTGCCGTCGGTTTACGGAGTAACAATACCATATAGTTAGGATGGTCCATAGAGTACGATGCGCGTCGGAACCGCCGGGGCCTGGGCGACCGAACTGCGGCCTGGGCGAACGCTGTCGCCAGGCTCACGTTGGGGCGTCGAATCGGCAGAGTCGAACCCATGGCCGGTATAGCTCGGCCGGCGCGCTCGATCCGAAAGTGCGGGGCTCGGCCTCCCCCCGACCTGGCCTCCGCGCCATCGCCAGCGTGCACCGGACCGTCCCACTCGTGCGGTTCGCCGTCTGTCTGGCGAGGTCCACCACTCCCTCTACTACACGACTCTTGCCGCTGCTGCCTGCCCTACCGGGGCCGGCCGCCCGAACAAGTAGCCCTGGCCAAGGGGCACGTTGAGTCTCAGCAAGGTGCTGCGTTCCGCCTCGGTCTCGATCCCCTCGCCGATAAGCGCGCATCCAGTCTCGGCGGCGAAGTGGGCCAGGCCCGCCACGAGCGCCTGACGGGCAGGGTCGGAATCGATATCGCGGACCCAGCTCAGGTCCAGCTTCACGTAGGCCGGGCGTAGGGCAAGAATGTGGCGCAGGCTGGCATAGCCCGATCCCGCGTCGTCGACCGCCACCGCCACGGGCGGTTCGATGCGTGCAAGTGCCGCCCGGAGCGCTTCGTAGTCGTCGACCTGGGCATGTTCGGTGATCTCGAGTACGACGGCCCGGTCGGTTCCCGCGAGGAGGGCCGGGAGTTCCGGCGAGGCGAGCACGAACGCGGGAGAAACGTTGAGCGCCAGGAAACCGCCGCCGGGGAGGCCTCGCGCCGCCGGCACCGCGGCCGCCAGCGTGACGCGCTCGAGTTCGAGTCCCAGGCCGAGGCGGGCAGCCTCGGCGAAGTGCCCATCGGGTGGCACGCGGTCATCGAAGCGAGTCAGAGCCTCGTAGCCCGCGATGGCGCGGTCCGCCAGGTACACCACCGGCTGGAAGTGCGGGGCGAAGGCCCCTGCGGCGATGATGCCCTCGACCTCCGCGAGGGCTCGCAGCTGAGCCTCGCCGGCCTCCAGACCGGGCCGCAGCAGTGCGGCCGTGGTTTCGGAGAGATCGAGGAGGAGGGGGAGGCGTCGGGCGAAACCGGTGGGGCCGTCGGGACCTGGCGCGTCGCGGAGCACCAGTAGCCCGAACGGCCCGCCAGGTCCCACCAGGGACAGGGCGGCGACCATCCCCGCGCCCAGGGGTCGTTCGTCAGCTCCTATCGCCTGGTTGAGCACCCAGGGGCCGTGGGCCGTCCGTTCGCGCATCTGACGCGCAAGCCCCGGCTCCACGGGGTGGCCGGGACGGAAGCGGCCCGCCCAGTCTCCGGCCGCGGCGAGCGGGATCACAGTCCCTTCGGGCGAGAAGGTCGCGAGGGCGACCGCCTCAAGCCCGAGGGCGGGCACGAGCTCTTCGACCAGCGCACGCGCCGTGCGTTCGGGCGGGCCGCCGTTCGGCACGCGGCGCAAGGCCCCCGTCACGGCGCGACGCTCCATCGCCTCATGCTCGAAGGCTTGGGTCCAGGCGGCATGGATGCGCAGCTGGGCGCGGACGCGCACCTCCAGCTCGTCGAGCGCGACGGGTTTTGCGAGGTAGTCGTCGGCCCCTGCTTGCAGGCCGCGGACCCGATCCTCGAGGTCACCCTTGGCCGTAACGAGGATGATTGGCAGCGTCCTGGTCGCGGGATGCGCGCGTACGGCCCGGATCACTCCGGCGCCGTCCAGGCGCGGCATCGTGCTGTCGAGCAGGACGAGCGCGACCGGATGGAGTTCGAGCATCTCGATCGCCGCGACGCCGTCTTCGGCCTCACATGTGGCATAGCCCGCATCCTGCAGGACTCGGGCGAAGAGCGCCCGCACGGCGGGGTCGTCGTCGACGATCAGGATGAGGTCCGCTGCCGGGTCGCCGACAGGGCGGGCAGTCTCTGCCGTCACGTTTGCTTGTCGAGGACCAGGCGCACCGCCCGACCCAGCGCGTCGACGGTGTAGGGCTTCGGCAGGAAGGCTATCCCTTCACCGACGACGCCATGGTCGCCTACCGAGTTCTCCGTGAAGCCCGAGACGTACAGAACTCGCAGGTCGGGCCGGATATCGCTGAGTTGCTCGCCGAGCTGGTGGCCCTGCAGGCCGGGCATGACCATGTCGGTGACGAGCAGGTCGATCGCGCCCGGGTGGGCCGCGACCAGGGCCAGCGCCGCGGCGCCGCCCGACGCCTCGAGCACGACGTAGCCCTGCTCGGACAGGATTCGCGCGGCGTATGCGCGGACGGCCTCCTCATCCTCGACCAGGAGGATCGTCTCCGAGCCGGTCGGCGTCACCGCAATCGGGGCTGGGAGGGCCGCACCGGCTTCGTCGTCCACGCGTGGCAAGTAGATCTTGAAGCTCGTGCCGTGGCCGGGTTCGCTGTAGAGGTAGATCGAGCCGCCCGATTGCTGCGCGATGCCATAGACAGTGGCGAGCCCCATGCCTGTCCCCTTGCCGGGTTCCTTTGTGGTGAAGAAGGGCTCGAAGATGTGCGACTTGACCGCCTCGCTCATCCCGCTGCCGGTGTCCGAGACTGTGAGCGCGACGTAGAGGCCCGGGGTGACGCCCGGGTGGGAGGCGGCGTACGCGGTGCCGAGTTCGACGTTGGTAGTCTCGATCCTGAGCTTGCCGCCCTCCGGCATGGCATCTCGGGCATTCACCGCCAGGTTGACGATGATCTGCTCGAACTGGGATGGATCGACCTTCACGCGTCCGAGGTGGGGCGCGGCATAGGTGACCAGCTCGATGTGCTCGCCCAGGAGTCGCCGCAGCATCGGGGCGACGCCCGCGACGAGCTCTCCGGGATCCACGATTCTGGGCTGGAGCACCTGGCGGCGACTGAAGGCGAGCAGCTGCCGCGTCAGCTCGACGGCACGGTCCGAGGCCAGCACGACCTGGTCGAGATCGGCCCGGTTCCGATCCTTTGGGCCGAGGTTGCGCCGGACCAGCTCGGAGTACCCGCGGATGGCGGTGAGCAGGTTGTTGAAGTCGTGGGCGATACCGCCGGCCAACTGTCCTACCACCTCCAGCCGCTGGGCCTGGCGGAGCTGCGTCTCGAGCTCACGCTGCTCGGTAATGTCGTGGAAGACGCCGGTGATCTTCACGGTCCGGCCCTGGTCCATCGTCACGGTGCCCTTGGTGTGCACCCAGATCCGTCGATCCTTGGCGGTGATGAGCTCGAGCTCCAGATCGAAAGGCGTGCCGTGGACGATAGCCTCTTGCACTGCCGCGGCGATGATCGGGATCGACTCCGGGGCGTAGAACTGGATCGCGCTGGCCAGCGTAGGCGTGTACTCCGCCGGCGAGGTGTCGTGGATCCGATAGGTCTCGTCGGTCCAGAACATGGTGTTGCCCACCGGGTCCACCTCCCAGCCACCGACCTGGGCCATGGACTGGGATGCCTGGAGCAGCTGGGACGTTCGCCGGAGCGCGGCATCCGCTTCTCTCCGCACGCTGATGTCGCGGATGGCGGCCGTGACCAGGATCCCCTCGGTGCTCTCCAGCGGGCTGAGCATGATCTCGATGGGGAACTCGGTGCCGTCCTTGCGACGCCCGGAGAGCTCGATCCCCGTGCCGATCTGCTGCGCCAGCGCGTCGGCGGCGGATCGGGTGCCGTCTGCTATCAGCCGCTCTGCGAAACCCTCGGGGATGATGTTCTTGACCTGCTGTCCGACGAGCTCATCGCGGTGGTAGCCGAACTGCTTCTCCGCCTGAACGTTCAGCAGGACGATCTTGCCGCTCTGGTCGACCACCACCATGGCATCCGGAGCGGCTTCCAGCAGGCCGCGGTACCGGCCCTCCATCTGGGCGAGATGCCTTTCGGCGGCCTTGCGCACCGTGATGTCGCGGATGGCGGCCGTAACCAGGATCCCCTCGGTGCTCTCCAGCGGGCTGAGCATGATCTCGATGGGGAACTCGGTGCCGTCCTTGCGACGCCCGGAGAGCTCGATCCCCGTGCCGATCTGCTGCGCCAGCGCGTCGGCGGCGGATCGCAAGGCGTCCGCGATGAGCCGTTCCGCGAAACCCTCGGGGATGATGTTCTTGACCTGCTGTCCGACAAGCTCATCGCGGCGGTAGCCGAACTGCTTCTCCGCCTGAACGTTCAGCAAGACGATCTTGCCGGCCTGGTCGACCACCACCATGGCATCCGGAGCGGCTTCCAGCAGGCCGCGGTACCTCGCTCCGGACTCCTTGCTCTCGGTGAGGTCGCGGCTGATCTCCGAGAACCCTCGGAGAGCACCAGCCGGATCGCGCAGCGCCGTAATGGTCACGTTCGCAAGGAAGCGCGAGCCGTTTCTTCGCACGCGCATGGTCTGTTCTTCGTGCCGGCCGCTTGCGGCCGCTATCTTGAGTATCTCTGCGGGTCTGCCTCGGATGATCTCTTCCCGAGGGAAGAGGCATGCGAAGCTACGGCCGATAATCTGGTCGGCGGTGTAGCCCTTGATGCGCTCGGCTCCCGCATTCCAGCTTACGATCAGGCCCTGCGGGTCCAACATGAAGATCGCGTGATCCTGGACTCCATCGAGGAGCCTTCGATACTTCGCTTCGCTGTCCCGGAGCGCCCAAGCAGCGGACTCGCTCCGGGTCGCGCGAAGAGAGGGCGGAGCAATGCCCGGTCCCGCGAGTCCGGTCTGCGATGCCACGGTCATTGCTCGACGCTGATAGCCTGCTCCACCGTCGGTTGACGAGCATGAATCGTGCCATATCTCTTGTATGGTCCATATAGTACTATGCGCCGCGACTGGCAGGCATCGGGAGCCCCTGGGCTAGTCAAATTGACGGAGTCGATCTAGGGCCGGTACAGCTCGGCCGGCGCGCTCGATCCGAAAGCGCCGATACCTCCGGCGATCAGGACGGTGCCGTTGGAGAGCAGGGTGGCGGTATGTCTCGACCGCGCAGCGATCGGCGACCCGGTGGGGCTGAACGTGCCGGCCTTTGAGTCGTAGACCTCGGCTGAGCCGGGGCTCAGCGCGCCGCCAACCACAAGCACGTTCCCACCCGGTAGCAGGGTGGCGGTGTGGTAGTAGCGAGCGGTGGTCATCGAGCCGGCGAGGCTGAACTTGCCCGCGTTCGGGTCGTAGAGCTCGGCCGAATCGAGGCCCCAGCCTCCGGCGATGAGGACGCGTCCGTCCGCGAGCAGGGTGGCGGTGTGGTAGTAACGGCCCTTGGTCATCTTGCCGGTGGAGCTGAACGTGCCGCTCTTCGGGTCATAGAGCTCGGCCGAATCAAGGCCCCAGCCTCCCGCGATGAGGACATGCCCGTCGGCGAGCAGGGTGGCGGTGTGGTAATAGCGAACCGCAGTCATCGAGCCGGTCGCACTGAACTTACCGGTCGTGGGGTCGTAAAGCTCGGCGGTGGCAAGCTTGATGGAGCCGCCGGCGATGAGGACCCGCCCATCGGGGAGCAAAGTGGCGGTGTGGTAGTAGCGAGCGATAGTCATCGAGCCGGTCGCGCTGAAGGTGCCGGTCGTGGGGTTGTACAGCTCGGCCGTGGCAAGAGGCCCCGAATCGCCAAAGCCTCCGGCGATCAGGACGCGCCCGTCGGGGAGCAGTGTGGCCGTGTGGTAGTAGCGGCCGGCGGTCATGGCACCGGTGGAGCTGAACTTGCCGGTGCTCGCGTCGTAGAGCTCGGCGGTGTCTAGACCAGTCGTTCCGGCGCAGCAGCCGCCGGCGACCAGCACCTTGCCATCAGGTAGAAGAGTGGCGGTCGCAGACAGTCGGGCGGCCATCGTGCCGGTGGCGCTGAACGAGGCCGCATGCGTCAGCGGAGAGCTGGCGGTCGGCGATGGCGAGGCGCCGGGGCTCGACGACTCAAGGGTCGATCCTCCGGAGCAACCGGCGACCGCGGACGCTACGAGAAAGCCTGCCACGCCGACACGCATCGCCCGATGTCGCGAACCGCGCGGCAGCCGCACAGGACCGAAGCCGAGCCGGATCATTCGCCCTCAACCTCGCGAGCAGATGGTCACGCGGTGGCTTTTTCCGTGGCCGACGGGCACGTCACTGCACCGACGTCCGAACCCCGGGCGTAACCGATGGCTGCTGCACGGCCAGTCTAGCAGCGCGGGCTTGGACCCCGGCAGTGACGCCAATCGCTATTTGCGGCGAAAACCAGAACCCCGGCGGTTGGGCCGGGGTTCTGGTTTCGATGGCGACGTGAGTCGATCAGGATGGGAGGGCGACCACGTTCGTGGGCGCGGTGACCTGGTTCGAGTTGTCGTTGATGTTGGTGATGTCGAACGAGTAGCCGAAGCTCCCGGACTGCCCGCCGGACGAGCCGCTGAACCCGTAGACGCCGCTGACCGGGTAGTTGCCGTCCGTGGCCACCCACAGGTCGGACTGGAAGGTGGCGGAGACGCCGGCGACGCTCTGGTACAGACCCGAAATGGACGAGTCGCCCTTGTAGTGGACGCACTGCACGCCGTTCTTCGTCTCGGTGCCTGCAGCCTTGAAGCCGGTAGCGTTGGTGTCGAAATACCCCGCATAGTTCTGTGTCGGCAGCATTTTCGTCAGGTCGGTCGACGAAGTGTCGACATTCCAGGAGCTGCCGTTGTCAAAGGAGTTCCACTCCTGGGTTCCGATCTGGATGTACTGGATTCCTAAGTAGTTCACGGACATGGCTTTGGTTGGCTTGTTGACGACGACGCCGGAGATGCCGAAGGCCCCACTATCGCCCGGCGACGCCGCGGTGCCGGTCGACGCGCCAAAGACCGTCCAGCTGAACTTGTAGCTCGTCAGCTGATCCAGGTTGGATGACAGGCCGGAGGTGAGTGAGCTGCCGGTGCTGCCACCCCCGCCACTACCGCCGCCGCCACCGTCGCCGGGCACGCCAAATGGGTTCGATGTAGACGATGAGCTGCCGCACGCCCCGACTACGAGGGCAAGCGCTAACCCAAGCGCGACCAGTTCGCGTCTGCGAACCGTCTTTCCCATCAGTGATCCTCCGCTCCAGGAAGTGTGGCCGGGCGAATAATGCCCTCCGGCCGCTGATGGGACTCTACGCGATCGGGTAGGTCGCGGCGACTCGACCGAAGATTCGTTTCGCCAGGCAACATCGTCGTCGATTCGGCCGCAGGCACTCTCACGCGACGGCCCGACGAACGGGAAAGCGCCAGCGATCGCATCGTGGACGTCGCGTCTCGCGCGCCGGCAACCCAGCGACCAGGGTCTCGCTTGACGGCTTGCGTTGAGTCCAGGCATGATTCAGTCATGAACTCGCGCGCTTTCGCCTGCTCCTGTCCGCGGCGGCCCCGCCGTCGGAGGTAGCAGGCTGGTTCGCGCTCCCACTCGGGAGCCCGCCGAGTCGCTCCAGGGGCCGCGGTCCTAGTCAGGAACCGCGGCTTTCTTGTTTCCTCCACGGACACGCCGCTCCCCGTACCACGCGCGTGGTGACGTGCGCCTCCCCCTTGCCTCACAAGCGGAGTCGCCGGCGCCGCGCTCTCGCAGCTCATGCCGCGCAGACACTTCGAGGCACTCACATGGTTCTCCCTCTCAGATCGATCAAGTCGACCAAGGCCCACGGAACGGGCTCGGACCCGCTCGACGGCCTGGCGTCGCGCCTCCACAACGTTCTCGCCGAGGATCGCGGCACGCACCTCGCCAAGGCGCGGGTGGCTGCCTGGATCCGGAATCTCCTGGACACGCTCTTCCCCCAGACCGCGGAGCAGACCTACGCCACGGCGGGCGAGGTTCGCGACGCCCTCGACGCATCCGCCGCCGAGTTGCGTGCGCTGCTGCGGCCCCTCGAGGGCGAGATCGACGACCCGGCTGCGATTGCCGCCGCCTTCTTCCAATCACTCCCCGAGATCCACCGTCAGCTGATGATCGACGCCACGGCCCTGGAGCGCGGCGACCCCGCGGCGGAGAGCGTCGACGAGGTGATCCTGGCCTATCCGGGGTTCCTCGCCATCGCAGTTCACCGCGTCGCCCACCGCATCAGCGACCTGGGCGTGCCCCTCCTGCCGCGCGTGCTTTCCGAATGGGCTCACGAGCGGACCGGCATCGACATCCACCCCGGCGCGACGCTCGGCCACCCGGTCGTCATCGACCACGGCACGGGAATCGTCATCGGCGAGACGGCACTCATCGGCAACAACGTGAAGCTCTACCAGGGCGTCACCCTTGGCGCCCTTTCGGTCGCCAAATCCCTCGCGTCGACGAAGCGCCATCCGACGATCGAGAACGACGTAGTCATCTACGCCAACGCAACGATCCTCGGCGGCGAAACGGTCATCGGCGCGGGCAGCCTCATCGGCGGCAACACCTGGATCACGTCCAGCGTGCCGCCCAACTCCATCGTCTACCAGCGCAGCGAGGTCCACGTCCGGCAGGGTCGAGCGGACTTCGGAATGAGCGACTTCGTCATCTGACCCTACCGAATCAGGCCGGCATCGTGCCAACGAATACCCGGCGCGTCCCCAACACCTGAGGAGATCCCCGTGGCAAAGGCAAACAACGTCCTCGAGCTCATCGGAAACACACCGGAGCTCCGCATCAACAAGCTGTTTGACCCGCGGGTCGAGGTCTGGGTGAAGCTCGAACGGCAGAACCCCGGCGGCTCGATCAAGGACCGCATCGCCCTCTCGATGATCGAAGACGCTGAGAAGCGTGGCGTCCTCCGGCCCGGCAGCGTCATCGTCGAGCCCACGTCCGGCAACACCGGCGTCGGCCTGGCCCTGGTCGCCGCCGTCAAGGGCTACAAACTGATCCTCGTCATGCCCGAGTCGTTCTCCGTGGAGCGGCGAAAGCTGATGGCCGCATACGGCGCGACATTCGAGCTGACCCCGCGCGAGCTCGGCATGAAGGGCGCCATCGCCAAGGCCCGCGAGATCGTGGCCGAGACGCCCAACGCCTGGCTGCCGATGCAGTTCGACAACCCCGCCAACGTAGAGGTTCACAGGCGGACCACGGCTGAGGAGATCGCCCGCGACTTCCCCGAAGGCCTCGACTACATCTTTGCCGGCGTCGGCACAGGCGGGCACGTCTCGGCGGTCGGCGAGGTTCTTCGGCCACGCTGGCCCAAGCTCCAGGTCTTCGCGGTCGAGCCCGAACTGTCTCCCGTTCTCAGCGGCGGCCAGCACAGCCCGCATCCGATCCAGGGCATCGGCGCCGGATTCGTACCCGGCAACTACCACGCCGATGCCGTGAACGGCATCGTCCAGGTTTCGGCGCCGGACGCGTTCACCTTCGCCGTGCGCGCGGCACGAGAAGAAGGGCTGTTCGTCGGGGTTTCGTCCGGAGCGGTTCTAGCGGCCGTCGCCAAGAAGCTGCCCGAGATCAAGGACGGTGCCCGCATCCTGGCCTTCACCTACGACACCGGAGAGCGGTACCTCTCCGTCCCGGGGCTCTTCGACGTGGAGCCGGAGGCCGTGCCGGTCGGCTGACCCACGCCGCCTTCCCGTCCCGCAGGAGCGGCCGCCCAGGCGGCCGCTCCGCGTCTTCGCGATGCCCGAGCGCGCGGCCGGTCCGCGTCTTCGCACTGTCGCGGGGCCAATACCTGGCCGCTTATAGATAACTGCGCCCGGCAAGGTTAACCGGTTTACTCAGGGCCCTCAGACCCGATCGATTGGGCCGCTGCGACACTCGCACAGCGGCCTGAAGCAGAGCGATCCTTGGGCATCAGGTCCGGCTCGGACCGACCGAATGAGCGTCCCACTGGAACCGTAGTGCGCGCAACGCTTGCCAGTCGCTTCGATGTCGTCGTCGTGGTCTGGGTTCTGGCCCTCGCCGTAGCGTGGTCCCTCTGCGCCCTGTCTCGCGCCCAGCTGTCCGACTCTCAGTGGTCGTCAGCTCCACAGTCGGGACCTATATGGGTCGTGTCGGCCCAGGACGCCGCTCACTGAGATAGCCGTCGGGATCCCGGCGGGGCGTCGCCGTCCGTGCCTCAGGCGACGGACGTGGGACTCGGAGCGCGCTCGGCCACTCCTCGCAGGATTATGTCGGCCGTCGCCTGGTAGCCGATCCGGCCCGTGTTGACGATCAGGTCGTACTCATCCGGATCGCACCAGTCGTGCCCGTAGAGCTGGTGGATGTAGGCCGCTCGATTCGAGTCGGTTTCGTGCATCTTGCGACGGGCCTCGGCCTCCGCAAGCCCGAAGCGGTCCATCAGAGTGCGGGTCCGGACCGACTCCGGTGCGCGCAGGAAGACCCGGAAGACGGCCGGGTTATCGCGCAGGACGTAGCCGCCGCCGCGGCCGACGATGACGACGTTTCCGCCGGCGGCGGCCTCACGAATCCCCTGCTCGGTGAGCTGGATGATCTCCTTGCGCGCATCGAAGAGCGGGTCCGGATAGGGCGGCGTCCAGCCCGCGCCCATCCCGGGCTCGAGAGTCGAGAGCGACCGCACGAGGCGCTCTAGATAGCTTCGAGGCCGTTCCTCCTGGTCCTCGACCTCGCTCGGGCGCAGAGCCAGCCTGGCCGCGACCTCCTCGATGAGCTTCTTGTCGAGGACTTCCGCTCCGAGCTTGTCCGCGACGATCGCCGCCACGCTCGAGCCACCTGCGCCGTACTGGCGAGAGATGGTGACGATGGGCATGTCGCACTCCTTGGCCTGTTCGCGCCGGCTCGTCCGACGGCCGTTCGGTTCGGGACTCCGGCCGGTACGCTGCCAATCTAGTCCGCGGCTCCGCCGGACGCCAGAGCCGTCGGAACTGATGCCCTGCAAGATGGGCCTAGGTCCGGTATGGTCGCGACTCCCGGTGCCACGCGCCTCTCGGGCGATCACGCGCTTCGAGGGTCGCTCTAGAGTCGCCCCTCGGCCGCGCCCCCCTAGTCTCGAGTATCGAGCGCCCCGTGCAGCTCCAGGGCGTGTTCGCGCAGCCAGCGGCGCCAGCGGCGGTGGTCCGCACGCCGGCTGGCGACGATCTCCCAGAAGCCCGGCCCGTGCCCGAAGACTCGTAGATGCGCCAGTTCGTGGACGACCACCGTCTCCAGCGCCTCCGGCGGCGCCAGGATCAGACGCCACGAAAAGGAGAGGCGCCGCGCGCGCGAGCAGCTCCCCCATCGAGTGCGCGTGTCCCGAACCGTCACGGCCGCCGGCGAGACGCCCAGAGCCTCTGCGTGGCGATCGATCTCCTGCTCGATGGCCGCCCGAGCCCGGACCCGGAGCCAAGCCTCCAGGATCGATGCCAGGTCCCGGCGTTCGCCCGCGCCAACCCGGACGACCAGCTCGTCGCCCTCGTCCGCACCCTCGCGGCTGATCGTGGTTCGCTGCCGTCGCGTCCCGCCGGTCACGATCCGCAGGCGATGCGGCTCACCGCGGAATCGAAAGAGGCCGCCATCGCCGAGCGGACCGAACTCCGCCAGCCGCTCGGCCTGGCGAGCCTGTCGCTCCAGGTGCCGCCTCAGCCAGGGCTCGCGCTCGGCCACGAATGATTCGGCCAGCCGCTCGGCGTCGCCCTTAGTGCGAGCCGCCCGCGCCGGGATCGTGACCAGCGCCGTGTGCCGGGGATCCACGGTGAGGCGCAGGTGGCGCGCCCGAGCCGAACGCCGGATCGTGCATTCGAGCCGCCCGCCTGGCAGCCGGAGCGTGGCCCGCCATTCGGTCATCGTCGTCGCCATTGCGCCAAGGGTACCGCGAGAGCCGCACTCAGAGGCCGCCCCGGAGCAGAGCGCACGACGTTGCCACCGGCGCCTATCGCGGCCAAACGACTTGCGCGCGGCGACGCTCGGTTGATGTAACATTCGCCGTCGCGTGGGGCTATAGCTCAGCTGGAAGAGCGCCTGCATGGCATGCAGGAGGTCCAGGGTTCGAGTCCCTGTAGCTCCACCAATCCCCCTGACCACAGACCGCGGTGGCGGCGCCTGCCGCCGAGTGCGTGCCGCTCTGCTTGCTAGACGCCGACCGGCTCTCGAACGAGGACGACCGTCGTCCGGCCGCGTTGCGCCTCCAGAAACGTGACGAGCAGCTTGGCCAGGCGCGTTCCGACACCGAGCTGCTCCCTGAGCCGGGCATCCTCGTACGGCTGAACGTACTCGCGGGCTCGCTGGATGCCGGCGTCAAGGTCTGGAACGATCTTCTGGCTGCCCACGACGAGGATCACCCGGCCGGCCCCACCGGCGTAAGGGCCGATCTGGCTGGCCGAGTAGGAGACGGTGATTAGCGCGCCGTCGAGGGTCACCGCCTGAACGCTGCCGAGCATGTAGTCCGGTGCGGCGGTGAGCTTCCGGATCTCACGGCCCTGCGTTGCCCGGTCCATCTTCATGTAGCGCGGGCGAAGCGCGTCATATCGGCCGGAGTCGTTGAGGATCGGGAAAAGGCCCAGGTCCTCGAGCGTCTTCGACTTGGCCCAGTGGACTTCAGCCCCTTCCGGAATCATCGCGAGCACGCGCTCGCGCGCTTCATCGGCGGTGTCGACCACGATGGCCTCGATGTTGTTACGGTCGAGGGCGGCGGCGACCGCGTCTATCTCCTCGGTCGATGCTGCCTTCGCGAAGGTGTTTGCTGCGCTCGTGCTGTCGGGTGTCCTGGAATCCATTTTGTTCCTCTCGCGTGGCCGTCGCGGCCGCCAAAATCGTTGCTCAGTCAACGTACCCCGATTCCACGCGAAGACGCGGATCGCAGACCATCGGGGCGCACCCAGTGCGCCTCGCCGCTCGGATACACTGGAGCCTCGTTCGAGCGTGCCACGGCGGGAGCGTCGCTACGCCCGAACCCTGGCAATGAGGTCGCACGTGTCGGCAGTAGAACGCATCCGCATCGACCGCTATGAGCCCACGGCCATCGAGCCGCGCTGGCAGCAGCGCTGGGCAGAGCTCGGCATGCACGACACGGACCTCAGCGACCAAGCGAAGCCCAAGTTCTACCTGCTGACGATGTACCCGTACACGTCGGGCAACATTCACATCGGGCACTGGTACGCGAAGACGCCGACAGACGCGATAGCCCGCTTCCACCGCATGCAAGGCGAGAACGTATTCTTCCCGATCGGCTTCGACTCCTTCGGGCTGCCCGCCGAAAACGCCGCGATCAAGAACAAGGTCAACCCCCGCGAGTGGACGCTGAAGAACGTCGACAACATGCGGCGCCAGCTGCGCTCGATGGGCGCGACCTTCGACTGGAGCAGCGAGGTCGTCACCTGCGACCCGGCCTACTACCGCTGGAATCAGTGGATCTTCCTGCGCTTCCTGGAAGGGGGACTCGCCTACCGCGCCAGCTCGCCCGTCGACTGGTGCCCCAACGATGGGACCCTGGCCCGCGAGCAGGTCGAGGGCGCGGATCGTCACTGCTGGCGCTGCGGCGCGCGGGTCGAGAAGCGCGAGCTGGACCAGTGGTACCTGCGCACAACGAAATACGCCGACGAGCTGCTCGACTTCTCCGGAATCGAATGGCCTGAGCCGATCCGGATCATGCAGACCAACTGGATCGGCCGATCGGAGGGGGCCGAGGTCGTCTTCACGACGGCCCGCGACGGCTCCCAGCCCGGCGGCGACGATCTGCGCGTCTTCACGACCCGGCCGGACACGCTCTACGGCGCGACCTTCATGGTCCTGGCGCCCGAACACCAGCTCGTCTCCAAGCTGACCCATCCGGACCGAGCGGCCGAGGTGGCGGCATATGTCACGGCCGCCGGCCGCGAGACCGAGATCGAGCGGATGTCGACCGAACGCGAGAAGACCGGCGTCTTCACGGGCTCGTACGCGATCAACCCCGTCAACGACGAGCGCATACCGATCTGGATCGCCGATTACGTCCTGGCCGGCTACGGCACGGGCGCCATCATGGCCGTCCCCGCCCACGACGAGCGTGACTTCGCATTCGCCCGGAAGTTCGGCCTCCCGATCAGGCGCGTCATCGCCGGACCGGAGGTCTCGTACAAGGACGTGGCTGCGCCGGTGGAGGCAGCCTACGTCTCGCACGACAGCAAGGACCGTATGGTGAACTCCGGGCCGCATTCGGGGCTGCCAGCACGCGAGGGCTTCACATCGATAGTGGCGACGCTGGAGAACCAGAGCCGCGGCAAGGCCGCGGTCAACTACCGGTTGCGCGACTGGCTGATCAGCCGGCAGCGGTATTGGGGCACGCCGATCCCGGTCATCTACTGCGACGCCGACGGGATCGTGCCCGTGCCGGACGACCAGCTACCGGTCCAGCTGCCCGAGACGGTCGACTACGGCGGCCGCGGCGAGAACCCCCTCAAGTCGGACACGGCCTTCGTCAACACGACGTGCCCAAAGTGCGGCGGTCCGGCCCGGCGCGAGACGGACACGATGGATACATTCATCGACTCGAGCTGGTACTGGTTCCGCTACCTCTCGCCCGCCGACACGGACGCCCCGGTGGACCGCCAGATCGAGGCTCGCTGGTGCCCGGTCGACCAGTACACCGGCGGCGCCGAGCACGCCGTCATGCATCTGCTCTACGCCCGCTTCTTCACCAAGGCGATGGCGGACCTGGGCCTGGTCCACGAGCGCGAACCGTTCAAGCGGCTCTTCAACCAGGGCCAGATCCTGGGCGCCGACGGCGAGCGGATGAGCAAGTCGCGCGGCAACGTCCAGGACCCCGACGAGCTGGTCTCGCGGTTCGGTGCGGACGCGGTCCGGCTCTTCCTGATGTTCATGGGGCCGTGGGACCAGGGCGGCCCGTGGAGCCCCACCGGTATCGGCGGGATCAGCCGGTTCCTCCACCGCGTCTGGACGGCGGCGCT
>DATEXG010000139.1:0-9217 GCA_035257225.1 Candidatus Limnocylindrales bacterium
CGGGAGTTGCGCCCCCACCTCCTCCGGTCAGTCCACCGCCGGTCGCTCCCTCCTGGGCGATGCCTCCCGCCGCTCCGGTCGGGGCCGCGCCTGCGAAGACCGCAATCAGCCCCGCGATGCTTCTGGTCGGTGCCCTAGTCATCGCCGCGATCGTCGCGGTCGGGGTCCTTGCAACGAACGGCTCCAAGTCCACGCCGAGCGCCGGCCCCGGCCACAGCGGCGGTCTGTTCGGTAGCGCTTTCCCAACCGTCGGCACCGTCGCGACGGACACCCCCGTCGCGGCGACCCCAACCCCCGGTGACGTCGGGAGCTCCATAACCATCGAGCCCTCAACGTTCAGCTGCTCGGACACGAACACCCAGGTCACAATGACCGTCTGGCTGGCCGCCTCGACGAAGACGTCAGACCAAGTCGTGGCCGAACTCGACGGCAAGAAGGGCGACCTGTCTGCGGTAGGCGACAACTTCGAGCAGCAGTCCGACGGCCGCTGGCTTTCGACCGAGACCGAGTCAGCCTCGACCTTCTGCGACGGTCTCGCGGCCGGCAAGCACACGATCCGCGTCCTCGACGCGCAAGGCAACGCTCTGGCTCAAGCGTCGTTCACCAACACGGGCGGCACCGAGACTCCAGCACCGACGCCAACTCCAGCTCCAACTCCCGGCGCCGGCGGGGGCTCAGTCACGGTCGATCCTGCGACCTTCAGCTGCACCGACACGAGCACCCAGGTCACGATGACCGTTATTCTGCCGGCCTCTCTCTCGGGTTCGGCGGAGATCACGGCCATGCTCGACGGCCAGCAGGGCGCCACCGATACGGTGAGCGCCAGTTTCACCAAGCAGTCCGACGGCAGCTGGCTCTCGACCGACGCCGATTCGGCATCGAACGTCTGCTCCGTCTACGGGGCCGGAAAGCACACTTTCGGCATCATGGACGCCCAGGGCAAGACGCTCGCCAGCGGTTCGTTCACGGCGACGCCGTAGTCGAGGCGAGCCTGCTCGTCGACGTTCCGGATGCTCGAAGCTGTCTGCCGCTCGGGCGGCCCCGAAAGCGCGAAAGGAGATCGTCCGATGCTGCAAAGGCGAGACCTCGGCCGGAGCGGCCTGGAGATCACGACCGTCGGGTTCGGGTCGTGGGCGGTCGGCGGAGGCGGTTGGGTCTATGGCTGGGGGCCCCAGGATGACGCCGACTCGATCCGGGCGATCGTTCGCGCCGTCGAGGGTGGAGCGAACTGGATCGACACGGCCGCCGTCTACGGGCTGGGCCACTCCGAGGAGATCGTGGGCAAGGCCCTGGCGATGATCCCTCCGAGCGATCGGCCCTTCGTCTTCACCAAAGGCGGCCTGGCCTGGGACCGGGACCGCCCGATGGTTCCGGCGCGGCGCGTCGCTCAGCCGGCCTCGCTGAGGCGCGAGTGCGAGGCGTCCCTGCGGCGGCTCGGAGTCGAGAGCATCGACCTCTACCAGATCCACCGGCCCGACGAGTCGGGAGTTCCGGCGGAGGATTCGTGGGCCGAGATGAGCCGACTCGTGGACGAGGGAAAGGTGCGGGCAATCGGCGTCAGCAACTACGACGTGGCGCTGCTGGAGCGCTGCGAGCGCGTTCGCCACGTCGATTCGCTGCAGCCGTCCTTCTCGCTCCTATCCCGCGAATCCGCTTCCGACCTGATCCCCTGGTGTGCTGACCACGGCACCGGCGTCATCGTCTACAGCCCGATGGCTTCCGGAATCCTGACCGACTCCTTCTCGCGCAACCGCGTCGCGGCCATGGCCGACGACGACTGGCGCCCCAAGGCACCTCATTTCGCCGAGCCGGCGCTGTCGCAGAACATCGCCCTTCGCGACGCTCTGAGGCCGATCGCCGCTCGCCACGGAACGACGGTCGCGGCGGTGGCCGTGGCCTGGACGCTCGCCTGGCCCGGAGTGACTGGCGCGATCGTCGGTGCCCGAAAGCCCGAGCAGGTCGATGGCTGGCTGCCGGCCGGCACGCTTGCCCTCACCTCGTCTGACCTGGATGAGATCGCTGCTGCCGTTGCGTCGACTGGGGCAGGCGAGGGGCCCGTCAGGCCGGAGAAATGAGCCCAGGCCGGTCGAGCCCGGCCCCCGGAGCGAGTCGCATCACCGTCCGGGCACTGATGCCCGGAGGAGAGTGACGGGTTCCCCGGTCGCCCGTATCCGGTATTGCCCTGCTGCCGCCGCCACGACGCAGGTCTCGAAGCGGGCCAGTCGAGTCGTCTCCCCGCCGCAAGTCAGCTCGGCTGCGCCGTCGATCGCGGTGAGGATGTGGAACGTCAGCCCCCGTGTGTCGCAGGCCAGTGGATCGGTCGCCGATGCTCGCGCCAGCTCCACATCGAAGTAGGGCGAAGCGATAGCCGGCACCGCGCCGGTCGCCATCCCCAGCTCCGGGCGCGTCCGCTCCTCCGGTCCGACCGGGCGCGCGACCTCGACGGACTCCTCTATGTGGAGCTTGCGACCATCCGACAGCGGCCTGCCCCAGTCGTAGGCGCGGTACGTCGTATCGCTGGACTGCTGGACCTCGTACAGGAGCAGGCCGGGGCCGAGGGCGTGGATTGTGCCCGCCGGGATGAGCATGGCCTGACCGGCCTGGACCGGAACCTCCGCCGCGACATCGAGGACTCTGCCTTCGCGGATCGCGGCCGCCAGCTCGTCGCCGCCTACCAGCGGCTTGACGCCCGCTAGGATTCTGGCGTCGGGACTCGTTTCGAGGAAGTACCAGGCCTCGGTCTTGCCGAACTCGCTGGGCCCGACCAGCGCGCGGGCCTGGGCGTCGTTTGGATGGACCTGGACCGAGAGCCAATCGGCGCAGTCGAGCAGCTTGACGAGGAGCGGGAATCGCGATCCAAATCGTCCTGCCACGGCCGTTCCCAGAAGGTCCGGGCCGGCTCGTTTGACCAGCTCGTCCAGGGTTCGGCCCCTCTCCGGCCCCGCCGCCACCTTGCTGGAGCCGTACGCCACCCACGCCTCGCCGATTGGCGGGTTCGCCGGGCGCAGTCTCTGTCCGCCCCAGACGCGCTCGCGATATTGGGGCTCCATGGCGAGCAGGTGCTGATTCAGTGACGCCAAGTGGCTCCTCCAGGTGTTCGGAGCAATAGGGTACACACCGCCCTGACCGGGGGCCCGCCGGTGGCGTCTCGGTTCCGGGCCGCGTCCTTGCCTCCGCTCCGGAGTTCGCGGTCAGGCGATCGGTTCGGGCTTGCCGAAGAGGTAGCCCTGGCCCAGGGGGACGCCGAGCCGGACGAGCTCGTCCAGCTCCCCTTCCGTCTCGACCCCCTCGGCGATGAGCTCGCAGTCGGCGTTGCGAGCGAAGTGTGCCATTCCGGCAACCATCGCCTGGCGGGCCGGGTCCGTGTCGATGTTGCGGACCAGCGACAGGTCGAGTTTCACGAACTGCGGGCGTATCTCGAGGATGTGGTGCAGTCCGGCATAGCCGGCACCGGCGTCGTCCACGGCCAGCCGGGCACGGCCTCGGACGAGGTCCAGGGCCGCCAGCAGCGCTCGGTAGTCGGCAATCTCCACGTGCTCGGTGATTTCCAGGATCACGTCGCGGTCGGCCCGCTCGAGCGCTGAGATGAGCGGGACCACGGCCGTTGCCAGAGCCGGTGACACGTTGAGGCTGAGCCAGGTCCCGGGCGCAAGCGCCGAGGCGGCCTCGAGCTGCTCCCAGAGACAGGCGGTCTCGAGGCGGACGCCCATCCCGGCCGCGTGCGCCTCGGCGAACCGGTGGTCTGGGCGCATTCCATCGTGGAACCGTGTCAGCGCCTCGAAGCCGACGACCTTGCGAGTGAGGAGTTCGACCACGGGTTGGAAGACCGGCGTAAAGGCGCGTTCGGTGATGATCGAGTCGAGCTGCGAGCGGACATCGGCCATCCGCCAGTGGTCGGCCAGCATGGGCCCGAGCAGGGCGGCGGAGACCACACCGAACTCGGTCATAGTCGAGAGGCGGTCGGCCAGTCGTTGAGCGTCCTCTCGGTTAGTCGTCCCCATAGCGACGACTCCGACGATACGGTCGTCCCAGTGCATCGGCGCGAACGCCTCCGTCCGCAGTTGCCGAATGACGGCGCTTGCTCCGTGTGGCGTGTCGACCCACGCCCCCTCGCTGGCGCAGGCCCTGAGATGAGTGGCTCGCTCCGAGGCGAGCGGCTCGGCAACCGTCTCCTCGCGCCGGGAATCGCCACCGAGCGCGAGCGGCACGGCGCCGCCGAGCGGGCCGAAGCCGTAGACCGCCGCGCTGCCGATGCCGTCGAGCCTGAGCGCCTCGGCGCAGATCTGGGCGGCCATCGCCTCGATGCTCTCCGCCTGCTCGAGCCGGGCAAGGGAGAGCATGGTCTGGGCTCGCTCCTCGACCTCGCCGGTGAGTCTGCGTGAAGCCCACCGCTCGCGCACAATGAGCAGCCTTTGGCGCGCGATCGAAAGGAGCACCACCACGGCCGTGCCGAGGAGTGCCGGGTCCACGCCGGAGACACGGGTGCGCGGCATCGCGGCCGCCGTCACACACAGGACGATGGCGCCGATCGGCAGCCAGTCGGCCAGCGTGCGAGCGACCAGCTCATACCGCTTACCGCCGCCGACCTCTTCGTTCCAGGTCATCCAGGCGTAGGCGACGAGCAGCAATCCGAACGAGAACAGGAGACTCGCCAGAGCGTTGCGACCCAGCCCACGGAAGGCCAGGCTCAGCCACACGATCCACGAGAGACCGAGAACGGTGACTCCCGCGATACCGCACCACACACCGTTGAATCGTGGCGCGCTCCGGAGTGAGAGAGCGGCGATGACGGCCACTCCCGCGCTCGCGAGTAGTCCCACCGCAAAGACCGGAACGAGCAACTCCGCGATGCCGCCAGGGCCGGCGGGGCTGGTTAGCCACAGGGTCAGCACCAGCGTGATCCCCGCGAACAGGACGATCGCGCCGTCAAGCCCGGCAGATGCCATCGCTCTCCTGTCGAGGCGCCGGTACAGGGCCGGGACGATGACGGCCATGGCCCGGACGGCACCACCTGCGAAGAGCACGTTCGCTATGACGATGGCCCCTGAGTTGCCGATGGTCGGTCCCAGGTCCAGCGCGACGAAGCCCATCCCCGCAAAGGCGATGGCCTGAGTGAGCGGGCGATACGAAAGGACCGAGATCTCCGATCGGCGACGGAGCATTGCCATCGCCGCAACGCCTGCCCCGGCGGCGACGAGACCCTGGGCGCTTTCGAAGACCGTCGCCTGTCCGGCCATGTTGGCCAGATCCGCGGCACCAAGTGCGGCCGTCACGATCGCGCCGAGAAGGAGAATCAGCCCGGGACGGTCGAGCCGTCCGTGCCAGACCGTGCGCGGCGGCGTCAGGAAGGCTTCATTCGTGGCCGGCAGGAGACCAGCGTTACGAAGAAGGACGCTGCGGCTCATGACGGCGCCATGGAGCGGTGGCAACGGCAAACGCCACGGCAGGAAGCCTCCGGCGGCGCCGGGGACTCACACGGGCCGCGAGTGTCGGCAATCGAGCCGGCGACTCCGCGGAGCCGGGCCGACGCGAGGTAGTGATTACCTGGGAGCATCTGGCGATGCCGCCGTCTTCGGGTGCACGCGAACGTCGCGAGCGACGGGTTGGCCCCCAGTGACCGGCGAGGCATCCCCTCCCCGAAGGCGCCATCGCCAGAGTTATCGGATCAAATGAGACGCGACTACGTACCCTATATAGGGGATAGGGAGTCGTATGGTAGTCAGCCCGAGCGGCCGCCGGTCTTGGTGTAGCGGCTTGGGCGCTGCCTCCAGCGCCTTTGGTCGGCTAGATCGCCGCGCCTGCCGGAGCAGGCGCGTCTTCCCGGCGCCGCTCCACGACCGGGTGAAGCAGAATCGCACCTAGGGCGTAGCAGAACACTCCAAGCAGTAGGGCCGCTCGCGGTCCGGCTCCGTAGCCAAGCCAGTTGTTGACGGTGTCCATCACGGCCGCCCCGCCCACGGCCAGCGCGACGGTGCCGGCCGATGCGGTTGCCACATTCGAGATGCCCATGTACCGCCCGGTCGACGCCTTTGGCACTATGTCGCTCATGAGCGCCCAGTCGACGGCGAGGAAGGCTCCGGCCGATAGTGCGAACAGTCCCGCCCCCAGCATGGCGATGGGTAGGCTGGGGGCGACCGCTCCGAGTCCGAGTCCGATCGCTCCCATGACGCAGGAGCCGTAGATGATGTTCTTGCGGCCCAAACGATCGGAAAGCCGGGCCGCCGGGATGACGGCCACAGTGAGGCAAGCGGCCACGATCCCGAGCAGGATGATCTTGGTGTCGCCTGTCTGCTGCGCGTCAAGGCCGAATACCTGGGCCAGATAGAAGGTGCTCAGGACCGGGTACAGCGACGCGCCGATCAGGATGAACAGTCGCGAGCCGACCAGCCACATGAAGCTTCGCTCACGCAGAATGTCGAATCCCCAGGCCTCTCGGGCAATCGCGAACCACGATCGGCCGTTCCGTGACTTGACACGCGTTCCCTCATGGACGCCGGCGACGACACCCAGCATAGAAATGAACTCGATCACTCCGATCGCCATCGTTCCGTAGAAGAACGCGTTCGGGTCGCTGCCGCTTTGCCGCACGGCCAGAGCCGCGGCCCCGTAGCCGAGGAGGTTCCCGAGGGCTGAGAAGAGCCCCAGCAATCCGGAGGCAAGTCCAACCTGGCGCCCTGGGACAAGGTCCGGCACGTAGCCCTGGAACGGTCCCTGGGCGAAGTTGGAGCTGAACTGGAGAAGAGCCACGAATGCCCCGATGGCGGCCACACTGTTCGACGTCGCTATTCCGTAGAGGAAGACCACGTCGAGCGTCGCCCCGATGAAGATGTACGGCTTGCGCCTGCCCCAGCGGGTGATCGTGTAGTCGCTGATCGAGCCCACCGTCGGCTGGACGGCGATGGCGATGACCGTTCCGACGAGGGCGATTTGGAGGGCGCCGATCCCCTCGGATCCCTTCTCGGCCAGATGGGCGAACTGAAGCCGCCCGTTGACGATGTCGAGGATGCCGCTCCAGACGGCCGAGATCCCCAGCCAGTAGAGCGAGATCCGCATCAGCTGGCTCAGTGGAAGCGACCTTGTGGGGCGGCCCTGCCCGTCGTGCGTGGGCGGCGGCAAGGCATCGGATGCCGAATCGTCGACGATCGATTTGGACCTCGTGACGGCATCGAGCACCGGCCTGCGCCTCCGGTTGTCGGCCCGATCCGTCCAGCACCCGGCCCACGTCGCGCTCGGCTCGGGTTCGCCCGGTCGGATTGGTTCCGTGTAGGGTGCCAGTATCACCGGTTGGGCGCATGTCCGCGAGCCGACACCTGATCCGCTGGACCGCTGGTAGGCTGAGCCGGAACTGGCTGTGGCGGCGAGTCTAGCGAGTCGGCGTTGACGGCCGGTCAGCCAGGTGGATGGCGACCGTTCAAGTGGAGGAGGCGAGGCCGTGCGCGGCTCGAGAGCGGCGTCGAAAGATGCCGGATTGGCTCCGACCTACTACCTCTCCCTGGGCGACTCACTGGCCACCGGCGTACAGCCCATCGGCCTAGAGGAACGGCAGTTCCGGACGACCGAGGGATACGCGGACCAGCTGCTCTCCATGGCCCGGTCGCGCCTGCCCGGGCTGGAGGTCGTCAAGCTCGGCTACCCGGGCGAGTCGACCACGACCATGATCGAGGGAGGCTTGACCTCGTATCCGCACGGCAGCCAGCTCCGCGAAGCCGTCTGGTTCCTCCGGGATCATCGCGACAGCGTTGCCTTCGTCACGCTCGACGTGGGCTTCAACGACTTCCCGGAACACACGCTGGAGGCCATCCCACACGGGATCGCATCCATCGGACAGAACCTGCCGGGCATCCTGGATGCGCTCCGAAGCGCTGCCGGTCCCGCCGTCCCGATCGTCGGCATGAACGGCTACGACCCGTTTCTCGTTCGCTGGCTCGACGGGCCGGAAGGACGAGAAGTGGCTCGCATCTCCGTGTGGGATGCCCTGGTGCCGATCAACGCCCGTTTCAGCGAGATCTACCAGGCTGCAGGGCTGCGGCTGGCGGACGTGGAGGGGGCTTTCGCCACGACGGATTTCGAGACCGAAGTGGATCTCGAGGGCGTCGGGCCGGTGCCGATCAACGTGTCTCGGGCTTGCCTGTGGACCTGGGCCGCCACGCCGCCGCCGCTCGGCCCGGACCTGCACGCCAACGCTCGCGGCTACAGGGCCATCGCCGAGGCCTTTGCCAGGGTCCTTCTGCCGTAACGGCAGCTCCGCCGGGTATAGAAGGACCCGCCGGCAGGTTGCCGGCGGGTCGTATTGGGATCAGCGGGCGGCCGGGTCGGGCCGCGGGATGGGTTCAGTAGCCGGCGACGCTTGCGGCCACGCTTGGGGCAGCGCTCGCGGCCGTGCTTGGGGCAGCGCTCGCGGCCGTGCTTGGGGCAGCACCGCTCGGAACGGAACCCGACACGGGGGCGACGAACCAGACGCCATTCTTGCCCTGGCCCGTGGTGTCACCCGAGGCCGAGTCGCCGGAGAAGTAGTAGAGCGGCATGTGGTTGTAGGTGACCTGGACGAGCCCGTCGGACCGTGTGATGGTCGCGAAAGCGCCGGTGGCGCCGGTGGGACCGGTGATCATGGCTCCGGTTGCCGCGGAGAGCGGTGGCCAGGTAGTGGCGCAGGTTCCCGAGCATGAGCTCGTATCAGCGGTGTCTTTCGTGAGGACGTAGAGGGTCATCCCGTTCTGGCCGGTGAGGTATGCCCCAAGCGTCGGGTCGGTGGTCGAGGCGAGTGTGACGCTCGTCGCCCCGGCTGCGGAGGGACCGGGCGTCGATCCCGCGACGGCAGGCACGGGCGTGGCGGCCGCGGACGAACAGGCCGCCGCGATCAATGCCGCGCCGAGCGCGATACCGGCGAATGACAACGAACGTGAAATGGGACGCATAGTGCTATATCTCCTGCGATCGCTTGACTCTTGATCGTGCTTCCGGTGGCCCCTACCTGTTGATTGGGCGCATAGGGTGTACGGAGCGCCGCTCGGACCGGTTCTAAAAGCTGCTCGACGTTGCGGCCTGTGCACCTGAACTGCCCGGAAAGGTGCGAGGGATGGAACGGCAAGCAGCAGCTTGGTCCGGATCCGCACGCCGACGGCCGCGGCTGCAGGGTCATCGTTGGGGGCGCTCGCCTGAGTTCCGCGACGTCGCCGCTGCTCCGCTGCTCCGCCGGTTATGGAAGGACCCGCCGGCA
>DATEXG010000140.1:0-2923 GCA_035257225.1 Candidatus Limnocylindrales bacterium
CGCCCTCGCCGAGCTGGAGGCGGCGAACGTGGTCGATGCGGAGGCGCTCGAGTCGCTGCGCGCGATCATCGTGGGTGTGATCAAGGCCTAGGGCGGCGTCAGGCGGGGCGCCGGCTTCCACTGCGTCCGATCGTCCCCCTGGCTACCGCTCCCCCTCGTCGTCGCCGGATCGATGGTGGACCGCAAGCACCTTGCCGACCCGGTGGCCGTCGATCGATTCGACCGTCAGCGTCAACCCCTGCGCCTCGAGTTCGACCTTGTCGCCCGGCTGCGGCACGCCGCCGATGCGATGGTAGACCAGGCCACCGACCGTGTCGTACTCCTCTGAATCCTCGAGCGCCTCGAGATCGAAATCGAACAGCTCGGCCAGGTCATCCACGGAGGCCCGACCGTCGACCCGCGCCTCATCTTCGGAGAGCTTCACGGTCATCGGCTCCTCGACGTCGTACTCGTCCTGGATCTCGCCCACGATCTCCTCGAGCAGGTCCTCGATCGTGACCAGGCCGGCCGTGCCGCCGTACTCGTCGAGGACGATCGCTATGTGGACCTTGCGCCGCTGCAGCTGGTGCAGCAGGTCGTCGATCGTCATCGATTCCGGCACGAAGAGCGGCGTGCGGAGGAGCGTCCGCAGGTCGGGTCGCTTGTCTTCGCCTTTGAGGAACCGGAGCAGGTCCTTCGCATAGAGGATCCCGACGACCTTGTCGATCGTTCCCTCGTAGACGGGGATGCGGCTGTGGCCCTCCGCGATGATCGTGTCGATCGCCTCGTCGAGAGTCACCGTCGCGGACAGGGCACTCATGTCCGTCCGCGGAACCATGACCTCGTGGAGGCGGCGCTCGCCCAGGCCGATGACCGCGCTGATCATCTGCTCTTCCTCCGCCTCGAGGATCCCCTCCTCGCCGCCCCTCTCCACGATCAGCTTCAGCTCCTCGGTGCTGATCTGGGCTCGCTTTTGCACATCCGCGCCGAACCCGCCGGCAATCACTCGAGTGACCCAGGTCAGGACCGAGACGACCGGGCCGAGGATCCGGCCGAGCACCTCGACCGGCCCGGCAAGAACGATGGCGTACCGATCGGTATGGGCCAGCGCCAGGGTCTTTGGCACCAGCTCCCCGAAGACGATGAAGAAGAGAGCGAGCAGCGTCGTGACGACGACCAGCGCGGCCCCACCGGCGACTTGGTCGAGGACGGGCACGTGCACGAACAGGCCTTCCAGCCGCGCGGTGAGGTTGACCGCCGCGTAGGCGGATGAGAGGAACCCCACGAAGGTGACGGCGATCTGGACGACGGCCAGCAGGCGACTTGGGTCCTCGATCACCCGGCGAACCCGGCGGGCGCCCATGCGTCCTTCGTCGATCAGCTGCTCGACGCGACTCCGACGGATGGTGATGAGCGCGATCTCGGCCGCGACGAAGACCGCCTCGATCAGGACGAGGAAGAAGATGACCAGGAGTTCGACGACGAGATCGCTCATTCGGCCTTGTCTGGAGGCGGATCGTTACCCGATTCGCGTGGCTTGCGGAGCCGGGCCGGTACGCCGACGGCCAGCATCCCGGCCGGCACGTCCTTTGTCACCACGGATCCGGCGCCTGTGCGAGCCTCATCGCCCAACTCCAGCGGAGCCACGAGCATCGTGTCCGAGCCCAAGAATACGTGCTTGCCGATCTTCGTCTTGTGCTTCCGGACGCCGTCGTAGTTGCAGGTGACCGTGCCGGCCCCGACGTTCGTCCGCTCTCCCACTTCGGCGTCGCCGATGTAGCTGAAATGGTGCTGCTGAACGCCGGCTTCCAGGCGGCTCGCCTTGACCTCGGCGTAGTTGCCCAGCCTCACCTTGGGCCCGATCGAGGATTTCGCCCGAAGATGAGAGAAGGGCCCGATCCGGACCTCGTCCTCCACCTCGGAGCACTCGAGCACGCTGGCCCAGATGAAGCAGTCGCGGCCGATGACGGTATCGATAATCTGGGAGCCCGCCCCGATGCGCGTCCCCTCGCCGATTCGCGTGCTGCCGCGCAGGATTACGCCGGGCTCCAGGACGACGTCCCGGGCCAGTTCCACCGACGCGTCCACGTACGTCCGGATCGGATCGACGAAACTCACGCCGGCGAACATATGGCGTTCGTTGATGACCATGCGCATCTCCAGCTCAGCAGCCGCCAGCTGCGAGCGGTCGTTGATGCCTACCAGCGTGCCGTCGTCCTCCACGTCGAGCGAAACCACGAGCAAGCGATCGTCGCGGGCCAACTCGACCAGGGCCGGCAGATAGAACTCGCCGGAGACGGGCGAGGGCTTGACGTCCCCGATCCGACGTCGCAGCCAGGCCGCGTCGAAAGCGTAGACGCCGGCGTTGATTTCCTCGATCTGGCGCTCCCCGGGTGAGGCGTCCTTCTCCTCCACGATTCGGATCACCTGGCCGCCATCGTCTGCGCGAACGATGCGGCCAAGCCCCTCCGGCTCGGCGCTGTGGACGGCCACAAGCGCCATAGCGGCTTTGCGCGCCCGGCGCAGGTCGATCATCTCGGCCAGTAGATCCGATTGGACCAGCGGCACGTCGGCCTGCAGAACCAGTATCTCGGCCGCGGTGTCCGGAGCGGCTGCCATGGCGGCGCGCAGAGCATCGGCCGTGCCGAGAGGCGCCTCCTGCAGGGCGAAGTCCGCCTCATCGACGAAGATGTCGGTGACTACCGACGTCGCCGCGGAGTAGACGACGAGCGGACGCCGGCCGCTGACCTCGCGCGCCACGTCGAGGACGTAGGCGAGCATCGGGCGCCCGCACAGTTCGTGCAGGACCTTGGGCTTGCTCGATTTCATGCGCGTCCCGAGGCCGGCCGCGAGCACGACCGGCAGGACGCCTTCTGGGGGCTGGCTCATGGCACCGGACGGTAGCACGGAACGGTCCATCCGCGCGTGCTTCCCGTCGACAGTC
>DATEXG010000141.1:0-14683 GCA_035257225.1 Candidatus Limnocylindrales bacterium
TCGTTCGGCCAGCTCCTCGCGACCACCTATAACGGTGACCGTGCCGCACCCACAGTCGTAGATCGGAAGCGCCAGCCCCCAGTAGCGCTTCTTGCTGATCATCCAGTCGTGCATGTTCAGGAGCCAGTCGAGCTCTCGCTCGTAACCGAAGCCGGGGATCCACTTGATGCCTTCGATGACGTCCATGATCTGGTAGCGCAGGCTGGCTTCGACCTGCGCGGGCGTTAGCTGGTCGCGAGGCACGTCGTAGACCGGGCCCATGCTCACGTACCACTCGTCCACGAGTCGGAAGACGAGCGGCGTGCCGCAGCGCCAGCAGTGCGGGTATCGGTGGGTGATCGTCTCGAGGCGATAGAAGCGGTGGTGGTGCTTGAGGGTCTCGACGATAGGGTCGGCAACGTCGCGCACATCGCGGCCCGAGTAAGGCCCGAATCCCGGCAGAACCACGCCGTTCTCGTCTAGAGGGGCGATCATCGGCAGACCCAGCTTCTTGCCCAGGGCGAAGTCCTCGGCGCCGCAGCCGGGCGCGATGTGGACGATGCCTGTCCCTTCCTCCTCACCGACCTCGTCCCAGACCACGACGCGGTGTTCATAGGGGGCGCTCGACGCTCCGCCCGCGGCGAAGGCGGCCTCGACCGCCTGGAGATCGTCGAACGGACCGGCGTAGCGCCAACCCTCCAGCTCGCGGCCGAGCACCTCCTCGAGTACCTGGAAGTCACCGACCAGGGCGTGCTTGAGCGTTCCGCGGCCCAGCCAGAAGATCTCCTCGCCCTGCCGGACCCGGACGTAGCGCAGCTCCTCGCCCACGGCCGCCGCAACGTTCGAGGTCAGCGTCCATGGCGTCGTGGTCCAGACCAGCAGGGCTTCCCCGGGGCGGTCGAGCAGCGGGAACTTGACGGTCAGGCCGGGGTCTTCGCGGTCGGCGTAGCCCTCGGTCATCTCGTGCTGGCTGATGCCGGTGCCGCAGCGAGCGCACCAGGGCATCGAGTCATGGCCCTTGTACAACCATCCGCGGCGGTGGCATTCGGCGAGGAACGACCAGATCAGGTAGTTGTTCTCGTCGGAGAAGGTAAAGTAGCTGCCACCCAGATCGGGCATCCCCAGACGCCCGACCAGCATCTCGGCGGAATCGGTGACCGGCTGGCCATCGTTGCCTGTGACCGCAACCTGCTTCTTGGGGTCATCGGCCATTTCGTCGCGAAGGCGGCGCAGCTCGTGTGGATCGTTCCAGTCCATCCACATGCCGAGGCGGATCGACTGCTCGGTCTGGCGTGCGGCGTAGGTCAGCACGCGTTGCTTGCAGAGGCTGACGAACTCCGCGATGCCGTACGCCTCGATGTCGCGCTTGTTGGTGAAGCCCAGTTCGCGCTCGACGTTCACCTCGACCCACAACCCCTGGCAGTCGAAGCCGTTCTGGTAGCGCTGATCGCGACCCTGCATAGCCCAGAAACGCTGGAACAGGTCCTTGTACGCCCGGCCCCAGGCGTGGTGGACGCCCATCGGGTTATTGGCGGTTATGGGTCCGTCCAGGAAGCTCCAGCGCTCCTTGCCCGCGTTCTGGGCGCGCAGCCGGGCGAAGGTCCGGCGATCGCGCCACAGGGCCAGGATCTCGTGCTCCTGGGCGACGAGGTTGGGCTTGGAAGTCACTTGTCTGAACATCGTCTTTTCGGTGCTCGTCACGCCTTTTCTGTGACCCGATACTCCAGGTACCGCCCCGTCAGGAGTCGCGTCTGCGCGTCGAGCGCCGGCAGGTTCGTGAAGAAGAAGCCGACGACCGGAAGGCAGATCCATTGCGCCCAGGCGACGATCCGCATCCTGATCCCCCACTCGGCCGGCTTGGGCGGCGCCAGCTGATCCTCGATGAACATCAGGACGAGCAGGGAGGCGATCGCGCCCGAGAGAATCCACGCGGCGTAGATGGGCAGCTGCTGGCCAAAGATGGATAGGGCGAAGGTCTGGTTCAGCGCCACGGGCAAGACCGCCCCGAACATCAAGATGAACGGCGCCACCGCCCAGTTGATGTGATCGAGCCACAGGTCTGTGAGGCGGGCGATCCGGTCCCGCAGCGGGATCTCGGAATGGCTCATGGCGTTGTCGATGAAGAACGGGATGTCGGTCACACCCCAGGCCCAGCGCCGGATCTGCATGTACTGCGCCACGAGGGTCCTGCCGTAGGACCGCGCCCGTACGGCATCGCCGTACACCGGGATGAAAAGGGGCGTCGCCCGGAACTGCCCGCTGAAGCGAAAGAAGCTCTTCCAGTAGAACCGGCTGTCTTCCGGGATCGCATCAGTGGCCCAGTAATCCACCTCGTGAACGGTCTGCAGGCAGACCGCATAGGAGCTGAAGCTGACCAGCCGCTCGGGGGTGACGTGGTGCCACATCTGGATATGCGTCGAGCTGACGGCCACGAGCCTCACGGGGAGCGGGCATTGCCACAGGTTGTTGTGGAACATCGGGACCGGCTGGTAGAGCCGGCGATAGCGATCCCGATCGGTCAGGAACGTGTACGTGAGATAGCCGAAGTACTGGCGGTGGACGCGGTAGTCCGCGTCCAGATCCGTCACCACGATCTTCCTCGGATCGTAGCCCAGACGTGTCAGCTCGCCGTACAACCACCGGCCGCCATAGGCCATCGCGCTCGACTTGCCGACGACCACGCCCGCCTCGAGCGGATCGAGGATGTGGAAGAAGTGGCGGAACTCGGCGCCGAAGATGTCGCGCAGCTTCGCTACGTTCTCGCGGCCCTGCAAGTCCGTCTCACGGGTGATGATGGCGACCATCCGCATATCGATCGGGTAGTCCGACTCGGCCAGGGCCTTCACCGTCTGGTAGAGCTTCTCGTAAGGCTCGGTGTAGGTCGGGATGAGAGCAACGTGCCACAGCTCGCGCGGATCCGGGATCGGCTCCCCGATGGCGACAAGCCGTTCCAGGTTCCGTTGCTCGTCGATGAGCCGACGAAGCTCACGCCGTCCGCCGTGGGCTGCCACCTTGTTTCCGGCTGCTTGCATCTCGGCCGTCCGCACACGGATACGTTCGATCAGGTCGGCCAGTTCTTCGAGGCGCCTCTCGGGGTCGGCGAGGGAGAACGCGCGCTGCCGCCAGTCCACGGCGACAACGCGGCGAATGCGGCGGAAGGTGATGGCAACGCCTACAGCGAGGACTACTGCGCGGTAGAACCAGTAGAAGTCGAAGCTCAGGACGAAGACGCCCAGGGCCTGGGGCCACCGCAGGGAGAGCGGGATCAGCGAGAAGATCAGGAGCCACGTCACGAGGCCCGGGATCAGCTCCAGGGCTCGCTGAGACAGCCTGCGCCTCGTCGCTTCCGCCGGTTCCGCGGCGGCGAAGACGGGCCTCGGCGCGGAGGAATCCCGCGCGGCCGCCTCACTCACCCGTGTAGATCGGCGTGACCCAATGCCGGAAGGCTTCAAGGCGTCCCCGCACTGCGTCGAAGTAGGTCCGGCTGATCCGTCTGGATATCGGCCCGACGTGCCCGTCGCCGACGGGCCGGTGGTCCACCGACGACACCGGCGAGACCTGAGCACCCGTGCCGCACAGGAAGACCTCGTCGGCGATGTACAGCTCGGTACGGTCGATCGAGCGCTCCTTGACCGGAATGTCCAGGTGGCGTGCGATCTCAAAGATCCCAGCTCTGGTGATTCCTTCGAGGATGTCGTCGCTGACCGACGGCGTGATCAACACTCCGTCGCGGACCATGAAGAGATTCTCGGCCGAGCCCTCGGAGACGTGCCCCTCGGCGGTCAGGACGATGGCCTCGTCGAAGCCGTTGAGCATCGCCTCACTCTTGGAGAAAGCCGGGTTGACGTAGCTGCCGGTGATCTTGCTTCGCGACGGTATGGAGGTGTCACTGGTACGCCGCCACGAGACGGTCCCGGTCGAGATCCCCTTCTCCGTGTCGATGTAGTCGCCCATCGGGACGGCCAGGACGTAGTAGTCGTGCGTCAGGCCGTGCAGCTTGACGCCGATCGCCTCGGTGCTCTTGTAGACCGACGGGCGGCAGTATGCATCCTCCTGGAAGTTGTTCCGTCGCAGCACCTGCTTGACGATCTCGGTGAACTCCTCGACCGACGGCACCTCCGACATGAGCATGATCCGGCTGGAGTTGCGCAGGCGGACGATGTGCTCCTTGATTCGAAGCGCGTAGAGCTGCTTCGCTTCGGGATTCCAGTAGGCGCGAATCCCCTCGAAGACACCGGTCCCGTAGAGGAAGGCATGGGTCATGAGCGGGAGGCGAGCCTCGCCGAGCGGTACGTAGCGACCCTGGAAATAGCAGACGAGGCTGTTCTGGTCCGGCTTGGACGCCGCGCCCGCGGCGAGGGCCGTTCCCTGATCCGTGACCATGATTCGACGCTCCTGCTGATGGTCGCCGGCGTTGACCGACGAACCCAGAGTATAGCGGCCGGGCACCACGCCCAGACGAGCGGCACCTGGAAGACCCGCACCGATCGGTAGGCCCTACTCAACCCCCCAACCCGGCCAGCGTCCCCACGACCGCGCTCAGGTACACGAGGTAGAAGACGCCGCCGATCAGCAGCTGCCGCGCCCCCAGGCGCTTGCGGACGACCATCGGCAGGATCACCGCGGCGGACGACGCGAAAGTGATAGCCGCCGACCCAAAAGCCAGTCCGGCGCCGCCGACCGACCACATCGTCGGGGCGAGGACGAGCGCCACCGACGTGGGGATGACGCTCTGGAAGACCATAGCCCCCGTGATGTTGCCCATGGCCAGGGTGTCCTTGCCCCGGCTGACCCACAGGACGCTGTTGAGCTTCTCCGGTAGCTCGGTGGCTATCGGCGCGACGACGAGTGCCAGGAGAGTCCCGTTGAGGCCGAGCGAGGCCGAGAGATGCTCGACGGCGTTGACGAAGCCCCAGGCCCCGCCGACGATGCAGACGAGAGAGAAGATGACCTGGACGGACACGATGGGGAGTCGCGGCGGCTCCGGATGCTGGGGTGCGCGCCGGTCCAGCTTGTGGAAGCGCAACGGCGCCAGCCCCTCGTGCGCGGCGGCATCCGCCCGTAGATGGCCGATGACGTAGTACGCGTACACGCCGATCAGAAGGGCCGCGATCAGCCGGCGCGGCCACTCCAGCTCAACGGGGAGAAAGGCCGCGCCGATGGCCACGGCGTACGCAACGGCGAAGTAGGCCATGTCGTGGCCCAGGACGCCCGTGTCTACCGTCATCGACTCGCCGCTCGCTCGTCGGCGCCGCGTGGCAAGCACGGCGACGCCGGTGACGAACATGGCCAGGGTCGAGAGCATGAACGGGGCGCCGAGGATGGCGCCCACTCCGATCTCGCTGCCTGCGACACCACTTCCGAAGACGATCGCAATGAGCGGGATCATCGTCTCCGGTAGGGCCGTCCCCACGGCCGCGAGGACGGAACCGATCGCGCCCTCGCCGAGCTCGAGCTTGTGCCCGAACCACTCGATGCCGTTGGTGAACAGCTCCGAGCCGAGCAGGATCACCACGAATGAAACGGCCAGCAGACCGAGGTCCAACTCACCCTCCAACGGCCGGGGCCTAGGTCATCGCGGACCCGAGCGGCGGGGCCCCAGCCGGCCGGGCCGGGGCAACGTGGGACGACTAGGGCCGAACGTGCTGGGGCGCGTACGGCAGCAGGGCGACGATCCGGGCGCGCTTGAGGGCCACCGCCAGCTGGCGCTGATGATTGGCGCAGGTGCCGGTCTTCCGGCGGGGCTCGATCTTCGCGCGCTCGGACAGGTAGCGGCGGAGCCGGTTGACTTCCTTGTAGTCGATCGTGACGGTCTTGTCCGCGCAGAACGTGCACACCTTGCGGCGGCGGCGGTCGCGGTAGTAGTCGTCACGCTTGGCGCGGGTCTTCTCTCGCGGGTAGGCAGGCATCTGTTCTTTGGTCCTCTGTTCGTGATAGCCGCGCGGTCGAGGCGGCTGTTGGATTCAGCAGTAGGTGGTCTTGCGGGACTGGCCCGTCAGAAGGGGAGCTCGTCCAGGTCGCTCGAGCCGAAGTCGTCGCCGGCACCGGCTGGGCCGGCCGGCGCGTCCTCCGGACCGGCCTGACCGGCCGGCATTTCGCGTCGGGCGGGTCGAGCGCCGACCGGCTCCGCGACCCCGTCTTCCCGCGGTCGCGGGTCGAGAGCGGTCACGGTGTTGGCGATCAGCTCGGTGGTGTAGTGCTTCTGCCCGTCCTGGCCCTCCCAGGTGCGGGTTTGCAGCCGGCCCTCAACGTAGACCTTGCGGCCTTTGCGCAGGTACTCGGCGGTTCGCTCGGCGAGCGCGGCCCAGGCCACTACCCGGAACCACTCCGTCTCTTCCTTCCACTCGCCGCTCGCGTCCTTGTAGTTGCGGTTGACAGCGACCGTGAACTGGGTCACCGCCTGGCCATTCTGCGTGTAGCGCATCTCCGGGTCGCGGCCCAGATTGCCGATGATCATCGCCTTGTTCAGCGACATCGAGCGTGCCTCCAGCTCCGCGTGGCGCGGGCCTCAGTCGATGGCGGCAGGCGCCGCTTCGCTTTCGGATTCGTCGATCAGTTCGACTTCGTCCTCGATCTCGTCTTCATCGGCGGGAGGCGCGACTTCGACGTCCACCTCGGCGTCGTGCCCGCGAGCCGCCCGCAGAGGGCGCTCGACACGAGTGACGAGGTGGCGCAGCACTTCCTCGCTGATGAGCAGGCCGCGCTCGAGTTCGGCGACTGCCGTCGGCGGAGCCTCGAACAGGATGACGTAGTACGAGCCTTCACGATGGTGGTCGATGGGATAGGCCAGACGACGGCGACCCCATGGGGCCTGCTTGACGATCTGGCCGCCTCCGGCCGCGATGGCCCGGGTGGTTCGCTCGAGCGTCCCCTGGACCTTGTCGTCCGCCAGATCGGGACTGAGCACGAGCATGAGTTCGTATCGGCGCATGCGCCAGAATCTCCTTCCAATGGGTATGCCCCGATGCGTGAGCGGCAACGCCGGTCGGTCGGAGCCGAAAGGACCGACGCATTCTATCAGGGACAGGCGGCAGTGGCCGCGGTCGTCGGCCGCGACCGCTACTACCGGTTTCCGACGACACCGCTGCACCGTACCGGCCCGACGGTGACAGGACGCACCAGAGACTGCCCGGTCCAGACGTGGTTGGCAGTACCAAAGTATTGTCCGTGGCCGGGTGCCGCGAGCCTATGCTGAGGCGACCCCCGGGACGGTCAGGTATCTTGCCGTGTCCGAGAACCTGCCGCCGGAGGTTGCGACGAACGCCAACCGTCGTCTGCGAAAGGAGGCATTGTGTTCTCGGCCCTTCGCCGCGAGGAAGGACAGGGCCTCGCGGAGTACGCACTCATTCTTTCTCTCATCGCAATCCTCGCCGTCGCCGCTCTCGTATTCTTCAGCGGAAAGCTCGATTCCACGCTCAGCATGATTGGCAAATCTCTCTGAAGGAACGGGCGACTGGAAGGAGACGGGCCGCATATGCGGTCCGTCTTTCTTTTTGCCCGCTGCTTCTGCCCGTTCCCTGACACGCCAGTGGCCAGGCGCGTGTGGCCCTGAGCGCTCCGCGGCGTTTCCCCCGCACGGGGACGGGAGGCGCTGGTGCCGGAGCAGGGGTTCGAACCCTGACGCCCTTGCGGGCCGCGGATTTTAAGTCCGCTGCGTCTGCCAATTCCGCCACTCCGGCACGCCCGAAAGGTTAGCGCGCGGCGGCGTGCTCGGACGGCCTCCCTGACGCTCGACATCGACCGCGACCACGGCCGTTCGGACCGCCTTTCGGTGACGCTCTCAAGAGGCGGGCGAGACGATTTCGCCGTCGGCTGGCGTTGCCAGGAGCCTCGGCCCAAGCACGTAGTAACGGCCACGCTTGTCGCCGGTTGCCACAAGCCAACCACCCTCGACGGCGATCCGGAGTTCGCGAGTCGTGGTCTGAGCGCTTCGGCCGGTCAGCCGGATGTAGTCCCCGGCGCGCATGTGGCGATTGACCCAAGCGAAGGCGAGGCCATCGATCATCGCTGGCGGTAGCTTCCTTTCCGCGATGGCGTGGCGGATATCGACCATGAGCTTGCCGAGCCCGCTGATCCTCCCCAGCACATGATCGGCCGACCTGGTGATCGACTTGACGAAGTAGCCGACGAAGGGCGTAGCGTCGTAGCCAGGGGCATATTCATGCCCGATCGCCTGGCGGATTGCGTCGAAGTACGCGGGTCTGTCGAGATCGAGTTGGGCGTCGAGCGAGGCAAGGCCGTTCAAGGCATATCCGCGACCCACCAGGATCAACCTTGAGACGGCTCTCGCAGTTCTGCCATTTCCGTCGTTGAAAGGGTGGATGGCAACAAGTTCAAGGTGGGCAAGCGCGGCAACAACCGGCGCGCTGTGCTTGTTCGACGCCTTGCCCAACCACAATGCGAGGTCTCGCATGAGGTCGGGCACGTCCCCGGAGGGTGGCGTGCTGAAGATGGGGGTTCCCGACGTATCGACAACGCGGTTCTCGCCCTTGCGATACTCGCCCGGCGTCAAGAGCGGACTCTGGCTCCACAGGACGCTCTTGTGGATCTCGCGGATGACCCCTTCGTCCGGAACGACCTGCTCTTCCGCGAGTCGATCGGCCAGGGAGAGCGCCTCGCGAGTGCCGATGATTTCCCTCGCTTCCCTGCGACTGAGGCCCGACGAGCCCTCACCGTCCAGCAGAGCCTCGACTTCGACGTCGGACAGCGTGTTCCCTTCGATTCGCGTCGTCCCGTGGATGGTCCGAATCCAGGCGCGCTGGCGAAGCCACTGTTCGTGGGTTGGATCGATCGGCAGGTTGTTGAACAACCAGCGCCGTTGATCCAGGTCCTCGAGGGGCTTGGCGAGGAATCTTCCCTGCAGTCGGTACTTCACGTCCGCCTCCGGTAATAGCCATAAGTATTACCGCTGGTGGTAATACGTCAAGGCCAACCGAAGGGGCCGGCGGCCGAGACCAGCCCGCCACACGGCCATCGGGATCTACCAGCGGCGCCGGGTTGGCGTTGGCGTACTCTCGAGATACGCCGTCGGGAGCGGGCAGAGACCAGCCAGCACCTCGCCGCTCAAGCATGCCACGACCGCCCGGCCGGACACCTCGCGGCCGCCATAAGTCAAGCGCCACGACTCCCCTTCGCGTCTCAGCGAGCTGACACGGGCGCCGCACGAAATGCGAACGCCACGCCCGACCAACTCACGCTCGTAGGCCCGTGCCAGCGTGCCCATTCCGCCGCGGAGATAGCCCAGTCGGTCGCCCGTGCCCGACTTGCGGGCGTTGGCTCGTTGCCTGATTCGCGACACCAGCCATGGCGCCGCCACATCAGGCGCGAAAGGGCCGAACTTCCCGTCGAGCAAAGGCTGCCAGAGCACCGCATGACCCTTCCGCCCGAACCAGCGAGACGAGGCCTCGCCCACCCTCACTCGGTCCAGCGGGTGACCTCGGACCGAGAGGAGGGCCATCGCTGACCCGAGCCCCAGCCTCAGACGACCCACGAACGGCAAAGGCTTGAAGTTCAACAGGTTGATAAGCGAGTTGAACGGGTATACGCGGCCAGCCTCGAGTACCCCCATCGGGGCTTGCCGCCATTCGAGCGCTCCAGACATTCCGAGCCGGTCAACAAGCTCTCGGAGTTCACGATCCTGCGGGAATATGTGGTGGTAGTACGCCTCCACGTCCTCGCCGCCGACCGAGACGGAACGACAGAGTCCACCGACCCCGGGCGCTCCCTCTATCAAGTGGACGGTAAGGCCCTCATCCGTGAGCGCATCCGCTGCGGCCAGGCCGCTCATGCCGCCGCCTACAACGACCACGTCCACGTCGGGCACGACCGACCTTGCCTTCACGATCGCCAGCCCCGATGCCACATCGCCTCCATGGATCGCCGAGTCAGAACGGTCGGCATGACCCGGCCGGGCATCTTCCACTCTACGGCACGCCCAGACTGAGGACATTCCGCAGGGGATGAGGTGGACATCGGGATGGGGGCGCAAACCGTGCGACCAGGCGAGCCCGTCGGCTGACAACCCGGGAGCCAGGTTGCTGGCGTAGCGCGGCGCCAGCGCCTAACGTCGCGATCTCGGCGGAGTGCGGGCCACACAGAACCGCCCGAAATGGGCCATTGGAGGGATTTGGAGGCGACGGGCGGGATCGAACCGCCGAATAGAGGTTTTGCAGACCTCCCCCTTAACCACTTGGGTACGTCGCCTCGGACGGCCGGCAAGGGAACCGGGCTATGGTGCGGTCCAGACTGGCTGCCCCTCGAGGATTCGAACCTCGCCTAACGGATCCAAAGTCCGCTGTCCTACCACTAGACGAAGGGGCAGAGGATCGATCTCTCGGCCGGCATGGCCCGGGTCGACAGCATGCAGGGAGTGGAGCGGAAGACGGGACTCGAACCCGCGACCCTCACCTTGGCAAGGTGATGCTCTACCAACTGAGCCACTTCCGCTCGAAGAACCGTGCCAGTCCAATTGTATGGTGCCGAGAGCCAGGATCGAACTGGCGACACCGCGATTTTCAGTCGCGTGCTCTACCGACTGAGCTATCTCGGCCCGTTCAACAGACGGACTGGCTGCCCGTCGGCGCGAGGAAAGGTAACACGAGGGAGCGAGCCGCTGCAAGGAAGCGCGAGGGCGGTCGAAGGGCCGCCGATGGGGCGCCGATGGGGCGCCCACCGCGCGGGCCGGCAGGCCGCCAGGACTCCCCTGCCCCCTACTCGAGCCCGGTCAGAGCCTTCGCATCGGCCTGATCCATCGGCGCATCACCGGACAGTTGACGCAGCCTGTTGATGCGATCGACGATCGGTGGATGAGTCGAGAAGAGGTCGGAGCCAACGCCGTGCTTCTTCAGTGGATTGACGATATAGAGGTGTTGAGTGGCGCCGTTTACCGAGTGCAGCACCGCCGGGTCGCCGGCGATCTTGGCCAGGGCACTCTCGAGACCGTGGGGGTTCCGCGTCAGCTCAACGGACGAGGCATCCGCCAGGTACTCGCGCTGGCGGCTGACCGCCATCTGCACGAGCGCGCCGAAAAAGTAGCTCAAGGCGGCCATGACCAGCCCCACGACGAGCAGGATCACGCCGAGGCCGCCGCCGCCGCCCTCCCGGTCGTTGCCGCGGCGCCCGCCCCCGAACCAGAACGTGTAGCGCAGGAAGAAGCCGGCCAGCAGGGCGATGCTCCCGACCATCACGCCCACGAACAGGGTGAAGCGGATGTCGTAGTTGCGGACGTGGGACATCTCGTGGCCGAGAACGCCCTGAAGCTCTTCACGGTTGAGCTCCTTCAGCAGGCCCGTGGTGACCGCCACGGATGAATGTTGGGGATCGCGACCGGTGGCGAAAGCGTTCGGCGAAGGGTCGTCGATGATGTAGACCCTGGGCATCGGGACGCCCGCCGCGATCGCCATCTCGTTGACGACGTTGTACAGCTGGGGGGCTTGTTCGGCCGTGACCTCTTGGGCATGCGAACTGGCCAAGACGAGCTTGTCGCCGCCGTAGTAGGAGAACAGGGCGCTGAGACTGCCGATGCCGACGGCGATCGCCAGCGCTCCGATCCCGAACGCCACCTCGTTGCCGCTTCCGTACCCGATGCTGAAGCCGATGACGAATCCGAAGACCGCCAGGAAGGCGATGACGACGAAGGCGAGCAGGATGGAATTGCGACGGTTGGCCGATTCCTCGGCATAGAAGGTCGTGGTCACGTGAGTGGCCTCAGGGCAGGGAGGCCGGGCCGACGTCGCGCCGGCGCGGCCTCACAACACTTATCCCAGGTTGACGACAGGAACCGCGGCGGCTTCCGGCTCAGCCTCGAAGAACTCGCGCTTGGTGAAGCCGAACGGACCGGCGATGAGAACGTTCGGGAAGGTCTGCAGCGAGTTATTGAAGTCCAGGACGCTGGCGTTGTAATGCTGGCGGGAGAACGAGATCTGGTTCTCCGTCGTGGACAGCTGCTCCTGCAGCGAGAGGACGTTCTCATTGGCCTTGAGCTGCGGGTAGTTCTCGGCCACCGCGAAAAGCGAGCGGAGGGCGCCGGTCAGAACGTTTTCGGCCTGGGCCTGCGCGGCCGGTCCCTGAGCGCCGGCGGATACCGCGTTGGCGCGGGCCTCGGTCACCTGGACCAGAACGCCCTTCTCGAAGTCCATGTAGCCCTTTACCGCGTTGACCAGGTTGGGGATGAGGTCGTGGCGGCGCTTGAGCTGGACCTGGATCTGCGCGTTGGCTTCGTCGACCCGGTTTCGTCTGGTTACGAGCCCGTTGTAGATCCCGACCAAGAGCAGGACCAGGACCACGAGGACGACGAGGACGATGATGAGCGGCAGCATGCCCCTTCTCCGATCCAGTTAGGCACCCGGCGTGGATGCGCGCAAATGAGTCTAGCAGGAGGCCACGGACAAGAGCGCCGGGCTGTCCGATGGTTTGACTCGTCTCATCGGCTCGGGGTTCGGATGTGGTGGGCGGTGCAGGATTCGAACCTGCGACATCCTCGGTGTAAACGAGGCGCTCTAACCACTGAGCTAACCGCCCCAGGGAGCCGCAGCGGGCGGCCAACTGACCGCCTGGCGGCCTGGAGTCATGTCGAGAACAGAGGTGGTGCCCAGGCCGGGACTTGAACCCGGATGGATTGCTCCATACGCCCCTCAAACGTACGCGTATACCAATTCCGCCACCTGGGCACGAAACGCCGTTGCGACGGCTTCGACGTCGCTGCGCGAACCTGGTGCCGAGGAGGGGATTTGAACCCCTACACCCTTGCGGATACTAGCTCCTGAAGCTAGCGCGTCTGCCATTCCGCCACCTCGGCGCACGCAACAACGGGCCTATCCGTCGCTGGCGAGGCGCCAGTCTATCACATCCCAATATCGACTCGACGGATCCGAAATCTGGGTCCCGGAGACGTTCTGGACCCGTTTCGAAACGACGAAATCGTAGTCCCGGAAGGTCAGCGACAGGATGGGTTCGGCCGTGGAAACGTACTTCTCGACCGCCGAAACTGCCGTCTGGCGGTCGGCCGGATCGATGGTCTTGCGCGCCGTCAGCAGCAACTGGTCCAGGGCCGGGTCCTGAATCCCGGAGACGTTCGAGCCCCCCGAACCGACCTGCGAGGACAGGAGAAGCGGGCCCAGATCCGGGTCCAATCCGACCTCGAAATCGACGACGGCCGCCGCGAACTGCCCGGCGCCCAACCGGCTCAGGTAGGTCGCCGCCGGAACGGCGTCGAGGGTGACGTCGAGCCCGATCGCGCGCCAGTCCGCGGCCACCTCCACCGCGGCCCGATACACGATCGGGTTGCTTGCCTCGGTGGGAGTGAGCAGGTCCAGGGAGTACGACGTTGAGGCCTTCGGCGCCATCCAGGCGGTCCCGGTCCGCTGCCATCCCGCGGTGTTGAGGTGACTGATCGCAGCCGCGGTGTCATACGGTGTCGGGACGAAGGCCGTGGGGTCGAAGGCCGGCGACCAGCTCGGGATGGGGAGATCGGCGGTGCTGCCTCGACCTTCCAGGACAGTCGTGAGCAGGGCCTTCTTGTCGATGGCGGCCAGCAGGCCGCTCCGGGCGTTCACGTCGCGCATCTCGGGATGGTCGACCCGCTGGTTCAGTACCACGCTCAGGAGGCTCGTCCAACGATAGGGAATCAGGCGCGATCCGGGGACGGTGAGGGCGGCGTCGATCTGCTCGGGCATGAGCCCGCCCACCGAATCCAGCCCGCCCGCCGCGAACTGGGCTGCCGCCGATTGCGCGTCGTCGAAGAAGACCAGCTCGATCGTGTCGAGAGTACTCTGCGGGCCGGTGACCTCGGCCGTCGGTGTAGGTGTCGGTGTGGGTGTCGGTGTAGGTGTCGGTGTGGGTGTCGGTGTGGGCGTCGCGGAAGGCGCTGCCGAAGCCGCCTTGCTCGGGCCCGGGGTCGGGCCGAGGCTCGGGCCGAGGCTCGCAGTCGGGCCGGCACTCGCGGTCGGCAGTGGCAATGGCGAATTGGTCCGCACTACCGACGGCACACGCTGCAGGACTGCGTGGGACTTGTCCAGGGCCACGAGTCGGTACGGTCCATCGCCGACGGGCCTGGCACTGAATGTCGAATTCGCGAGCTGTGGCGCCGAAACGCCTTCCAGCAGGTGCAGCGGCAGGATCGGCAGGGCCGCCTGTCTCAGGAATCCGGCGATCGGCAGCGTCATGGTGAATCGGACCGTAGAGGGGCCGTCCACAGTGACGTGTATCCCCTGCCAGGAGGAACCGTACGGGCCGTCGTATCTCGGATCCTGCAGCATCCCTATCGTGAACGCGACGTCTGCCGCGGTGACCGGCTCCCCGTCCTCCCAATAGGCGTTTGAGGAGAGCTGGAACGTGTAGGTTCGTCCGTCGCTCGAGCTGGCCCAGCTTTCGGCAAGGTCGGGCAGCATCGAGCCGTCGGGCCCTTCGCGGACGAGACCCCGGAACAGCAGCGCGACGAGATCCTGGTCGGCCTGGGAACGCGGAGTCAGTGGATTGACAGAGCTCGGATGGCCGATAACCCCCTCGCGATAGGGCACGGCGGGGACGATCGAAGGAGTAGCAGCCCGGCCGTTGCTCGACGGCGCCGGTAGAAGCATCGCTCCGCCGATCAGCGCCAGCACGACGGCGAGCGCACAGATGACGATTCGGTCGATCCGATTCATGGCCTCAGGCCGCGCCATCTACGTTGTATCTCGTCCCTCGGCGGCTCGCGCCGGGAACCGCC
>DATEXG010000142.1:0-3076 GCA_035257225.1 Candidatus Limnocylindrales bacterium
CGGTCCTCGGGCCGTTCTTCGGACTCGCCGTGCCGCCGTCCGCAAACGAGGAATCGAGCGCCCCCGAGACTCCCGAGCCATCAGCCGAGGCGGGTCTGCCATGAGCTTCGCCCTCGTGCCCCTTGCTTTCGTGATGTGGGCCGTCACCTATCCGGCTCGCGCCCTGCCGATGCTTGCGCCCGGGATCGAGCGCTTGCCTCCGGCCGCCGTCGCCTACCTTCGACTGGCCGGGCCCGCCGCTCTTGCGGCCCTCGCCGCGGTCAACTGCCTGCTCACGTCGGACAAGCCGCCCCATCTCCTCATCGGCATCGAGCCGGTGGCGGTCGGCCTGTGCGCGCTCGTGGTCGCCCGGACGCGGCTGCTGCTCCCCGGCGTGGTTGCTGCCGTGGTGCTCGTTGCGCTCACGCGCGCCGCGGGCGTTGCGTGAGTGCGCTCCCGGCGGCTCCGTCGCGGCCGGCTCCGTTGGCCCCGGACCGCGAGCCTAGCCTGCCGGCTCGCGGCGGCGGTCCATCCAGTAGCTCCACACGTCGAGGTCCGGCGCTGCGTAGCCGTTGACCGACAGCACGGTGCAGATCTGGGTGCGGTGGTCGTTGCCGTGGTGGAGGGCCTGGACGACCATCAGGTTCGTGGCGTGCGGAAACTCAGGCCGCTCACGGCGGGCGGGCAGCGTGACGTCCAGCTCGCCGAGGCGGGACAGCACCACGCGCCAGCGGACCGCCTGGTCGCGCAGCATCTCCGCCAGCTCATCCAGCGAGTGGACCGGGTCCGGCCCGGTCCGGGAGGGCGGAACCGGCCCCTCCAGGTAGCGGAGGTAGCGGGCGTCCGCCTCCAGCATGTGGGAGAGTGTGGCCAGAACCTCTCCATAGACGCCGGCGGCGCTGGCCGTGAGGGCCTCCTCGGGCAGGCCATGGAGATGTCGAATCAACTGCTCGGTGGCCCAAGTGTGGTGCTGGAACGCCTCGCTCAGCGGGTCCATTCGATCCTCCTCCAGAGCCGGGCTAGTGCTGCCGCGCCTTGCGCGGCGGTCGCTTCCGGGCGTACTTGATCACCTATGGCGTCACGGTACGGCCCGATCCGGGCCGAGGACCAGCGCACGAAGCTCCGCGGCGTGTTCGAGGCAATGCCCACGCTCCATCTCGACCTGCTGCACCATCGCAGCCTCCCCGAACGACGCCGCCGGCGCCCCCGCGAGCGCGACGAGCAAGATCGCGCGACTTTCGGCGTATGCCGCGAGCGTCTCCGACGCGGGAACGGAACGGGCTGCCGCCGCCGCGGCCGCGTTGAACGCATCGACGTCCATCCTGGGCGCAGCCGCACCCTCCGCCAGCGACGGGATCAACGTCGCCGCGCGCCGCTCCCAGGCTGCCACGTGCGCAGCGATCTCGACCACGGTCCAGCCTCCGCATGGCGCCTCTGCCGGCAACGCCAGCAGCACTTCGTCCAGGGCTGAGCGCGCGGTTACGTACGAGTCGATCGAGGCCCGCTTGACGTCGTCGGCGACGCCGACCGGGTCCGCTTCTGTCATTTCACCCTCCTGCACCACTCACCCCGATCTCCGGCGCGCGTCGCGCGGCTCCGGCCGGCCTAACGCCGCCGCCTGCCGCGCGTCGGCCGCGTCCCGGTGCGCTTGATGACGTTGGGCGTCACCGTATGGTCCCATGTCGGACGGTCCAGCCACTTGACCGACCAGCCATCGTCTTCGTGCTCGTCGCGGATCCCGGGCAGCCAGTCGGACGCGGTGGCGGCCGTTGCATCGTCGGTCGATTCGGTCGTCGCGACCACTCGCACCTCCGTCACGTCGAGGGCGGCCGCGTCCATGTCGACGGCATCGCCGGCCGAGCGCTCGCGGCGCCGGATCTGGCGAACGGGTTTGATCGTCCGGCCCGCTCGGGCTGGGGCGCGTCTCGCGCCGGCCGGCCCGTCCGGGCTGGGTTTGGCAGCGCGTTCCGCCGCCCGGGCCACAACTGCCGACGCATCCTCCTCCAGCACTCGCAGCCGGATCTCCTGGACCTCGTCGCGGAGGGCCGCTGCCCGCTCGAATTCCAGCTCCCGGGCAGCCTGGCGCATCTCGGCCTCCATCTGGGCCACGAGCTTCTCGACCTGATTCTTGGCCAACTCGGAGAGATCCCGCTCCTGCCCGGGCGCGGTCTTGTACGTGCCGTGCGCCTCGGCAACCGCCTTGAGCCGATCGTTGATGTCGCGGATCCCCTTGACGATCGTCACCGGCTGGATGCCGTGGTCACTGTTGTAGCGCTCCTGGTAGGCGCGCCGCCGGTTCGTCTCGTCGATCGCCACCCGCATCGAGTCGGTCACGCGATCGGCGTACATCACGACCTCGCCGCCGATGTTCCGGGCCGCCCGGCCGACCATCTGCACCAGCGACCAGGCGCTGCGCAGGAAGCCCTCCTTGTCCGCATCGAGAATCGCGACGAGCGTGACTTCGGGCAGGTCGATCCCCTCGCGCAGCAGGTTGATACCGACGATGACGTCGTATACGCCGAGACGCAGATCTCGGAGGATCTGGACTCGTTCCAGCGTGTCGACCTCCGAATGCAGGTATTGGACCTTCACGCCCAGTTCGTGCAGGTAGTCGGCCAGGTCTTCGGCCATCTTCTTGGTCAGCGTCGTGACGATCGAACGCTCGCCCCGTTCGACGCGACCGCGGATCAGCTCGAGCAGATCGTCTATCTGGCCTTCCGTCGGCTTGACGGTGATCTGCGGATCCACCACGCCGGTGGGCCGGATGAGCTGCTCGACCACCTGCTGGCTGCGCTCGAGCTCGTAGGGACCGGGCGTGGCGCTCATGTAGACGGCCTGGTTCACGCTGGCCTCGAACTCCTCGAACGTGAGCGGGCGATTGTCCAGCGCCGATGGCAGCCGGAAGCCGAAATCGACCAGAATCTCCTTGCGCGTCCGGTCGTTCTTGTACATCCCGACGACCTGTGGGATGGACATGTGGCTCTCGTCGACGACGAGAAGCCAGTCCGGCGGGAAGTAGTCGAGCAGCGTCCACGGGCGCGAACCGGCCTCCCGGCCCGAAAGGTGACGCGAGTAGTTCTCGATGCCGGTGCAGTAA
>DATEXG010000143.1:0-3015 GCA_035257225.1 Candidatus Limnocylindrales bacterium
CGACAACCGCGATCGGATAGACGCGTTGATCGAGCAGACGGCTCCTCAGTATCCGGTCGTACAACTCGCCCGTATGGACCGGACTCTGCTGCGTAGCGGCATCGGCGAGGTGCTACACTCCGGCACGCCGTCCCGGGTGGCGATTGCCGAATGGGTCGAGCTGGCGCGCACGTACAGCGGCGAACCGGCCCGGCGTCTGGTCAACGGTGTACTCGGGAGGATCGCTCGCGACTCCGTCGCCGGTGCGCACCGCGCCCCGGAGCCGGGGCCGCAGTAACCGTCAATCGCAAGCCCATGGAACCCCGAGGAGGGCGTAAGTGGCCACTACCTACGAGCGACTCAAGAAGATCGTCGTCGAGCAGCTCGGCGTCGACGAGGATGAGGCCAAGCCGGAGGCTTCGTTCGTCGACGATCTGAATGCCGATTCGCTGGATCTCGTCGAGCTGATCATGAGCCTCGAGGAAGAGTTCGGGACCGAGATCTCCGACGAAGACGCCGAGAAGATCCGGACCGTGCAGGACGCCGCCGACTACATCGACGAGCACGCGTCCTAGCCGCTCGACTGATGCGCCCCGCGGCCGCTCTTGCCGAGCGGCTGGGGCTCCCGGTCCGTGACCTCGACCTGCTGCAGCAGGCGCTGATTCACAGCAGCTATCTGCACGAGCATCGGGACCTGGCTGCCGGCCACAACGAGCGCCTTGAGTTCCTTGGCGACTCTGTAGTGAGCCTGGCCATATCGGACGTCCTGTACCGTCGCCGTCCAGACGATGACGAGGGAGTCCTCTCCGCTCGGCGAGCCTCGATCGTCAGCACCGCCGGCCTTGCCCGTCTGGCCGGCCGTCTCGGTCTTGGCGAATATCTTCTGCTGGGTGAAGGAGAGGCTCAGCGCGGTGGCCGGCTCCGGCCGACCCTGCTCGCGTCCGCCTTTGAGGCTCTCGTCGGCGCCATCTACCTCGACCTGGGGTACGTCGCCGCCAGCGGCTTCGTGACTTCCCTCGCCGCCCCCGAGATCACAAGCGATCGCCCTCTAGGGGCGCTCAAGAGCCCCAAGAGTCGACTGCAGGAATACACCCAACGCCTCTCGGGAGAGCGCCCGCAATACCGCCTCCTCGACGCCGTCGGGCCGGATCACGACAAGGTGTTCCGAATCGAGGTCGCCGTCGGCGGTCGCATCATCGGCATGGGCCAGGGCCACTCCCGGCGTGTGGCGGAGACCGAAGCCGCGGCCAGGGCCATAGAGACGCTGAGATCGGAGCCGGGCGATCTCGCCGAAGGCGAGGCGGGAGCGCCGGAGCTGGCGGAGTTCGGCGGATCGGAAGCGGATTTCGAGGACGATCCGAGCCTGCGATGGGCGGCCGACCCGGCGGATCGACGCGAACCCGACCCGGCGGATCGACGCGAACCCGACCCGTGGATCGAGATGGATATCGACCTCCTGGATCTCGGTTCTCAGGCAGATTCGGGCGAGGGGGCGCACACACCGACCGATTCAGGCCCTGCCGGAGAGGACCGAAGATCGTGACCCACCCCAGCCGTACGCTGCGCCGCTGCTCCGTGAGTGACAGCCGGGGCTGCCGCCGGCACCGATGAAAGCTCCCGCTCGCCTGCTGGCCCTTCGATTGCAGGGCTTTAAGTCGTTCGGGGAACGGGCGATGGTCGAGTTCGGCCCGGGGATCAGTGCCGTCGTGGGGCCGAACGGCGCGGGCAAGAGCAACCTGGCCGATGCGCTCCGCTGGGCCCTAGGGGAACAGGGTCGAGCCCTGCGCCTGCGCAAGTCCGAAGACGTCATCTTCGCCGGCTCGGAGAAGCGGTCCGGTGTAGGCATGGCGGACGTGACGCTGGTCTTCGGCAACTCGGACCGGCTGCTGCCCATCGACTTCGAGACGGTGGAGCTCGGACGCCGGCTCTTCCGCTCGGGCGAGAACGACTACCTGCTTAACCGGCAACGCGTCCGGCTCAAGGATCTGACCGACCTGCTCGACGCGGCCCACCTGGCCGACAACGCCTTCCTCTTCATCGGCCAGGGCATGGTGGACCAGGCGCTGGCGCTCCGGCCCGAGGAGAGGCGCCCGCTCTTCGAGGACGTGGCCGGTGTCCGCCGCCACGAGCGGCGCAAGTCGAGGGCCGAGGACCAGCTCGCTGAAGCTGAGGCGAATCTGGCCCGGGTCGAGGACGTTCTGGCGGAACTCCGGCCGCAGGCGAGACGGCTGGGCGCCCAGGCGGAGCAGCAGGCCTCTCGCCAGACTGCGGGCCGGGAGTACGGCCGCGCGATCATCGCTTTGGCCAGGTCTCGGTGGCACCAGGCCGCAGCGCGCGCTCGGGATGCGGAGCGCCAGCTGGGCTCGTGCCGCTCGCAGATCGACGCCGCTCTAGCTGCTCTCCGAGAGGCCGAGGAACGGGCGGCGGAGGTGGCTCGCGAGCTGGCATTCGGGTCGGAGATCGAGGCGGAGCGGCGGATCGCCTACGAGGCGGTCAGGGCCGTGCTAACCGAGTTGCAGCTGCGCGAGGCCCGTGCGGTCAGCGACGTCGGCGCGGCCGAGCGCGACAGGCAGCGGCTGGAGGCCGACCTGGCAGCGGTCGAGGCCGACCTGGCGCTTGCCCGGCGCGAGCTTGCTGTGCCGATTCCGGCTCGCGACGTCGCGCTTTCGGCGGCAGTGGCCGACGCGGAGCGTTCGCTGGCAGAAGCCCTGGGAGAGATCGGAGCGATCCGCGCCGCCCAGCAAGTCAAGGGCGAGGCGCTGGCGGCTTTGCGGCGCGTCGAGGCGGCCCGGACGGCCGAACTGGAGACCGCCCGTCGAAGGCTGGCAGATGCCGAGAGACAGGCCGCGGACGAACGAGCCCAGGCGGACGAGGGGGCTCGTCGCATGGAGGAGGCAGAGGCGGCATCCGCCGGCCCCAACGCGGCGCTGGCCCGGGCCGTGGTTGAGGAGAGGGCAGCTGTGGCGACCCGAGAGGCGGCCCGCGCGGAGCTGGATCGGCTCGAGGGCGCCCGCCAGGCGTCCGCCGAGCGCTCCG
>DATEXG010000144.1:0-4151 GCA_035257225.1 Candidatus Limnocylindrales bacterium
GGCTTCCAAGGGAGCCAAAGGCGCCAGGGGAGCCCGGCGCCCCGCCGAGAGGCAGCCGTCGCTTGACGATCCCCGCATCATGCTGGACCGCCAGATCAGCAGCGACCTGTACGAGCCGATCCCGCCCTACCCCACGCGGACCGAGCGAGAGGCCGAGTTCTACACCCTCGGCGACGGCGAGATGTTCCTCAACGTGGGCCCGCATCACCCGGCCACTCACGGCGTGCTGCGGCTGGTCCTGAAGCTCTCCGGCGAGCAGATCGTGGACGTGGATCCGGTCCTGGGCTACCTCCACCGCGGCGTCGAGAAGATCTGCGAGAACTCGGACTACTACCACGTCATCGATCAGGTCGACCCGCTGGAGTACCTGAGCTCGCTCTTCCAGGAATGGCCCGCCGTCCTGTCGTTCGAGAAGCTCATGGACGTGGAGGTGCCACGCCGGGCCGAGTACATCCGCGTCCTCTCCGGCGAGCTGCTCCGCATCTCCAGCCACATCCTCTACATGGGCTTCCTGGCCCTGGACCTGGGCGGCCTGACGCCGATCCTGTACGGCTTCATCGAGCGCGACGAGATCGTGGAGATGCTCGCCGCCCTCACCGGGGCCCGGATGCTCTTCAACTACTTCCGCATCGGCGGGGTCAACGGCGATCTCAACCACGAGTTCATGAGCCGCTTGGGCGACTGGATGAGCCGCGCCGCTCGCCAGACGGAGGCCAATGCCGGCCTGCTCAACGAGAACGAGATCTTCGTCCGCCGAATGCGCGGGGTGGGCAATCTGGACCGCGCCACGGCCCTCAGCTACGGGGTCACGGGCGGGAACCTGCGCGCCTCAGGCGTTCCGTTCGACGTGCGGCGAGCGCACCCTTACAGCATCTACCCCGAGCTCGAATTCAACGTCCCGACCCGCGAGGAAGGCGACTCGCTGGCCCGCTACCTGATCCGGGTGGACGAGATCCGGGAGTCGCTCAAGATCATCGACCAGTGCCTCCACAACATGCCCGACGGCCCGGTGATGGCCAAGCTGCCGCGACTCCTGCGGCCGCGACCCGGCCGCGCCTGGGGAGCCGTCGAGGGGCCCCGCGGGATGCTCGGCGTGTACGCCATCAGCGACGGCTCGGACCAGCCCTTCCGCTTCCGTATCCATGACCCGAGCTTCGTCAACCTCGAGACTGTGACCACGCTCCTGCCCGGCCACCTCCTGGCGGACACGATGGCGGTCGTCGCTTCACTCGATCCGGTCATGGGCGGGATCGACAAGTGAGAGCGGCCCGATGAGCTTCGCGATTCGAACCTGGGACGGCATGTCGTCGCGGGCCCGCTTGCTCGCCATATTCATCCCGGTGGCGATCGTGGCGGCAGTGGTAACGGTCGGGGCGATCGTGCTGCTTGGGCCGCCGTTCCTCGATTTCCTGGGAGCCAACATGCCGCTGGTCCGCTTCGTGGTGGCGGCCGTGGCCATCCTGCTGCTGACCGTCCCGACGGCCTTCGTCCTGATCTACCTCGAGCTGAAGGTCATCGCCCGCATGAACCTGCGTGTGGGGCCCAACCGCATCGGTCCGTGGGGCGCGGCGATGAGCGTCATCCACGGTCTCAAGGTCCTGTCCAAGGAGGACTTCGCCCCGACCGGCACCGACGTCACCGTCTTCACCCTGGCCCCGGTGGTGACCTACATGGCCAGCGTGATGAGCCTGCTGGTCATTCCGTTCGCGCCTGGGCTCTTCGGCCAGGACTTCAACATCGGCCTGCTCTTCTTCTTCTCGATGGGCGGGCTGACGGTCGTCGGACTGCTGATGGCCGGCTGGTCGAGCTTCAACAAGTACTCGCTCCTGGGCGGCCTGCGCTCGGCGGCACAGATCATCAGCTATGAGATCCCGCTGACGCTCTCGGTGGTCGGCGTGATCATCCTGGCCGGCTCGATGAGCATGAACCGCATCGTGCTGGCGCAGTCCGGCTCGGTGCTCGATTGGTTCGTTTTCAAGCAGCCCCTCGCGGCGATCATCTTCTTCATCGCCGCAACGGCCGAAGCTAACAGGACCCCCTTCGACATGACCGAGGCGGACTCCGAGATCGTGGCCGGCTTCGCCACGGAGTACTCCGGAATGCGGTTCGGGTTCTTTTTCTTCGCGGAGTACGTGAACGTCTTCATCGTCTCGGCCCTCACCGCCACGATCTTCTTCGGCGGCTGGACGGCTCCGTTCAACTGGCCGTGGGCGTACAACCTGAACTGGTTCCACCCGTTGAGCCTCGGCATCCTGGGTTGGGTGCTGATCGTGGCCAACGTCGTGCTGATCGGTACGGTGCTCTTCGCCATCTCGGCCAGGCTCATCGGTGGCCGGGAGTGGGGCCTGTGGGACGCGATGGGCCTGGGATTCCTGTTCCTGCTGGTGGTCGTTGCCGGTCTCGTCGGCACCGCCGGCTTCATCGCCTTCGACTGGGTGGCCGGCCTCGTATGGTTCATGGCCAAGACCTACTTCTTCGTGATCACGTTCGTCTGGATGAGGGCGACGCTGCCGCGTGTCCGAGTCGACCAGCTGATGGGATTCGCCTGGAAGTGGCTGCTTCCCGCCTCGCTCCTGAACCTCTTCGTGACGGCCGCGGCGGTCATCATCACCACTCCGGGGGGCGCGCGATGAGCTTCGTTCCGGGCCTCGGCATAGCCAAGGGGATGGCGCTGACGATGCGCCGGTTCTTCGCGCCCAAGGCCACCATCCAGTACCCGGAGACGGCGCCGGACATCGCTGTCCGCTTCCGCGGCCGGCTGCAGCTGCTCTATGACGAGCTGGGCAATCTCAAGTGCGAGACCTGCTTCCAGTGCGCCGCGGCCTGCCCCGTGGAGTGCATCGACATGGGCGGTTTCGACACGAAGGGCCGCTTCCACGTCCACTGGGGCGCGGCCGAGCAGTACGCGGAGCGGCGCGAGGAGTCCGCCCTGCGGCGGGCCGGCCGGCCGGTTCCCGATCCGGCCTACACCCACTTCGATGCCATCGACACGGCCCCAATCGATGCAATCCTCGAGGAATACGACTGGGATCAGGCGCAGATGCTGGCGATCCTCGCGGCCATCCAGGACGTCTACGGATACCTGCCGGTTGCTGCGCTCAAGAAGGTCAGCCAGGTTTCCGGCGCCCCGTACGCGCTCATCTACGGCAGGGCGACCTACTACAGCCACCTGCGCTTCGAGAAGTCCGACCATACGGTCGCTGTCTGCCGCTGCACGGCCTGCCTGATGGCGGGCGCGAGCCGGATCGCCAGGAGCCTGGGCGGAGCCCTGGGCACGGAGATCGGCCGGCCGCCGGCGGGCGGCGTGGCTCTCGAGCAGCTCCCCGCCCACATCCCCGGCGCGGCATCGCCGCTCGTCACGCTTGACGGCAAGCCGCAGCCGCGCTTCACCGCGACGGCCGCGGCGGCCCTGGGCCGGACTCTGGCCGGAGGGACCGTGGCATGACGGAAGCGAAAGTCCTCGCCACGCCGACCCGGTGGCCGCGCTTCCTGCTCCCGGAGCCGCCCGCGGCCAATCCCGTGGATCTGGACGCGGCCGTGGAAGCGGGCGCCTTTGCCGGCCTGCGAGTCGCCGTCCTGGAACTCGGGGCGGAAGGAGTGATGCAGGCGATCGGCGAATCCGGTCTGCGGGGCCGGGGCGGCGCCGGCGTCTCGACCGGCGAGAAGTGGCGCGCCTGCGCCGGAACCGAGGCCGATCGCCGTTACGTGGTCGTCAACGCCTACCAGGCGGACCCGGCCGTCTTGACGGATCGGATCTTGCTCGAGAAGAACCCCTATGCGGTGCTGGAGGGGGCCGCCACGGCCGCTTTCGCCGTCGGCGCGAGCGAGGTCATCATGGCCGTCCGGGTCGAGTCAGCGGACGCGATCCGGATCCTGGAGTCCGCCGTGGCCGCAGCCGAGGCGGCCGGCTACCTCGGGCCTGACGTCCTGGAATCCGGCACGCAGATCAACGTCTCGGTCAGGCCTCTCCAGGGTGCCTACATGCTGGGCGAGGAGACGGTCCTGCTGAAGGGTCTGGAGGGCAAGCGCGGCCAGCCCGAGCAGCAGCCGCCCTACCCCACGACCCGCGGCCTCTTCGGCAAGCCGACCCTGATCCACGGCCCGCAGACCTTCGCGGCCGTGCCGTCCATCCTGACGGGCGGTGCCGCCCG
>DATEXG010000145.1:0-9454 GCA_035257225.1 Candidatus Limnocylindrales bacterium
CAAGTGGCAGCTGCCAGCAGCTGCCAACCACGGCACAGCCCCTTCGCCGTCGGAACCATGCGAGTTCGCCACGATCCTGGTTCTCGTACCATGGCGCCACGACGGGCGGTCGAGCCGCCCGAGCCCATCGAACGCCTGTCCGGTCCGGCAGTTACCCGCGAGTCGCAGGAGAGTCATGGATCAGCTCAAGTCCGCACTGCCCCAAGGCCTCGGGATCGGGAGGATCCACCACGTAGCCGTCATAGTCCGAAGCCTGGATGCCGCCGTTGACCTCTATCGCGACAAGCTCGGACTGACGGTCGACGCGGTCACGCCGATTCCGTTCGACCGGGTGACGATCGGCTTCCTTCCCGTTGGCGAGGTCAAGATCGAGTTGGTCCAGCCGGACGACGACACGACCGGGGTGGCCCGCTTCCTCGAGGCAAAGGGCGAGGGATTCCATCACGTTTGCTTCGAGGTGCCCGACATCCAGGCCGCTCTGGACAAGCTCGCCGCCGACGGCCTGCAGCTGATCGATACGGAGGCACGAAAGGGCGGGGAGGGCCCTGTCGCCTTCGTCCACCCGAAGAGTTGCCACGGCGTCCTGGTCGAGCTGATCGAAGCTCCGGGCGGCCCTGCCTGGACGAAACTCGGCTACTGATCCGGGCGACCTCAGGCTTCCGTGGGGGCGATCGGCTAGAGCGACCAGGCGAAGAGAACGTCCTCGGCGCCTTCGGCGCGGCGACAGAAGTCGATCAGATCGCCGGTCAGCTCGCGCAGCATCGGCTTCTCCTCCGGATCGATCGCACAGCCTTCGCAGTCGAGCAGCTCGATCCAGCGCGCGGCGATCCGGTCGACCCGGCTTTCGGGGAGTCGCGCCACCGCGTCGATCCAGTGCGGGTCGACTCGCTCCACCGTCCTCTCGGAGACATCGCCGGGCCGGCTCTTCATCGAATGCGTGGCCAGGGTGAACGGTCCGGGCGACTCGCCGCCGATCGTCTCGCGTGCCGCCAGGGCCAGAAGGTCGAGCCAGGTCAGGTCCAGCCCGCCTCCGAGCGAGATGTAGGCCACGAAGCGAGAGCGATCGCGCAGACCGGCCCAGTCGTCGACGCTTATCGCAAGCAGGATCTCGCGGGCGTCGCCGGCGATCAGGTCCATCAGAACCCCCACGATCGCCTCCGTTCTCGATCCACGGCCGAAATCTACGGTCGGAAGCCGGCTTCGATGAGCAGCTTCGGCAACTGAGTGGGCGAATCGGCCACGCGAACTCCAGCCGCCTCGAGCGCAGCGATCTTCTCGGCGGCGGTTCCCGAACCGCCGGAGATGATCGCCCCAGCGTGGCCCATCCGACGGCCGGGCGGCGCGGTCCGGCCGGCGATGAAGGCCGCCATCGGGACGCCGCGCAAGTGCTCGATCGCGTAGGCGGCGGCCTCTTCCTCGGCTGAGCCGCCGATCTCGCCGATCATGACGATCGCCTCGGTCTCGGGGTCGTCGTGGAACAGCCGCAGCACGTCGAGGAAGGTCGTGCCGATGATCGGGTCGCCGCCGATGCCAACGCAGGTGGACTGCCCGATGCCGGCGTCGGTCATCGCCTGGACCGCCTCGTAGGTGAGCGTTCCGGACCGGGAAACCACGCCGACGCGGCCTGGCGCATGGATCGATGCCGGAATGATGCCGACTTTTGCCCGGCCGGGCGACGTAACGCCCGGGCAGTTGGGTCCGATGAGTCTGGCCCCGGCACGCCGGACGACCTCTACCACCGGAATCATGTCCAGTGCCGGGATCCCTTCGGTGATACAAACGATCGTCCCGATGCCGGCGTCCACGGACTCGAGAATGGCGTCCGGCGCGCCCGAGGCCGGGATGTAGATGACCGACGTGTTGGCGCCGGTCGCCTCCACGGCCTGGGCGACCGTGTCGAAGATCGGCACCGCGCCGTCTATCGCAGTTTGGCCGCCCTTGCCCGGCCGAGTGCCGGCCACGACCTTCGTCCCGTAGGCCATCGAGGCGCGAGTGTGGAACTCGCCTTCGCGTCCGGTGATGCCCTGGACCACGAGGCGTGTGTCGCCTCCGACGAGGATGCTCATCGCGCCGTCCCCTTCGCCATCGCAACCGCCTTCTCGGCCGCCTCGTCGAGCGAGGTCGCCGTCTCGAACTGGGCCTCCTGCAACAGCCGGGCCGCTTGAGCCGCGTTCGTGCCGACGATCCGGACCACCATAGGAACAGCGCGGGATTGCTGCGCTCGAGCCTCGATCAGCCCCGCGGCAACCTCGTCGCCGCGGGTGATGCCGCCGAAGATGTTGACCAGGATGGCCTTCACCTTGGGATCGGCGAGGATCAGCTCCATCGCCCCGCGTACGGTCTCGTGGCGAGCGCCTCCGCCCACGTCCAGGAAGTTGGCTGGCTCGCCTCCGAAGTGCTTGACGAGGTCCATCGTCGTCATGGCCAGGCCGGCCCCGTTGACCATGCAACCGATCGAGCCGTCGAGGTGGATGAAGTTGATGCCCAGCTTCCGAGCCTGCGCGTCAGTCGGGTCTTCCTCGTCCAGGTCGCGCAGTGCCTCCAGCCCGAGATGGCGCGAGAGCCCAGAGTCGTCCAGGGTGATCTTGGCGTCCAGGCAGACCAGCCGTTCCCGTGGGGCGCCGTCCGCCGCCGTCTCAGCCACCACCGCCAGCGGGTTGACCTCGACGAGATCCGCGTCGTTGGCCTTCATCGTCGCGTACAGCCCCTCGGCGATGGCGACGAACTGGTTCAGCAGGGGATCGCACAGGCCGACGGCCAGGCCCAGGCTTCGAGCCTGGAAGGCGAGCAGGCCGAGCAGAGGATCGGCGGAGACGCGGTGAATGGCGCCCGGGTTCTGCCGGGCCACTTCCTCGATCTCCACGCCGCCCTCGGCCGAGGCCATCAGCACGATCCGGCGGCTGGCCCGATCGATGATGGCGCCGAGGTAGAACTCCTTGACGATCTCGGCGGCCGCTCCGACGAGGACCTTTCGAACGGTGATGCCCTTGATGTCCATCCCGAGGATGCGGCTGCCGACTTCGGAGGCCTCCTGCGCAGTGGACGCGAGCTTGACGCCGCCCGCCTTGCCCCGGCCGCCGACGAGAACCTGGGCCTTGATCACGACGCGACCGGCCCCGGCATCTAGGAACCGCTGCGCTGCGGCTTTCACCTCCTCGGCCGTTCGAGCCACTTCCCAGGGCGGAACGGGCAAGCCCTGGGCGAGCAGCAGCGACTTTGCGTCGGCTTCCTGGATCTTCACGCCGGCCACTCCCGATGTTGGTATGGCGCCGGGGCGGAACCGAGCTGGCGGCGATCCCCGGTGCGAGGGAGTCGATCGTAGCAGGAGGCAGCGCCGACGGCGCCTGGGAGATAGCGGATCGACTCAAGATCCCGGCGCCTGGCGACGGCAATGGACCGACCGCTGCCGGGGATCTCCTGCCGCGCGTCGCCGACGCTTCGCCCGGCCATCTGTGGTGCGCCCGACCATGCGGCTAGAATTCCGCCATGGCCCAGACAGTGACGCTCATTCCGGGAGACGGCATCGGCCCCGAGCTGGCCGAGGCAACCAGGCGGGTCCTCGACGCCTCCGGTGTCGAGTTCGATTGGGAGGTCGTCGAGGCCGGAGAGGCGGTGATGGCTAAGGAGGGGACCCCTCTTCCGCAGTACGTCCTCGACTCGATCCTGCGCAACAAGGTCGCCATCAAGGGACCCATCACGACACCGGTCGGCGGGGGCTTCCGGTCCGTCAACGTGGCTCTGCGCCAGACGCTCGGCCTCTACGCGAACCTCCGCCCGGTTCGGTCGATCCCCGGCCTGCGGACTCGCTACGAGAACGTGGATCTCGTCATCGTTCGCGAGAACACCGAGGACCTCTACGCCGGCATCGAGCACATGGTCGGCCCGGACGCGGCGGAGAGCATCAAGATCATCACTCGAGCCGCCTCCGAGCGGATCGCCCGCTTCGCCTTCGAATACGCCGTCGCCAACGGCCGCCGCAAGGTCACGGCGGTCCACAAGGCCAACATCATGAAGCTCTCCGACGGCCTCTTCCTGGAGAGCTGCCGGACTATCGCCGCGCTGTACGAGGGCAGGATCGCCTTCGAGGATCGCATCGTCGACAATATGTGCATGCAGCTCGTCCAGAAGCCAGAGCTGTATGACGTGCTCGTCCTGCCCAATCTCTACGGCGACATCATCAGCGACCTGGCGGCTGGGCTGGTGGGTGGGTTGGGCGTGGCCCCGGGGGCCAACATCGGTCCTCAAGCAGCCGTCTTCGAGGCGGTCCATGGTTCGGCGCCCAAGTACGCCGGCCAGAACAAGGCCAACCCTACGGCGCTTATGCTCTCAGGCGTTCTACTCCTCAGGCACATCGGCCAGCAGGCCGCTGCCGGGCGAGTCGAGGACGCCATCCGGTCGGTCCTCGCCGAAGGCCGAACCGTCACGTACGATCTCGGCGGTACGGCGGGAACGAGCGACTTCGCGGATGCGGTAGTCGCCAGATTGACCAAGCTGGCTGCCACAGCCTGATCGGCCACGCATCCTGATCGGGCGAAAGCCCGCCAGACAACGTTCGGGAGGCTGCATGCTTCTTCGCTATCGCGGCTCCGAGGGGATGGTGGCTTGGGCTTTCCATCGCATCTCGGGGATCGCCATCTGGGCTTTCGTGCTGCTGCACGTCTTCGACATCTACCTGTCCGGCGGCAACCCAAGCGTGTACGACGACCTGCTCAAGTTCTACGCTAGCCCGCTCGGGCGGATTCTGGAGGTGCTGCTCGGCGGCGCTCTCCTGTACCACGCCCTCAACGGCATCCGGATCCTGCTGATGGACTTCTGGCCGCGCCTGACTGTCTACCACAAGCAGATCTGGTACGCGAACTGGGTGATCTTCGTCGGGGCAGGTGTGCCGGCGGCGTTCATCATCCTCAAGCCAATCTTCGGTCGGTAGAGGGAGGCGAGAGATGGCTCTGTATTCGCGATCCGGCCGACCTCGCCCGCAGAGCGGTGGCTTCGAGCTGGCCGCCTGGTACTACATGCGGCTTTCGGGAGTCGCGCTCTTCGTGCTGGCGCTGACGCATTTCAGCGTCATGCACTTCTTGTTCGACCCCGCTCAGGAGAAGAGCGGCTTTATCAGCGCTCGCTGGGACGACCTCGCAATCCGCAGCTTCGACTGGCTGTTCCTGATTGTCGTTCTCAGCCACGCCTTCCTGGGCATCCGAACGGTGACGATGGACTACCTGCGGGGCGGTCGGCGGACGCTGGCCTTGATGGCGCTGTCCATCGCCGGGATCGTCATTTTCGTCATGGGCACCATGGTCGTCGTAACCGCCAACATCCAGCCGGTGTAGAGATGGACTACCCGTTCGACGCGATCGTCGTCGGCGCCGGAGGCGCCGGCCTTTGGGCGGCTCTCGAGCTGGCCCGCGAGGGCGTCAACACCGCGGTACTGACCAAGCTCTACCCAACGCGATCTCACACCGGCACCGCTCAGGGGGGTGTCTGCGCCGCTCTCGGGAACCTCGAAGAGGACCACTGGGAGTGGCACATGTTCGACACCGTCAAAGGTGGCGACTACCTGGTCGACCAGGATGCCGCGGAGGTGCTCGCTCGGGAGGCGATCGAGACCGTCATCGAGCTCGAACACATGGGCCTGCCGTTCAATCGCACCCCCGAGGGCAAGATCGACCAGCGTCGTTTCGGCGGCCACACCAGCAACTACGGCGAAGCGCCGGTCCGGCGAGCTTGCTTCGCGGCCGACCGAACGGGCCACATGATCCTGCAGACGCTCTACCAGCAGTGCATCAAGCACGGCGTCAAGTTCTTCGACGAGTTCGGGGTCGTTGACCTGCTCTTCGAGGGCGGCGAGCCCGGCGCCGGGGGGCGCGCGGCCGGAGTCGTGGCCCAGCGTCTCGCCGACGGCCAGCTGCACACCTTCCGGGCCAAGGCCGTTCTGCTGGCTACCGGCGGCTTCGGGCGGATGTTCCGGATCACGTCCAACGCCCACAGCCTCACCGGCGACGGAGTGGCCCTGTGCTACCGCCACGGCATCCCTCTCCAGGACATGGAGTTCTTCCAGTTCCACCCGACCGGGATCGTGGGGATCGGCATCCTGCTCTCGGAAGCGGCTCGCGGCGAGGGCGGCACGCTCCTGAACGATCTGGGCGAGCGCTTCATGGAGCGCTACGCTCCCAAGCTGATGGAACTTGCCCCGCGCGACATGGTCAGCCGGGCGATGTACCAGGAGATCAGGGCCGGCCGCGGCATCGGTGGCAAGGACTACCTCTACCTCGACGTACGCCACCTCGGCCGAAAGGTGATCGAGGAGAAGCTGCCGGACATCACCGACTTCGCCCGCATCTACCAGGGAGTGGAGCCGCTCACGGAGCCGATCCCGGTGCAGCCCACGGCCCACTACGCCATGGGCGGGATCCCTACTAATGTCCTGTCCGAAGTTGTTCTTGACGAGAGGGGCACGGTCGTGCCAGGACTCTTCGCGGCGGGGGAGTGCGCCTGCGTCAGCGTCCACGGGGCCAATCGCCTGGGCACCAACTCCCTCGTCGATCTCCTCGTCTTCGGCCGGCGCGGCGGGCGGCAGATGGCGCGCTACGCCGCCGGCGTAGAGCGGCCACGGCCTATACCCGACGCCGTGGAGCCGGCTCGGGCCGAGCTCGAGGCGATCCGCACGCGCCCGAGCAGCGGCGAATCCGCGGCCGCAATCCGCACCGAGCTGCAGGACGTGATGATGGACAACGTCGGCGTATACCGCGACGGCAAGATGCTTACGGCTGCCCTTGCCAGGGTCCGGGAGCTCGAGGCTCGCCACGACAGGATCTCGATCACGGATTGCGGATCGGTCTTCAATACCGAGCTGATCGAGGCCCGGGAGCTCGGCTACCTGCTCGACATCGCGCACGCCACCGTTTCGGGTGCGCTGGCTCGGACCGAAAGCCGCGGCGCCCACTCACGCGAGGACTACCCCGAGCGCGACGACAAGAATTGGCTCAAGCACACCCTCGCGTACCGAGGTACGGACGGGCCGACGCTCCGCTACAAGGACGTCTCGATTACCCGGTTCGAACCGAAGCCGCGGACGTACTGAGGTCGCCCGATGAACGTCGATCTGCGCATCCTTCGCTACGACCCAGAGCGCGACAAGGCGCCCCACTGGGAGACCTACGCGGTTGCCGTCGACCCTATGGACCGCGTCCTGGACCTCCTGATCAAGGTCAAGGCGGAGAATGACGGCTCGCTCAGCTTCCGCCGCTCCTGCGGGCACGGCATCTGCGGCTCCGACGCGATGCTCATCAACAGCCGCAATAGGCTGGCCTGCCGGATCAGGGTGGACCAGCTGGGTAAAAAGATCTCGGTCGCCCCGCTGCCCGGCCTGCCGGTGGTCAAAGACCTCATCGTCGAGATGAGCGGGTTCTTCGGCAAATACCGCTCCGTCAAGCCATATCTCATCAACGACCAGCCCGAGCCGGAGCGCGAACGGCTCCAGACTCAGAAGGACCGCGCCCGCTACGACGACACCACGAAATGCATCCTGTGCGCGGCCTGCACCACCGCCTGCCCCTCGTTCTGGGCCAGACCCGAATACGTCGGCCCGGCCGCAATCGTCCAGGCCCACCGGTTCATCTTCGACTCCCGTGACGAAGGCGCCGCCGAACGGTTGGAGATCCTGGCCGACGAGGACGGCGTGTGGCGCTGCCGGACGATCTTCAACTGTGTCGACGCGTGCCCTCGCGGCATCAACATCACGCGGGCGATCCTGGAAGTCTCGTCGGCGATCGTGGGGCAACGAGGCTGAGCGGCGACGGGGAGGGCGGCTGGGATTCCCTCTGGCACTCGGTCGGGGCCGGAGCAGGGGAGGGGTCGGATGCTGCCCCCGGATCGGGGACGGATATCACGGCGCCGGCCGGCCTGCGGCTGATCGTTCGCACCGACGGCGCCGCGCGCGGCAACCCCGGCCCAGCCTCGCTCGGCGCCGTCCTGGTAGACGCGGCCTCGCCCGGGGCGCGCCGCGCCGACGCCCTGCCGCTGGCGTCGATCTCGGAGTTCCTGGGCGTGCAGACGAACAACGTGGCCGAGTACTCGGCCGTTTTGCGCGCACTCGCGCTCGCCGAGGAGCTGGGGGCGAGCGAGGTCGACATGCTCCTCGACTCGAAACTGATCGTCGAGCAGCTCCACGGCCGCTGGCGGGTGAAGGACGCCAAGCTGATCCCGCTCCACGCCGAAGCCCGCGCCCGCCTTGGCCTGTTCGCGCGCTGGTCGGCGACGCACGTGCCGCGGGCCCAGAACCAGCAGGCGGATGCCCTCTGTAACGAGGCGATCGATCGGGTCCAGGCCGGTGGGCAGCGGGCGGTGGTGGTTCGGCCCTAGCCGTCCGTTCCGACGGCCTCCGTGAGGGCTAGACGATCTTGAGTCCCTCGACGCCGGCTTCGGCCTCCGGATACTGAGGGTTCAGCTCGTCCAGAGCGTCGGCGACGATCTCGCTGACGGCTACGTTGCGTAGCCAGTTGCGATTCGACGGCACCAGGTGCCAGGGGGCGTAGTCGGTGCTCGTCTCCGAGAGCATCTCCTCGAAGGCGGCCGTGTAGTCGTCCCATAGCTTGCGCTCGGCGATGTCGGCCGTCTTGAACTTCCAGCGCTTGGTCGGGTCGTCGATCCTCTCCTGGAAGCGAGTTCGCTGCTCATCCTTGTCGATAGCCAGGAAGAACTTGAGGATCGTCGTCCCCTCGTCGGTGAGCATCCGCTCCCAGTCTCGGATCTCGCGGTAGTGGTTCCTCCAGCGCGCTTCAGGCTCCAGGTTGTGGACGCGGACGATGAGTACCTGCTCATAGTGGCTGCGATTGAAGATCCCGATCTCGCCTTTGCCCGGGACGGCGGCGTGGACGCGCCACAGGAAATCGTGGGCCAACTCCTCCGGCGTGGGCACTTTGAACGACGTGACCGGAGTGCCCTGAGGGTTGAACGCTCCGGCGATGACCGAGATCGTGCCGTCCTTGCCTGCGGCGTCGATTCCCTGGAGGACGATGAGAACGGCGTGCTTCGCCTCGGCGTAGATACGCTCCTGGAGGGCTGTCAGGCGGGCCAGGTTCGCGGCCAGGGTGGCTTCGGCCTCGTCCTTCTGGCGACCGAATGTCGCGCCGCAGTCGAAGCGCGCGAGGTTGACCTTCTCGCCCGGCTTCACGCCCAGAAGCTCCCGAAAAGCGCCCCTCTTGCCCTTCGTACCCATCGTTCGCTCCCGGCTTGGCGTGCCCGCGTCCGATACGCCGGCGGATGCCAATCCTACGACGTGTTACGCGGGGGAGCGGCCAATCTCCAGGCGGTAGCGGATTTCGGCCAGGCTCGTGCCGGCGATCTTCAGCTGCTGCCGGCCGCCGTCCGGCCGCCAGCCCATTGCCTCGTAGAAGGCGCGGGCCGGCGCGTTTCGCTCCAGTACCCACAGCACGAGTTCGGTGGCGCCGCGTTCCCG
>DATEXG010000146.1:0-3671 GCA_035257225.1 Candidatus Limnocylindrales bacterium
GGCTGACGCCTCTATCGCTGTGGTGCGCTACCAGCGTCTGTCGGAGTGCCCTGGCGTAGGGCACCGACGGGACTGCTCGGTTCAGCGGCTGCCCTCGTAGGCTCGAACGCGGTCTGGCGTGATCACCAAGATCTCGCGCGGCGCCGTGCGCGCATAGGACGCTCCGACATAACGGGCTGACAGCTTGTTGATGAAGGCAAGGCCTTCGTCGTCGCGGATCTCGGTGACGCGTCCACTGATCGAGAGGCGGCGCCACGGGTCCGCCGGGTCAATCATGGAGACTGCGACCTGTGGCCGTCCCCGGAAGGCACGACTCTTCTATGACTCGGTGGGCGAGCTCGTCAGGATGTGCTCGCCGTCGTAATCCACCCACATGACATGGGTCACGAGCGACCCATCCGCTTCGGTGCAGGGACACGTGCGCGAGCACGTTCGTGCGCAGCAGGTAGGCGAGCTCCTCGGGTATTCCTTGCACGCTGGCACCTCTTGCCGAACTGCTCGACGTCGCGATCGCGCCTCGGATCGCCGGTCGGGCGAAGGTCTCGGGAGCACCGGTCATAGTAGCCGTCGCCCGCCACGATCAGGTCATAGTGCCAGGGCAGGGCCGCCCTGACTTGCCTGAGTCAGGTGGTTTCGGCCAGTTCGGCATTCGCGGTCGGTACACGGGGCCCGAACGACCCGTTCAGGTTCCTGATAGTCGCAGCCGCTGCTGACGGCACTGGTCCGCGTTTCGCGGCCGCAACTGCGACCGAACGCCCGCCGCGCAGCCGCCAGAACCCAGTCTGGCACCGAGATGCCCTATCCAGCTATCTCGGCACGATCTGAGAAGACCGCGGCCACTATCAGGGCCCCGATCAGCCAGACAATCACAAGCACCTGGGCTTGGTCGGCCGGAAGCGCGCTGGCGCCGCCGGCGAACATTCCCGCACTGCTCGTGCCCGTGACGAGCGAGGCGTTGGCAACGCTGAATGGCAGGTACTTCACGATGTCGGGCAGGAAGATGCTGGCGAAGCCCTCGCCAAAGTAGAAGGCGATTCCGGCGCCTATGCCGGCCAGCTGGCTGCGTGCGAGGGTGGCGATCGTGAAGCCGAGAGCTCCTTCCTCGACGACCGCGAACCAGCCCTTGAGAAGCCGGCCGGGCAAGTCGCTCAGAGTCGCCGAATCCCCCAGGCCGCTGGTAGAGACGTTGGCCAGGTGCGCTCCGATGATGGCGGCCACCACACCAACGGCGAAGGTGAGCAGGAGCCCGAAGCCGATCATCACGGCGATCGACACATACGAGATCAGCATGTAGCGGACGCGGCTTTCGCCACGCGCGACCGCCGACTTGAGGGTGCCCCAGCTCCATTCGGAGCCTGCAATCGCCGCCCCGTAGATGACAGCGAACAGACCACCGAGGCCGGTGATGAACTGCAAGATCCGGTCGTAGGCACCGGGGAAGGTGACGAGGAGCTTGGCTTCGGTGCCGTTGGCACGGACAGTCCGTCCATTCGCGGTGGCGCCGACCGCGATGATGATGAGCGCCAGGAGGCCGATCAGCAGGCCGACGGTGACCCAGGTCGCGGGTCGCCGGACGAGCTTTCGCAGGCCCGAGAAGAACAGCCTCATTCCGCCGTTTCCTTTCCTGTTGTCGCGGAGCCGTTGGCCGTGCCGCCCAGACCGACGAACGTCCCTTCGCCCGTAATCGCCTGACCGCCGGTCAGCTCCAGGAAGAGCATCTCGAGGTCGGTCCCCGACTCCATGCCGGAGACGTAGATGCCCGCGCCGGCCAACTTCTGGCTGACCTCCTCCGCGCGATCGGGAGCGATGTGAACGGTCAACCAGCCCTCTTCGCGATCTGTCTCGGTGAGCCGCTCGGCCGCGAAGAGAGGGGCGAGGGTCGCGACGGCGGCGTCTACCTGGTTCGGTTGAACACGAACCTTGACGACCGCCTGCATCGAGAGGAGCTCCTTGAGTGGGCCCTCGCGGACAAGCTTGCCCGAGGCGATAATGCCCACCGTGTCGGCCATGACCTGGATCTCTGCCAGGAGGTGGCTCGAGATGAGGACCGTCTTGCCCTGGGACGCGAGCGTCCTCAGGGTGTCGCGCATGGCCACGATGCCCGCCGGATCGAGCCCGTTGGCGGGCTCGTCGAGCAGCAGCAGCTTCGGGTCGTTTAGAAGCGCCGCGGCGATGCCGAGCCGCTGCTTCATCCCCATCGAGTAGTCCTGGACCTTGTCGTTGGCCCGGTCGCACAGGCCTACGAGATCGAGCAGCTCCTCGATCCGCTTCGAAGGCACCGGGGCGCCGGAAGCAGCCAGCTCACGGAGGTTGGCACGAGCCGAGAGGTATGGGTAGAAGGTCGGCGATTCGACTAGCGCCCCAACCTCGAACAGCCGATGTCTGTCTCCGCGCTTGAATGGCCTGCCGAGGATCTCGACCGACCCGCCATCTGCGTGGATCAGCCCTGTCAGGACGCGCATCGTCGTCGTCTTGCCGGCGCCGTTGGGTCCGAGGAAGCCGTAGACCACGCCAGTCGGGACCGACAGGTCGAGACCGTCGAGCGCGCGCCGGGAGCCGTAGCTCTTGCGCAAGCCACGAGTCGCCAGAGCGAGGCCATCCGTGCCGCTCACGCCGGCCCTCCGGGACCCGGCGACGGGCTCATGGGTTGCGTTCCGGAATCCACGAGAGTGCCTCCTTCGGTCTGAGCCGACGGTAATGCGGCCGACAAACGCTCGGCCATGAGTCGAATTAGCCGATCGAAGTCGGCGAGCTCCTCTGGGGTCAGGACCGCCAGCACCTGGCGCATGGCCTTCCGACGGGCACCGGCTATCTCGGCCAACAGGCGAACGCCTTCGTCGCTGAGCTTGCAATCGACCACGCGCCGGTCGTCGGCACGGTGGCTGCGGATGGCCAGGCCGCGCCGCTCCACGCGGTCGACGAACTCGGAGGCGGTGGCGTTGGTCACGTGCAGCATGTCGGCGAGCTGGCCGATCGAGACGGGCCCCGACTGCCCGAGCACGAAGAGAAGCCGCAGCTGACCGAACGTAAGGTCGTGATGGGCCCAATCAGGCGGCCCCTTCGGCATGAGCCGACCCAGCGCCTGGACGTGAGCCTCGATGTCGTCCAACGTAACGGCAGGTCCTGATGCTTCGGCCATGCTCTTATCATATGGCGTGTGCCTAAAGGTCTCCTGAAAGCGGACCAGGTTGGCTGCGAGACTCCGGCAGATAAGCGCTGCGCGTTTTGCGCCCATCCGAACCAGGCCCCCCTGTGGTGCGCTACCCGCTATGCAGTCATCGTGTGGTAGCGGCGGGCCTCGGCTATCAGGGTCCCAGCCAGAGTTGACGCATCGGCCAGCCTAAGGTGGCCCGCTCAGCTCCATGCCAGGCCCGTCGTCCGGGCGTGCCACGAAGCCCAATCGTTCGTAGAAGTCACGCTTGCCGCGGGCGCTGAAGAGCTGGACCTGGAGCACGCCAGCTTCCTGGCAACGGGCGACCAGTCGCCTCATGATCTCCGTTCCAATGCCGTGGCCGCGCATCTCCGGCATTACGATCACGTCCACGATCAGGGCATGCAGGACCCCGTCGGAGAGCACGATGCCGGTGCCTACGGCCTCCCCACCGCGACGTGCGCAGACCGCGTACCAGGCGCTGGGAAGTGCCGCTTCCAGCCGATCGGCAGGTACCGTG
>DATEXG010000147.1:0-2570 GCA_035257225.1 Candidatus Limnocylindrales bacterium
CGCACGCCCCGATTGAGGCCCTGCCCGCGCGCCGAGGCCCCTCACCTCGTAGGATGGGCCCTAACACCCAGGAACTCGCGTCACGGAGGAGATACCAGTGCCGGACACCTCTCCAATGCCCGTTCGCGACACCGCGTGGCCGACGCTCCACGTCTCGCGGCATCCGGCGATCCTCCACAAGCTGCGCATCCTGCGCGACGAGTGCACCGAGCCAAAGAAGTTCCGCGAGGTGGTGCGCGAGCTCTCGTGGCTGCTTGGCTACGAGGCGCTGGCGGACGTCGAGGTCCGCCCCCTGCCGGTCAACACGCCGCTCGAGCGAACGGATGCCCATGAGCTTGGCGTCCGCATCGGCCTCGTGCCGATCCTTCGGGCGGGTCTGGGCATGGTCGACGCCATGCTGGAGCTGATGCCCACGGCCGAGGTCTGGCACCTCGGGCTCTTCCGGGACGAGCGAACGCTTCGACCGGTCGAGTACTACAACAAGCTGCCCGACTCAGCCACGGTGGACCTGTGCCTGATCCTCGATCCCATGCTGGCCACCGGCGGCTCCGCCACGGCCGCGATCGAGGTCCTCAAGCGCTGGGGCGCCACGCGGATCAAGCTGGTGAACCTGATCGTGGCTCCGGAGGGAGTGGACGCGGTCACCAAGGCCCACCCCGACGTTGAGATCTACTGCGCCGGTGTGGACCGGCAACTCAACGAGCACGGCTATATCCTGCCGGGCCTGGGCGACGCCGGCGACCGCCAGTTCGGAACCGGCCGCCCCGCGTAGGGGGGCTTCTCGCCAAAGAAAGCGGGCGGCCGGAAGGCCGCCCGCTTCGGTTCCGCGAGGGTAAACGTCAGGAGATCGGCGCCGGCTCCCCCGCCACTTGCTCCTCGTCCTTGCCCCCACGCCCGAAGGCGTTGAGAACCTGGTACAGGATGATCGCGCCGAAGCATGCCGTGCCGATGCCGCCGAGGGAGAAATCGCCCCAGGTGATCGTCAGGTTGCCCGCGCCCATCGTGAGGGCCGCCGCCGCCGTGATCAGGTTCTTGTTCTGCGAGAAGTCGACTTTGTTCTCGACCCAGATGCGTCCGCCTGTGGCGGCGATCAGGCCGAAGAGGACGATCGCGAGGCCGCCGAGAACCGGCACCGGGATGGTGTGGATCAGCGCCCCGAACTTGGGACAGAACCCCATCGCCAGAGCCACAAAGGCCGCGATCAGGAAGACGAGGCTCGAGTAGATCTTGGTAACAGCCATGACGCCGATGTTCTCGGCGTAAGTGGTGACCCCAGGGCCGCCGCCGGAGCCGGAGATTATGGTCGCGATGCCGTCGCCGAGGAATGCCCGACCGATGTAGGGATCGAGATCCCGCTTCGTCATGGCGGCCACCGCCTTGACGTGGCCGAGGTTCTCGGCGACCAACACGATCGCAACGGGAGCGATGAGGGTGATCGCGTGGCCGTCGAACTGTGGCGCGGTGAAATTGGGCAGACCGATCCAGTTGCTGTGCCAGACCGTGTCGAAGCTGACCTGCACGGAGGCCGGCACGAGGTTCATGACGTTGCCCAGGACGAAGTAGATGAGGTAGCCGATAACTCCGCCGATGAGGATCGGCAGAGGTCGAATTACGCGAGGGGCGTAGACGGCAACGCCCGCGACGGCCAGGGCCGTCAGCAGGCCGATGACGACGCCCAGCGTGTCGAGGTCCGGGTTGTTGAACGCGGGCGTGTTGATCTTGAGATCGCCAATGGCTGTCGTCGCCAGGTTGAGCCCGATGACCGCCACGATCGTGCCGGTGACGACAGGCGGCATGAGGAACTCGATCCACTTGTAGCCCACGACCATGACGATCAGGCCGATCAAGGCATAGATCGCCCCGCAGGCGATGATCCCGCCCAGCGCAACCGGGATGTTGTGCCCCGCGCCAATCGCCTCCGCGGAGAGGACCACGGCGATGAACGAGAAGCTGGACCCGAGATAGCTCGGTACGCGGCCGCGGACGCACACGAAGAAGATGAGTGTGCCGATGCCGGAGAAGAAGATCGCGGTGTTCGGGTCGAAGCCCATAAGGATCGGCGCCAGCACCGTCGCCCCGAACATGGCGAATATGTGCTGCAAGCCCAGCGCCAGCGATTGTGCCGCCGGCGGCCGCTCATCGGGAGCGATGATCCCTTCGCGTTTGACGGTCCATTCGAACATGCCACGGATGTACCCGATGGCAGCAGCCATGAGCGACCTCCTCCGACGTATGGACTCTTCCCGGGGCAAGACGGGCGGGCTCCACGGGCTGCCCGGGTCTGCGGAGTAGCGTGGCAAATGCCGCGCGTCTTCGCTCGCCGTTTGTGAATGAGGATGTGCTCCGAATGTGGATAAATCGGCCGTTTGAGGTCTGCCCACGGCGTCCGCCGGGCTGCCGGTCTGGCATCGGTACCAGGCAGACTGTTAACTGACAGGTCGTCGAGTGAGGTGGCGCGCGAGCCGTGACGGTGGGATCGCCGCGAACCCGCTAGCATCGACGCTATGGCCTCCCGAGCGACTCCGAAAAGAACGCCCAAAGCGGCGGCCACCGGTGCGGCGGCCTCGGGC
>DATEXG010000148.1:0-4712 GCA_035257225.1 Candidatus Limnocylindrales bacterium
GCGTCCGCCAGCCGCCGCTCGAGCCGGACCGATATCCCGGCCGAGCCGGGCCCCGATCCGCGTCGCGCCAGTCCGCCGGGGCGTGGTACGAACCCGACCCTCGCCAGCCCGGCTCCGTCCGCCAGCCCGCGCCCGCTCCCACGAGCCCCGCGAACCGGTCGCTGCCGAATCGATCGCTGGTCAAGGCCTCCCGCGGCGAGGGCTTTGGCCGCGACTGGGACCGATGCACGCCGCCCTCGTCGCGCCAGCGCAGCTCGGCGGATACGGGATCGCCGCGCAGCATCGCGTCCACGGTCTCTGCCACGTCTGAGTGGACGAGGACCTTCTCACGATCCTGTATCTCGACGATGACGTCGAAGGTCGGCGGGGCCTTGCGCTCCAGGACGCTCTTCTGCGAGCGGCGACGCCGCGCCTCCTCGTCGCCCAGCGTGACGGTCTGGATGCCGCCGATCAGGTCGGTGAGTGTCGGGTTCAGCATCAGGTTGTCGAGGTTGTTTCCGTGGGCCGTGCCGATCAGCTGCACGCCGCGCTCGGCTATGGTCCGGGCGGCCTGGGCTTCGAGCTCCGTGCCGATCTCGTCGATGACGATGACCTCGGGCATGTGGTTCTCGACCGCCTCGATCATGACCTGGTGCTGTGCCGCGGGCGTCTGGACCTGCATCCGCCTGGCCCTGCCGATCGCCGGATGCGGGATGTCGCCGTCGCCCGCGATCTCGTTGCTCGTGTCCACCACGACGACGCGCTTGCCGTGATCGTCCGCCAGGACGCGAGCGGCCTCGCGCAGCATCGTCGTCTTACCGATCCCGGGCCGGCCCATGATCAGGATCGACTTACCCGACTCGACGTAGTCGTTGATGATCTCGATCGTCCCGTAGACGGCCCGGCCGATGCGGGACGTCAGGCCGACGATCTTGCCCGTGCGGTTGCGAATGGCGCTGATGCGATGCAGCGTCCGCTCGATTCCGGCGCGGTTGTCCCCACCGAAGGTGCCGATGTGATCGACGACGTACTGCAGGTCCTCCTCGCTGATCTCGCGTTCGAGCAGGGTCACCTCGCCGTCGGTGAAGCGAGCCTCGGGCCGGCGACCCAGATCCATCACGATCTCGATCAGCTGGGACGGGTCGGGCAGGGCATGCACGGCCTGGAGGAGATCCGGAGGAAGAGATCCCAGGAGCAGATCCAGGTCGTCGATCAACTCACGCCGGCCGGGTGCCGCGCTCTGATCAGCCACGTCGTCTCCTGCTCTGCAAGCTACCGTACCGCCGGGACGAGGCCGGGCTCTGCCACTCGCACCAGGCCCTCCTTCATCAGGAGAGTCACCGTGGCGAGGTTCGTGAACCCGGCTTCCTCGAGGCGGCGATCGATCGGGGCTTCGTACGTTCGAACGGGGGCCAGGACTCCGTTGTCGGGGCAGCTACCGCCCTTGCCGATGCGGGCGGCGATCAAGCCCAACCCGAAGCTCACCAGGGGGCCGGCGTCCGTCTCGGGCCGGGCCATGATCTTGAGATAGTGGGGCTGGTCTTCTCTGGCGACGCCGACTTGCACCAGCGCGAGGATCTCTCCGGAAGCATCGTCCGCGGTCTGAACGTAGGCCTCCATCTCGGCAAACCGTAGGATCGGAGCGAGGCTCGAGCGCGGCACTCGCGTGGTCCCGCCCTGGCGCTCCCAATCGCCTAGACGGTACGACTCAAGGCGAGTCACCGGCAGCGGCGTGACTGCGGCGTACAGGCGTGCCAGCGGCAGCGAATCGAGCGGCTGGCAGGATCGGATTCGGACCGCGCGGCAGCGCTCCTCCGGCCACGCCATCGGCAGCGGTGTCTCTGTACCGCGGAAGAGCAGTAGCTCCTGCCCGTAACGGGCGAAGCCGGCCTGCATGAAGAGCTCCACGTTGCCCTGGCCGTCCGAGCAGGCCACGTGGAATCTCATCGCGCCTCGCTTGGCCCCGTCGCGCAACAGGTGCTGGACCATTCGATAGCGCGTGTCGCCCGAATCGCCGGAGCCGATGGCGTCCAGCTCGACGATCGTCCACTCGTCGCGGGTGCCGTCGCGCTCCACCCGGAGAAGCCCGGACAGGCGACGCTCATCCTCGTAGACGAACAGCAGATCGTTGGGACGGAAGGCGCCGAGCGGCAGCCGGAAGAGGCTGAAGACTCCGATGCGGGGTCCGCTCACCGGCAGGCCGAGCGATCTCGCGTCGACGTGTTCCAGCTGGGACAGCCTCGATAGCTCCCCCAGCGCCGCCAGATCGGTGAGTCGGGCAAGGCGGACGCGTCCGCTCACATGGCCTCCCCGAGCGGCCATTTCTCAGTGCCCCCGGCCCCCTCGGCCGGCTCGGAGTATTCGGCCGCCATCGTGGCCACGAGCCGATGGAAGCGCGTCTCTCCCGCAAGCTCGGGATGGAACGAGATCGCCAGGACGTTTCGCTGGCGAACCGCTACGACGCGTTGATCGGGCAACCTGGCCAGCACCTCCACACCGGGACCGACGCGCTCAATTATGGGGGCCCGGATGAAGATCGCGTGGACCGGACGATCGCCCAGGATCGGCACGGACAGGTCGGTCTCGAACGAGTCGAGCTGGCGGCCAAAAGCGTTCCGCTCGACGGTCACGTCCAGGAGCGGGAAGACGGGCTCCTCGCCGCCGCAGATCTCCCGGGCCACGATGATCATGCCGGCGCACGTGCCCAGGATCGGGGCGCCGGAACGGGCGAGGGCCATGATCGGCTCGCGCAGATTCCACCTGGCGACGAGCTTGCGCATGGTCGTGCTCTCGCCGCCGGGCAGGATCAGCCCGGAGATCCCCTCCAGGTCTTCGGGCAGCCGCACGGGAACGCCTTCGACCCCGATCGCCCGAAGTGTCCGGATGTGTTCGATGACGGCGCCATGAAGCGCCAGTACGCCGATCTTCATTGCAGCCCGTGCTACCAGCCTCGGACCGCCAGCCGCTCCGCCTCGGGGATCGTGACCGCCGCGATCCCGCGCATCGGGCTGCCCAAGCCCTTCGAGACCTCGGCGATGATCTTGGGGTTGTCGAAGTGGAGAGTGGCCTGGACGATGGCTTCGGCAGTCCTGGCGGGGTTCTCGCTCTTGAAGATTCCGGACCCCACGAAGACGCCTTCGGCCCCGAGTTGCATGGCCAGGGCCGCGTCGGCCGGGATAGCGATCCCACCGGCAACGAAGTTGACGACCGGCAGCTTCCCTTCGTCGTGGACCTGCTTGACCAGATCGTAGGGAGCGCCCAGTTCCTTGGCGGCGACGAAGAGCTCGTCCTCGCGCATCGAACCCAGGCGGCGGATATCGGACATCAGCGTCCGGATGTGGCGGACGGCCTCGACTATGTCTCCGGTGCCGGCCTCGCCCTTCGTCCGAATCATGGCCGCGCCCTCGTTGATGCGCCGAAGCGCCTCGCCGAGGTCTCGGCAGCCGCATACGAACGGCACCTTGAACTGGTGCTTGTCGATGTGGTTGGCCTCGTCGGCCGGTGTGAGCACCTCCGACTCGTCGATGTAGTCCACACCTAGGGCTTCGAGAACCTGAGCCTCGACGAAGTGCCCGATGCGGGCTTTGGCCATGACCGGGATGCTGACCGCCGCCATGATCCCCTCGATCATGGCCGGGTCGCTCATGCGCGCAACTCCGCCCGCGGCCCGGATGTCGGACGGGACGCGCTCCAGGGCCATGACGGCGCAGGCACCGGCATCCTCTGCGATCCGGGCGTGCTCGGGTGTAACGACGTCCATGATGACGCCGCCTTTGAGCATCTGGGCGAGGCCCTTCTTCGTGGCCCAGGTGGAGGTCTCGGCGGTCATGTTGCCAGCCATTCCTTCTTCGGCGGGGAGCGGGGCGTGCCTCAAGACACGACGGCCGGCCTCGCGACCAGATTATACGCGGCTTATACGCGGCATCCCCCGAACCCCGGCTCGGGCCGGCCAGGCGTCGTGACCGGGTGACGCGCTCGGACGACGTCGTCACTTCGATCGTGCGAGAACCGGTTCGGGTTCCCGAGCGTCTCGTGGACTCGTACACTCCCCTTGATGAGCGAGGCCCGGCTGCTCCTGATCGACGACGACGTGGCGCATCTGGACGCCCTGGCAGAACGCCTGGCGCGCGACGGCTTCGAGGTGGCGAAGGCCGCCAGCGGTGCCGAAGCGCTCGAGCAGCTCGATTCCGCGTGGCCGGACCTGATCATCCTGGATCTGATGATGCCGGAGATGGATGGCCAGACCGTGGCGAGTCGCATCAAGACCCGAGCCGACATCCCGATCCTCGTTCTGTCCGCGGTCGCCGGCGCGGGTAACAAGGCGGATCTCATCGCCCATTTCGCTGAGGACTACGTCACCAAGCCCTATGACTACGCGGAGTTGGTGGCCCGCGTTCGACGCGTCCTGCGCCGCCTTGCGGACCAGATCCCCGTCGAGGAGCTGGCTCTGGGCGACCTGGTCCTAGTCCCCCGCAAGAGAGAAGCCATCATCCGTGGCCGGCACGTCTCCCTATCGCCGACCGAATCGCGCTTCCTGGCCACGCTGGCAGCCAGCATGCCACGGGCCGTCTCCACGGAGCAGCTGCTGCACAAGGTCTGGGCCGACTCGGACTGCGCGGATCCGGCATACGTCTGGGTGACCGTGCGACGGCTCCGACATAAGATCGAACTCGACCCCGACGAGCCGCATCACCTGGTCACGGTACCCGGCGGAGGCTACCGGCTCGCCTCAT
>DATEXG010000149.1:0-7786 GCA_035257225.1 Candidatus Limnocylindrales bacterium
CTTTCGACTAAGTCTTGCGCGTTGGTTCCTGGGCCGACGCGGATTCGGGGTAGCCCGAAGCGGTTCGGCCACGTCTCGGGCTTGCTACCGCCCTGGATCACGGCCGTCTCGATGCCCGGACACTTCGACAGGGCCGAGACCACCGCCGGGCCCGTCAGACCCACCGGATATGAAAACGACTTGGGCCACTCGCCGATGGCCCGGGCGATCAGCGCGGAGGCCCCGAAGGTTTCAGTCACCAGCCGATCCGCCGGCATGTAGCGCATGTCCTCGTGCGACATGGAGTGGTTGCCGATCTCGTCGCCGTCCGCCGCCAGTCTCTGGAGCTGGTCGACGGTCAATCTGTCGGGCCGGTCGATCAGCGAGGCGATCATGAAGAAAGTGGCCACGAAGCCGTCTCGGTGCAGGATCGGGAAGGCATAGAGGAAGCCGTCTGCATAACCATCGTCCAGTGTGACCACGAAGCTCTTGGGAGCCGGCGAAATGCCCAGCCGCAGGTAATCGCCGAGTTGGCCCATGGTGATCGTTTGCCAGCCTGCGGCATAGAGCGCGTCCATCTGGGCCGCGAATAGTTCCGGCGGCACGACCAGGCTCACCTGGTAGCCGGTCTCGGTGTCGAAAGGCTTGACGCGGTGATACTCGAGGATCGGCACGCGCAGCCCGAACGGGGTGGCCTCCGGATCGGCCGAAGGTAGGGGCGTAGGCGCGGCGGTTGTGTCGCAGGCCACGTAGGGAGCGGGCACGCAGGCGCTAGGAGATGGCTCTGCCGTCGGAGTCCCGGTCGGGCTCCAGCTCGCCGTCGGCTGCGGGGAGGCGCTCTGGCCGCTCGCGTGGTCAAATCCGGTGGGCGACGACGATGCGGGTGCCGTCCCCGAGGAAGGATGGCCGGCGCCGATGAAACCGGCGGTGCCGGCTGCTGGCGTTGGGCCTTGCGTCGTGCGGCTGCCGACCGACAGCGGAACGACCGCGGCCGCGGTCGCGACGGCGATGACCGCCAGGATCGCCACGGCCAAGGCCGCCCGCCTGCGAGGCAGGCGAACGCGTTTGGCGATGGCTCTGGGCAGCTCCCTCACGACCGGTATTGTGATGGCTGCTCGTCCATTTGGCAGGGCCATGTGCGCCGCCGAATGAGTGCCTTTGGGCCGTTCCGCTGCGCAGCCGCCGTCGGGGCGCGAAAGGTATGCTCGCTCCCGACTACCGCAGTCCGAAAGGAGCGGAATGGAGCGCATCGGGTTCGTTGGCCTGGGCACCATGGGTGCCTCGATGGCCGCCAATCTACTTCGGGCCGGGGCTCCGCTGACGGTCTGGAACCGCACTCCCGGCCGGGCCGGCCCCCTGCTGGAGATGGGCGCCCAGGCGACCGGATCGGCAGCGGCCGTCGCCACTCGCTCGGAGATCAGCGTGATCTGCGTCTCGGACACGCCGGACGTCGAGGCGGTGCTGTTCGGCCCGGGCGGGATCGTCGAAGGCGCGGCGCGGGGAAGCCTGGTGATCGACTGCTCCACGATCTCGCCCGATGCCACCCGTGAGTTCGGGCGCCGGCTCGCGGAGCGGGGAGTGGGCATGGTGGACGCGCCCGTGTCCGGTGGCTCGGAAGGTGCGCGGCTCGGCACGCTCACGATCTTCGTCGGCGGCGACGATACAGCCGTGAGACGAGCCAGGCCCGTCCTGGAGGCGATGGGGAAGACGATCACGCACCTCGGGCGGCTCGGCAGCGGCCAGGCCGGCAAGGCGGTGAATCAGGTGATCATCAGCGGCGCCTACCTGGGCGTGGCTGAAGGGATCGTCCTGGGGATGCGCGCCGGTTTGGACGCGCGCCGGCTCGTCGAGGCGCTGTCCGGAGGCGCGGCCCAGAGTTGGGTGCTGGCCAATCGGAGCGGCCGGATGATCGACGGTGAGTACCCGCTGGGCTTCCGGCTGGCCCTGCACAGAAAGGACCTCGGGATCGCGCTCGAACTCGCCCGCGGCCTGAGCCTATCGCTTCCGATGGCCACGCTGACAGCCTCGCTGGAGGACGTGCTGATGGCCGAGAGCCATGGCGACGAGGACATGTCCGTCCTGGCCCACGCCATACGTGCCGGCGCGACGGGCGACGCGGGTCCGGATCGCCGGCCTGTATGATCCCGGCATGAACTACGAGCTGTTCATGGGCGAAGCTCTGGCGGAAGCGCAGATTGCGCTCGATCAGGGCAAGACGCCCATCGGGGCCGTGGCGGTGGTCAACGACGCGATGGTGGCCCGAGCCCACGATCGAGTCCAGGAATCCAACGACCCAACCGCGCACGCCGTCGTGGTCGCCCTTCGCGAAGCCACCCGCAAGATGGGCCGCGCCCGCCTCGCCGACGCGACCATCTTCGTCACTCGCGAGCCGTGCCCGATGTGCGTGGGCGCCCTGCTCGCCAGCGACGTCGAGGCGCTCGTCTTCGCCGTCCCGAATCGCGTCGACGGGGCGGCTGGAGGCGTGATACAGCTCGCTCAGGACGACCGGCTCGCTCGCAGGCTCAGGATCGTGAGCGGGATCCGCTGCGAAGAAGCGGAGGAGCTCTTCTCTCAAGCGCTTCCCGTCGAGCAGACGCGCGCCCCCGAAGGCGTGAACGCCCTGGGCTGAGGCGCAGCGGGTCCTTGCGCGAGATCGGCCCCGGGCCGGTTCTCATCGGGACGAGCATTGGTCCTCCCGAGTCGTTCGCAGGTCGGCCCGGCCAAGCCGAACGATCGCCTCGCTCTGTTATCCTCTCGCGCGGAGAGGTGTCCGAGTGGTTGAAGGTGCCGCTCTCGAAAAGCGGTGTGCGCGAGCACCGTGGGTTCGAATCCCACCCTCTCCGCCACTCCAGCATTCCGAGTCGCCGGTGTGGCCGCCGACGTCCCTGCCCGCCGATGCGGGAAATCGCCGCGGAGAGGTCGCCTAGTGGCCTAGGGCGCCGCACTGGAAATGCGGTATGGGGCAACCCATCGAGGGTTCAAATCCCTCCCTCTCCGCCACCACTCCCTGCTTCCACGTCTGTCCACTCTGCCGCCCCGGCCCGCCGGGCACCCAGGAGCTGAGGGGCGCCTCTACCCGAGGCGGCGTCCAGGCGCACGTCCGATGGGCAGATGATCCCGGGCGCGTGGACGGCTCAGCCAAGCGACTCCGACCAGGCGGTGAGGGCGGCCACGAGCTTGTCCGACGCCTGCTTGAAGGTCGAAGGCGTCTCCATGGCGGCCAGCGCTTCGCCCTGTTTCCGGGCGAGCGAGAGTGCCATCACCTCGCCCGCGGCGCGGTGGAACGTGGCGTGTAGCTCCCTGACGCACTCGTAGTACGGACCGGCTTTGGCCGACGGGTCCAGCCCGTCGTAGAGCCACTTGCCCACGGGACAGAGGTTGTCGGCTCCCGCAACCGCAGCCGTCATGTCAGCCGTGCCCGCTTCCACGATCAGACTCAGTCGGACCTTGAACACGCCATGGGCGGTGATGGCCCTCTGGATCTGCTCTTGCAGGCTTCCTGCTCCGGCGATATTGCCCATCTGCGCACCTGCACTTCGTGCTCCGCTCTTCCCATGGAACCACGGGTGCCGGCGGGCGGCAAGGCCCCAATCGGGCTCGGCGGCCGAACCGGGAAGCCGGAGGCCCGATCATGGTATCGCTCCGGACAGCCCGGGTATCGGCAGCGGTGTGCGCAGGTGGTGCGTGGTCGGCTCGAGAGCAGGTTCGCGGGCCACGCTCCGGGGTCGGCCCGAGGGGCTGTTATGATTCTGGAGCCGTGCTAGGCGGGGAACTAGCGGTGCCCTGTACCTGCAATCCGCTCCAGCAGGGCTGAATCCCCTCTCTAGGTCTCCGTCCTCGAAGGCCGCCGTTCTTGGTGACGTTGAGGGCCGGGTCCCGCGCAGCGGCGGCTCGCGAACCGTGTCAGATCCGGAAGGAAGCAGCACTAAGCGATGACTGTCGGGTGCCGCGGAACGGCCTGGTCTGAGCCACCACTAGCTGTGGGCGCGGGGTCGGTCGATCGACGGAGGGTGCACGGCACTACAAGACGCGGCCGTCTGACGGAGGCCGCCGCGCCATTCGCCTCGTCAACGCCGCGAGGAGCGTCGTGAGTTCGACCGCACCGCGCCAGGCTATCTACCGCCGCTGGCGCGCCCAGACCTTCGGCCAGATCGTCGGCCAGCAGGCCGTCGTCGAGACCCTGCGCAACGGCGTCCGATCGGGCCGAACCTTCCACGCCTACCTCTTCGTGGGGCCGCGCGGCACGGGCAAGACTTCCCTGGCCCGAATCCTGGCCAAGGCGCTCAACTGCTCCGATCTGCGCGATGGCGAGCCGTGTGACGCTTGCCCCTCGTGCGTGGCCATCCGCGAAGGACGTGCCCTGGACGTCAGCGAGATGGACGCGGCCTCGAACAACCGCGTCGATGACATGCGCGAGCTGCTGCCACGGATCTTCACCGCGCCTTCGGATCTGCGGTGCAAGGTCTTCATCATCGACGAGGTCCAGCGTATCAAGGAGGGCTGGGACGTCCTCCTCAAGACGCTCGAAGAGCCGCCCGACCACGTGGTCTTCATCTTCTGCACGACCGACAGCAACGGGATCCGGCCGGCCGTCCTGTCTCGAGTGCAGCGCTTCGATTTCCGGCGCATGACCGTCCCGGAGATCTCCGGAAAGCTGCGGACGATCCTCGAGGGGGACGGTCGAACCGCCGAGCCCGAGGCGATAGAGCTGATCGCGCGCCTAGCCGCGGGAGGCATGCGAGACGCCGAATCGATGCTCGACCAGCTGCTGGCGACCGACACCGGAGCTCTCACCGCCGATCGCGTGAGAGAGGTTCTCGGCCTGGTGGACGAGGAGACGGTCGAGGCCTTCCTGGGCGCATTGGTACGCTGCGACGCGGTCGCGGGCATCGAGCTGCTCGAAGGGATGGAGGAGCTCGGGCGCGACCTGGGTGCCTTTGCCGAGCAGGCGATCGAACGGCTGCGCGTCGCCTTGGTCGCCTCGCTGGGTCGTGGGGATCCGGTCGGTTTGGCCGCCGCGGGTCCGGAGGCGCTCGGAGCCGCCGCCCGGCGCCTCGCTTCGATCGACCCCAGGCATCCCGGTCCCGGGGGGCTGCGGTTGCAGCTCGAACTGCTGCTCCTTGCTCCTCCGGAAGCGCGGCCTCACTCGCGACTCGAGTCCCCGGTCTCGATCGACCGAACCGCGGCTGCGCCCCAGCCCGCGGCCTCTCTACCGCCCGTAGCTGCGGATCGTCCGGCCCGCTCTGAGCATCCGACCGCCAGGCCGGGCGCCGGTCGTAAGGCCCCGGAAGCCGAACTCGTTTCATCCGCTCCCGCCGCACCTGCCAACCCGGAGGCCGAGCCCGTCGCCCCCGCCGCACGGCAGGCCCCCCGACCCCGAACGGGACCGACACTCGCGCTGCTTCTGGAGCGCTGGGCCGAGGTCGTCGAACTCGTTAGCAAGAGCCCCCCAACCAGGCCACTCATCGTGGCCTGCCGTCCCGTGAGCGTGGACGGATCGGTCGTCACGCTCGGCTTCCCGGAGGCGCAGAGCTTCTTCAAGGACGTTGCGGAGCGGCGACGTGCAATCCTGGAAGATGGAGTCAGCCGCGTGCTCGGCATCCCCGTGAGTGTCCGTTGCGTCGCCGCGAACGTGGAGGTGTCGCCTCTGGCCACGGATCCGGACAGCTCCCGTCTCTTGACCGAATTCCGGCGCATCTACGGCGACGACGTCGTGGACGTCGGAGACGTGGGCTAGGGTCCGCCGGACTCGGCGGGTCTCCGGCGCGAAACCCCGGGGCGTGCAACCGGCCGCAGTTTCGGCCAGACTTGGGTCCACGCGGCTGAGGCAGCCGGCGCACGCGGCGTCAGGAGGAGACGACATGGGCATGGGGAACCTGCAGCGGATGGCGATGCAGATGCAGCAGGAGATCGTGCGGGTTCAGGAAGAACTGGCCGCCGCCCACGTCGAAGGCTCGGCCGGAGGAGGCGTCGTCAAGGCCGTCGTCAACGGCAAACTGGAGATCGTGAGCGTCACGGTTGATGCTTCGGCCGTCGATCCCGCTGACGTCGAGATGCTCCAGGATCTCATCGTGGCCGCGATCAGCGAAGCCCAACGGTCCGCCAGGGAACTGGGCGAGGCGAAGATGGCGGCAGTAACCGGCGGCATGCGCCTGCCGGGCATGTAGTCGCCGGCCGTGCCTGCGCCCCTGATCGAGCCGGTCGCTCGGCTCATCGAATCTCTCTCTCGACTGCCGGGCATTGGCCCCAAGACTGCCCAGCGGCTGACGTACCACCTGCTGCGCGCCCCCGAGACGGAAGCGCGGGCGCTCGCCGCGGCGCTGATAGCCGTCCGTGAGCAGGTCGTCTTCTGCGAGCGCTGCTTCAACATCAGCGAGCAGGACGTGTGTGCCATCTGCTCCGACCCCGGCCGAGATACCTCGCGGCTGTGCGTCGTCGAGGAGCCCCTGGACGTCCTGGCGCTGGAGCGGACCGGCGAGTTCAAGGGGCTTTACCACGTGCTGCATGGCGCCATCTCGCCGATCGATGGAGTGGGTCCGGAACGCCTGAAGATCCGCCAGCTCCTCGAACGGGCGGAGGAGGCGCAGCTGGCGGGAGAGCGGTTCGAGGAAGTGGTCATCGCCACCAACCCGACCCTGGAGGGGGAGGCCACAGCCATGTATCTGGCCGAGCGCCTCGAGTCGCTCGTTGGGAGCGTGACTCGCATCGCCCGTGGCCTCCCGGTGGGCGGCGACCTGGAGTACGCAGACGAGGTGACGCTCATCCGCTCCCTGCAGGGCCGACGAGCGATCTGATGACCGTCCACGGCCACCGCTGCCAGGCCCATACCCCGCCGTCGACCGTTCGCGACACGTCCTGCCACGACCCCAACCGAGGTAACCCATGAGCGAGCTCCGCAACGAGATCCTGCTGCGCCTCTCCAAACTGGTCGCCGCCGGCATCATCGCAGCGATCCTGTATCTCGTCGCCATCGGGCCGGTGGGGGCGGCTCCGTCGTTCGAGCTTGCGGCTCTGTGCTGGATAGCCGCGGCCGTGGCACTGCTGCTCGGTGAGAGCAGCCCCATCTAGCCGCACGGCCCAGGTCGGCTCTCGGGCACGTCAGGACCGCGAACCCCCCGCTTGAGGCCTTCTCCCGGCGATTGCCGCCCGGCCATCGGACTCCCGTGGCGGGTCATCTGGGCCGGCTGGCGTCTGTGGCCCCGACTTCGTTTGACACCCAAGTCAGGGCCCCATATCATTCCGCCTCGCGCCCTGGTCCGGCGGTTCGTCAGGACCGTCGGCGAGCGGGCCGTTCCCGACTCCTCGCTTGACACTGATGAGGTTCGCCCCCACCATTGGAGCGTTGCGCCTGGCGCGGTCGCGCGTCTTTGCGCGGGCACCTTAACAACTGAAGAGTGGCAGGAAATCCGGTAAGGATCGAGCGGGAACAACCCTCGGACACAAATCCAACCGCAAGGTTGGTCCTCAGCCGCAAGGCTGAGGTTTTGTCGGAGAGTTTGATCCTGGCTCAGGATAAACGCTGGCGGCGTGCATGAGACATGCAAGTCGAACGGTCGATCGGGCTTGCTCGATCGATAGTGGCGGACGGCTGAGTAACGCGTAGGTGACCTGCCCCGAAGTGGGGAATAACTGCCCGAAAGGGTGGCTAATACCGCATACGGTGTCACGTTCGGTCGTGACTCCAAAGCCGAAAGGCGCTTCGGGAGGGGCCTGCGTCCGATTAGCTCGTTGGTGGGGTAACGGCTCACCAAGGCGACGATCGGTAGGTGGTCTGAGAGGACGATCACCCAGACTGGGACTGAGACAC